>CAVHJW010000010.1:0-12195 GCA_963636335.1 bacterium
GATATAGTATATCAAAAACCCCCTCACTTGCGCAAGGGGGTTTTTTAAAAAAATGTTGAGGCCGCCAACAGAAGGCATCAGGCATCAAAAAATGTCTTACCCTTGACCGAAAGACGGCGCGCGGGCGGATACGTAAAGCGCCACTCTTTTTCAAGAAAGCGTTTCGCCTCCCACTTCGCCATGGTCAAATCATGAAGTAAGTAGTTGCCACAGTTGACCGCCGTCGCACCCGGCACCGCGCCCTTGTATGCGGCCTGATAGCGAAAGGCACGGCGAATGAGTGGGGCGATTTCTTCTGGCTCAATCGCGTGCGGCGTGTTGACGATGAGGTAGAAGCCCGTCAGACACCCCATGGGGCCCCAGTAGACGATGTGATCCTTAAAAGACGAATTGCGCAGATAGGTTGCGATGATGTGCTCGATTGTGTGCGCGGCATTTGGATGAAGCGCGGGTTCTTTGTTAGGCGTCTTCATACGCACGTCAAACGTCGTCAAAAAACCACCCGCAATCGCATCGCGACGGCTCACGTAGAGGCCTGGCACGATGCGCGTATGATCCACTTGGAACGAAGCAATGAGTTTCATAAATTTTCAAGAAGTCGCGCGGCGGCGGCGGCCTCCGCACCCTTGTGTGTTGAGGCCGAAGCCGTCGCCTCGCCGAGCCCCTCAACCGAAACGCGAACCGTGAAAACGGGCGCGTGCGCCTTGCCGCTCGTTGAAATAAGCACATATTCAGGGCGGCGCGGCGGTGTCATCGCTTGCGCCTTCACCTGAAGTTCGCCCTTTGGATTCTCGCCCCATTCACCTTCATCGGCGCGTGACTTAAGCGCGAGCGTACGAAAAACCTCTCGTGCCCCCTCAAAGCCGCCGTCGAGATAGGCCGCACCCACAATCGCCTCCACCGCGTCCGCGACCGTCTTCGCATTCTTCGCAAACGGCGGCAAGTGTGCGGCGCGGCGCAACTTTCCAACGAGACCCAGTCGATCGGCCGCCTCGCAGAGCGCGTGTGTTGAGACCATGTGCGTACGCATCACCGTGAGCGCGCCCTCTGTTTCGGTGGGGAATGCCGCAACGAGTTGCTCGGCCGCAAGAAGGCCGAGAACCGCATCGCCGAGAAACTCAAGGCGTTGGTTGTCGCGAACCGAGAGGTCGTCCATCCGACACGACGGCGTTGTGAGCGCCGTCGCAAGGAGGTCTTCCTGCCTGAAGTCGTGACCGAGAAATTCCATCGCCTTAGGCGAGCGCGACGAGTTCCTTCGCCTTCTTGTAGACGTTGTCAACCGTGAAGCCGAATTCATCGCTCAACACCTTGTAAGGCGCGGACGCACCGTAGTGGTCGAGCGTGACGTAGGCGGTCGTGCGGAAGTCAATGCGGAAACGGTCAAGGCCGAAGCGTGTGCCCGCCTCAACAATGACACGCTTATGCATCTCCTGCGGCAGAACCTCGCAACGATAGCGGTCGGAGGTCTCGCGGTGGAAGCGCTCCACGCACGGGAAAGAAGCGACGCGCACACCCACGCCCTCGGCGGCGAGGCGCTTCGCGGCCTCGATTGCGAGATAGACCTCGCTGCCCGTCGCGAGAAAGAGGATCGTATCCTTGTCCTGCGGGCCCTCAACATAAATGTCGTAGCCACCCTTCGCAACGCCCTCAGCCGTCACGCCCGCGAGAATCGGAACATTCTGGCGCGTTGTCAAAAGGCAGCTCGGACCTGTCGTGTGCTTCAAAATCTCAAACCACGCGAACGCCGTCTCATTCGCATCAGCAGGACGCCACGTCATGACGTTCGGCATTGCGCGGAGCGCGGCCAGATGCTCGACCGGCTCGTGCGTGGGGCCGTCTTCGCCCACGCAATAGCTGTCGTGCGAGAAGATGTAGATGGACGGAACCTGCATGAGCGCAGCGAGACGAATCGCCGGGCGGCAGTAATCCGAGAAAACAAAGAACGTTGCGCCATAGCCGCGGAACGTCGTGTCAAAGGCGGTCAGGCCATTGATAATCGCCGACATGCCGAGTTCGCGGATGCCGAAGTGAATGTTGCGCCCGTCAAACGAGTTTGGCGTAACATCGCCCATCCCCTTCAAGATCGTCTTGTTGGAGGGACCTAAATCTGCGCTACCGCCCACGAGACCTGGGACGAGCGGCGCCAAAGCGTTCATCACCGTGCCGCACGCCGCGCGCGTCGCAATGGGCTTGTCGGCGGGGAACGTCGGCAACGCCGCACGAATCGCCTCGGCCGGAGCCGCGTCACCCACAGGCTTCTTCCAACCGCGCCGCTTCCATTTGAGCGCCGCAACGTGGCAACGTTTCGTGCGCGCCTTGAAGACGTCGTAGACTTTCTCGGGGACAACGAAACTCTCGTCAGGGTTGAAGCCGAGCGCACGCTTAAGCCCGGCAACCTCCTCCGCGCCGAGCGGCGCGCCGTGGCAGTCGGCTGTATCTTGCTTCGTGGGCGCACCAAAGCCGATATGTGTCGTCGCAATGACGAGAACAGGCTGACCCTTCACATTACGCGCACGGCGCAAGACGCGGTCAATCGCTTCAATGTCGTGACCGTCCACGCACAAGACCTTCCAACCGTAGCTCTCAAAACGCTTCTTCGTGTCATCGTTCATCGCGAGGGTTGTGTCGCCCTCGATCGTGATGTGGTTCGAGTCGTAGATGAGCACGAGGTCGGAAAGCTTCATCGCGCCCGCCCACGAGCAAACCTCGTGCGAAATGCCCTCCTCAAGGTCGCCATCGCCACAGAAGACCCACGTCTTGTTCGCAATCGCCGCCTTTTTCGCCGCCAGCGCGAGGCCGACGCCCATTGCAATACCCTGACCGAGCGGACCCGTCGTCACCTCAACGCCCGGCATGAGGCCGCGCTCGGGGTGACCCGCACAACGACTCCCCCACTGGCGGAAGGTCTTCAATTCGTCCATTGTGACACACCCCATCCCCGAGAGGTGGAAGAGCGTGTAAACGAGGGCCGAGGCGTGGCCACCCGAGAAGACGAGGCGATCGCGCCCCGCCCAAAGCGGATCCTTCGGGTCAACGTTAAGGTGTTCGAGCCAAAGAACGCTCGCCAAATCTGCCATGCCCATCGCCGCGCCCGGGTGTCCCGAGGCCGCCTTTTCAATCATGTCGGCCGCGAGGCAGCGAATCGTTGAAGAAACAAGTTTGATTTCGTCAGTTGTCAGTTTCATAAGGGGGTCAACTTTTTTATAATCTAATCGGCAGGGCGAGCTTGTGTCGCCCGCCCTGCCAACGATGCCATTTGGCACTATTTCCTTGTGAGAGGCTTAGTCAATCGTGATTACAACCTTGTAATATTTCACCTTCGTCTCCGTTGACGGAAGGTCAAGTTCAATCTCTTTGTCCATCGCGGAGGACTCGCTAAACGTCGCGCCCGAGAAATCAGGCTTGTCGCAATACTTCACGCGATACTTGACGCGCGCACCCGCCTTCGCGTTGAGCGTGATGCCGTCTGGCTTAAAGGTGATCTTATTCGTCTTGTCATTCTGCTTCGCAGAGACGAGCGGCTTCTTGGTCGCCGTTGTCGGATCAAGACCAAGAACATAGTCCTGCAAATAGGTGAGGCCGTTCGCAGCCGTCGTGTTCATATTCGCCTTCGTCGCAGAATCGCCACCGACGGTTGACTTATAATTGGTCCACCATTCAGACGATTCATCCACGAAAATTGATGCGCCGTCCTTCGCGCCATCAATGACGATAACCTTGTATTGAGAACCGTCCGCCGTATCGTCAATCGTGATTGAGCGCACAATCGTCGCAGCGGCCGATGCAAGGAACGTAGAACCAAAGTAGGAGACCTTTGAAATCTGCGCCGTGAGATCCGAGACTGAAATCCAATCCGTCGTCAGTTCGTACTCCGTGCCATCAACCTTCTTCGCAAGCCAACGCACTTTCGAGCCCTGCACATCGGTCTCAAGCGTGATCTCGTATTCTGCGCCCATTTCAGGAACGGTGCTTGTCGTCTGTTCAACCCACGCACCATTATTTCGCACATTCCATTTTGCGCCGTTATCCGACTCAACGAGACAAAGACCGATTTTCTGATTGGTTGTCGGAGCCGTCTCAGACGACGAGAGCGTCACCTTCGTTGTGAAGCGCGCATAGCCGTCATCGCCCGCATCAACAGGCGTCAGCGTCAGGGGGTTCTCCGCCACATCGGTATCAACCGCAATCTTCCCTTCCGAAACCACGCAGGCGGTCGTCGGAACAGCCGTCCACTTGATACCGCAACCCGTATCAGCACCCGTGACAGTACCGTCAGCCTTCGGGACTTCCGTAAATGACGAGATTGAGAACCAGGCGTTCGTTGTCGCGTATTCCTTTGCGAGGGCAGACGGCAACGCAAAGATGCCCGCGCCGAGCATAACGGTAAACGCAACGTTAACAGTTCTTGTCATTTTTTAAACCTCCCGTACGTATTAAATACAGAAAATTGACGAAATTTAACTTTCTTAATTTTCATTGTACCATAATCGCCCTTGCGTACGCAAGGAGAAAAAATCCGAGAAAAGCGCGAGACGCTGTCTCAAGAACCTGACGGGCGCGAAAGCCTCCCCAAACGAAGAGGCGCCACGGACGGATGTTCTCAACGCGACGAACAACGTGGCCATCACGGTCAAGAAATGTCGCATCAATTGGATAGCGCATAAAGAACGTATGAATGCAATTACAGCGCGTAATGAGAAGCCCCTCACCCGCCTTCGGTGCCTCGCGAGCAATCAGGCCGCGCATGCGCGAAAAAAGCGTCTCGGCAACAGCGGCGCGGACGCCCAGAATCTCCACCGTCCGCATCAGTGTCCTTGCGCCAAACGGCGCGCGAGGTCAGGAAGATGCGGGTCGCGCGCCCCGCATGTCACGAAACAGCCAAACGACGCGCCGTTCTTTTGACACCACAACAACGCCGCATCAAGGCTCTCAACAAGCGTAGCACGCGCCGCCGCGCCGCCCATGGCCGCAAGAAGCGCGTCTGAATTGATTGTCCGATCGGTCGTTCCGCCCGCATCATAGACAGGCAAAAGAAGGAGATAATCCTGCGGGCGAAGGGTCTGCGCGAACATGGCCGCAAGCGCATCTTTCATCTTGCGGAGCGGCGCATACCCATGCGGCCGCCAGATGGCGCAAACACCAGCGGGATACGCCTCCTGCAACGTCGTGAGCATCGCGTGAAGTTTCTCGGGGTTGTGCGCGTAGTCGTCATAGACGCCCTCACCCATCTTCTGCAGACGACGCTCAACACCAGGGAAAGAAAGAAGCGCGGCGCGCGCCTTCGCCTCATCGCAACCGAGGCTGACGGCCATCCTCAACGCAAGTGCGGCGTTCTCACGATTGTGCTTTCCGGGAATTGAGGTCTCCACCTCTTTGATATCACCGTTCCCCGTTTTTCGCCCATCCACCAAAGGCCCGGGCATCCCCTTCACAAAGGCATCGAAGACCTCATCCATCTCTTCCTTCGAGTAGTGATCGGCAGAGGCGTTCGTCACGATGGCGGCATAAGGCGAGAACGCGACAAGCGACTTATCAGACTCGTCCACCTCGGCAACCGCATACACGCCCTTCCCAAAGCGCACCGCGCCCTCCCAGCCTGGCACATTCGCGCCATTGACGCACAGGGGATCAAGCCCGCATTCGGCGAGGACGTGACCGAGCATCGCCGTCACCGTCGACTTGCCGCACGTGCCAACGACGGCGACCAATTTATAGCCCGAAAGCGTTCGCGCGAGCGCCTTTGCGCGATGCGTGACGGGGATTCCGTTTTCGCGCGCGCGAAGAAGCCCGGGGTTGGTCTCCTCAATGGCCGTTGAGACGATGACCTCATCCGTCGTCGCATCGATGCCGCTGCCGTCATCGGGGAAAACCTGAATGCCAAGCGATTCCAAAAAGCGAACGTTCGGCGTGTCACGCGTACGATCCGCGCCCGTCACCGTGTCGCCGAGTTTCACGAGGGCGGTCGCGAGTGCGCTCATGCCCACGCCACCGATACCGATGAGATGATGTTTCATAAAAGCGAGAATCCCCCTGTGACAAGACACGCGAAGAGAATGACAAAAAAGAACCAGACGGCGATGCGACGAAACGCCTCGCCCGCGCGCGGCGCAATCATTGCGGCGGCCGTACCAATGGCGATTGACTGAGGCGACACCATCTTACCGATCCCCGCGCCCATCATATTCGCGGCCGCGAGAAGCGGCGTGGAGACCTGAAGCTTCGCCGCCGCACCCGCCTGAAGCGCGCCAAAGAGGACGTTCGCACTCGTCCCCGAGCCTGTCACGAACCCGCCGAGCGCGCCCACGAGCGGCGAGAAGAATGGATACGCAGGGCCCGTTGCGGCGACGAGGCTCTTGGCGATTGCCGAGACCATGCCCGCGTTCGTCATGACGCGCGCAAGCACGAGCACGAAGATAATCGTCGCAAAGGTCGCAAGATAGGTGCGAACTGTCGTGAAGAGGACGGCGAAAAGTCGTGAAAGAGAAAGCCCCTGTACGCGACCGCCCAGAAAGCCGCCCACAAGAACGAGGAGACCCGATGGCGCGAACGCCTTGATTGACGCGGGCAAAAGCGCGGCGAGAATCAGAAGCGCAACCGCACAAGCGAACGGTGCCCACGAGAAGAGAACCTCGCGAAGGGAGAGCGCTCGTCTCCCCTTCTTCATCTCAACGCCCGTCAAAACGACGAGAACCGCGAGGCCACCAAGAATGTCAGGAAGTTCAGGTCCGAGGAAACGCGCCGCAAAGAGCCACGGAACGAGGAAGGCGACGTCCGCGAGAAAGGCAAGACGGAATGCCCCTTTAAGCGCCGCGCGTCCGCCCGCGACGGCGAGAATGAGAAATGGACCGAGAGCCATAACAACGAGCTGAAGCGTGGCCGTCCGCCACGAGAGCGCGTCAAGCGCGACACCGCTTTCGCGCGCGAGGGTGAGAAGTGGCACACCGACCGAGCCATAAGCCGTGGATGTCGTGTTTGCCACGAGGCACATGAGGACGGCCTTCATCGGGTCAAAGCCGATGCCGACAAGAAGCGCCGCGGGAATCGCGACAGCCGTGCCAAAGCCCGCCATACCCTCCATAAAGGTGCCAAAGCCCCAAACAATCAAGAGAGCGAGGACACGACGGTCTGTTGAGACGCACGAGAGGTCAGCGCGGATTTTCTCCATCGCGCCCGATGCGACCGTCACCGAATAGACGAAGAGCGCGGCGAGGACGACGAGACAGATGGGGAAAAGCGCGAACGAGACACCGTCCGCGACGACGGCGGGGACGCGTGCAAGAGGAAGCGACGTTGAGAAAAAAATACACGCGATGACAAGCGCGAAGAGCGCCGCGCCGAGGGTCGCAATATGCGCGCGCACTTTAAAGACGGCGAGCGCGAAAATCAGCAGAATGATGGGCGAAAGAGCGAGCGCGAGCACGTTGACGCCTCACTCCTTTCGCTTCAGCACTTTCTTGAGAATCGTCTCAATGCGCCAGGGGTAGAACATGCCGTACATACCAATCATGACGAGCAGGTAGACGAAGCCGACAAGCACATGGATGGGCGCAAAACCGCTCTCTGGCAGATGCGGTCGAAGGAGCGGGAAAAGCTCAGAAGGAATCAGCATAAAGATTGCCATCACCGCGCGCGTTAACAAGTTCTTCGGCATCCAAATGATGGTCAGATACGAGAGAACCGCCGCCATGATCCAAAGCTGACCTGGAAAGACCTTGAGAAACGAGTCAAAGACATCGATTCCAATCGTCGCGCATTCGTACGCCGTCCAAAACCAGGCGACGACGACGAGCGCGACGGTCAGGATCTTCTTCGTCTTCATCAGCCGAGCTGACCCAAGAAGCGGACGTCGTTCTCGTAGAGCCAGCGAATATCGGCGATGCCGTATTTAATCATCGCAATGCGCTCAACACCGAAGCCAAAGGCGTAACCAGAAACCTTCTCGGGGTCGTAGCCGACGTGCTTAAAGACGCGCGGATCCACCATGCCCGCGCCCGCGACCTCAATCCAGCCCGACTGCTTGCAAACATTGCACCCCTTGCCCTTGCAGACGTGGCACGTGAAGTCAACTTCAACCGACGGCTCGGTGAACGGGAAGAAGTGCGGGCGAAAGCGGACGGTGACGCCGCTCCCCATCATCTCTTTCGCGAAGTAGGCGAGAACCGACTTCAAATCTGCGAGCGAGACAGGCTTCTCGGGAAGCGTATCAACATAAAGCCCTTCAATCTGATGGAAGTTCGCCGAATGTGTCGCGTCCGTCGTGTCGCGACGATAGGTGCGCCCTGGGCAGATGACGCGGATCGGCGGCTTGTTGGCCATCATCGTGCGAATCTGAACGGGCGAGGTCTGCGTCCGCAGGAGGCAGTCATCGTTAAACCAGAACGTGTCGGTGCGATCCTGCGAGGGATGATGCGCAGGCGTGTTGAGCGCCGTAAAGTTATTAAAGCGGTTTTCAAGATCGGGACCATCGGCAACCGTGAAGCCGAGTTTGCCGAAAATCGCGGCCGTCTCTTCAATAACGCGCGAGAGCGGATGCTTCGCACCGAGGCTCCACCAGCGACCCGGGAGCGTCAAATCGCCGTCAAACGCCTTCTCGCTCGGCGCGGCGGAAGCCTTCGCCGCAAGCGCGGCCTCGACCTCGGCGCGCCAAGCCTGCACGGCCTTGCCAAACGCGGGGCGCTCTTCCTTCGGGACATCTTTCATCGCCTTGATAAGCGCGGGGATTGAGCCGTTACGCCCAACGTATTTGACGCGCAACGCCTCAACGGCGGCGGCATCGCAGGCCGCAGAAATCTCGGCGAGACTCGCCGCCTTCGCCTGTTCCAATTCTTCGAGAGTCATCTTTTTCGCCCTTCAGAAAGCTCTTTAGTTCTTCGCGCCCGTTGCCGCTTCAGGCTCCGAGACGACCTTGCCCCAAAGTTTCACATGCTCATTTGTCGTCGCGCCACCCGTCTTCAAGAAGAACGCATACGGCCCCGCACTCCCCGCATCAATCGCGTTTGACGGCGTGCCATCGGCCGTAAAGGAGGCCCGCGTCGCCTTGACCCACTCCTTTGAGCCCGCCGCGCGCGTCGCATAGTTTGAGAACACGGCGCGACGCGAAAGCGTGGCCGAATAATAGTTGCGCCAGAAGTCTTCAATGAAGCAGTAGATGCCGTTGATGCCGCGCGCGCGCGAGGCGTTCGCAAGCGTTGAAATGCTCGCGAGTTTCGACCGCTTACCCGTGCCGTCCTTGTACCAGCACGTGTAGGCCGTGCGGTTCGTGCCGTCTGGCTCGGATGTGACGACAACGGTGATAGGCTCGCCAACCTTCCAACCAATCTGCGTCATCGTCTTCGCACCCGTCCCCTCACCGCCGAAACGCGAGACCTGAACATCGTCGCGCGCGTAGAGAACCTTCGCGCTTAGATTCGCCTTCTCTTCCTCGCTCATCGCGGCGACGGCCTCATGGTCAACAGGATCCCACACGCTGAAGATAAGGATGCGGCGATCGTTGCCCATCGCGTCCTTGCCGAGATCTTGAATGCCACAATAGCCGCAATCCCAGCCATAAATGCAGTAGTAGGTATTTGTCTGCGTCTCGGTGACCGTCACCGTGCCACGCACCGCCGCCGCATTGGGCACCGTCGGCTCGAAGCGCAGATGCACGCTACGCGCCTGGCGCTTCGCCAATTCTTCACCCGAGATATCCGCCCAGACCGCGCTAAACGCGCAGACGGCCGCCAAAAGAGTCAGAGCTTTTTTCATAATCATTTTATTATATCATTTTTGTCATCGGATGGCGGTCTCGAACGCCTTTGAGATGCGGAGAAGTTTCGCCTCCTCAAACGCGCCGCAGATGAACTGAACGCCAACAGGAAGTTTTCCGCTCGTGAAGCCCGCGGGGATCGACGAGGCGCACACGCCCGCGAGCGCCGAGGGAATCGTGTAAAGGTCGTTTAAATACATCGTAAGCGGATCGGCGTTTGCGCCGAATGTGAAGGCTGGTGTCGGCGCGCACGGCGTTAAGAGCGCGTCCACCTTTTTAAAGGTCTCCTCAAAGTCGCGCGTGATGAGCGTGCGAACCTTCTGCGCCTTGCCGTAGTAGGCATCGTAGTAGCCGCTCGAAAGAACGTACGTGCCCATGATGATGCGACGCTTCACCTCCGAGCCAAAGCCCTCCGCGCGACTCTTCGTGTAGAGCGAGAAGACATCCTTCGCCGCCGCGCTCCGATGGCCATAACGAACGCCGTCAAAGCGCGCGAGATTCGCACTCGCCTCAGCAGGCGCGATGATGTAGTAGACCGCCATCGCGTATTCGGTGTGCGGCAATGAGACTTCCACGATCTCCGCGCCCGCCGCCTCGCACGCTTTAATCGCCTTCTCGGTCAAGGCCTTCACCTCGGCGTCCATGCCCTTTGCGGCGAAGTACTCCTTCGGAAGACCGAGGCGAACGCCCTTCAAGGTCGCGCCTTCAAGCGCGGCAAGGTAATCATCAACGGGAACGTCAGGTGTCGTGCCATCCATCTCATCATGACCCGCGAGCGCGCCGAGGAGGATGGCCGCGTCCTCGACCGACTTCGTCATCGGGCCAACCTGATCAAGCGACGAGGCGAACGCCGTCACGCCGAAGCGACTCACGCGCCCATAACTCGGCTTCACGCCCACGCAATTGCAAAAACTCGCGGGCTGACGAATCGACCCACCCGTGTCCGTGCCGAGCGCGGCAATGCAGAGGTTGCCGCCGACCGCCGCCGCGCTGCCACCCGAACTTCCACCAGGGACGCGTTGAAGGTCGTAGGGGTTGCGCGTCACGCCGAGCGCCGAGTTTTCCGTTGAGGAACCCATCGCAAACTCGTCCATGTTGACGCGCCCCGCCGGAATGAAGTCATGCGCCTTCAAGTTCTTGATGACCGTCGCATCGTAGGGCGAGACGTAGCCCTTTAAAATCTTTGATGCGCACGTGCAGGGCTGACCCTTCACGTTGATGAGATCTTTGATTGCAATCGGCACGGCCTTTGGATTCGCCGCGGCGAGCGCGAGCGCCTGCTCTTCGTCAAAGGTCAAGTACGCGCCGATCTTCTCATTCTCGGCATGATAGCGGTCAATGATGGCCTGCGTGAGTTCAACCGACGAAAACGCGCCCTTCGCAAGTCCGTCGCGCGCCGCCTTAATTCCAAGTTCGTAAAGGTTCATAAGTGAAAGAGTCGAAAAATGGATGTTACGAGAAACGTCTTAACTCTCAGCGCCCTCAACAATCTTGGGCAAAAGGAACTCGTCACCGACCTTTGCCGGCGCGTTCGCGAGCGCGACCTCCGTCTCGAGTGACGGGCGTTCAACGTCCGCACGGAAGGCATTGACAAGCGCATGACCGTGCTTCATCGGCTCAACGCCCGTAACATCAACCTCCGAAATCTTGTCCACATACTGGACGATGCCCTCAAGCTGGGATTGGAAGAGAGCCTTCTCATCCTCTGAAAGTTCAAGCCGCGCCAACTCCGCGACGTATGCGACATCAATCTTCATTTTTGCCTTTTGTCCTTCACGTGGACTCCTATTATATCAAACTCCGCCCCTCAAATTCCGACACAGTCTAACAGACAATGTCAGCCTTTTGCGCCAAGGCGCTCAACGGCGTCAAACTCATCAAGCATCTCTTGGGTCGGCTTCGGCGTCACGAGCGAGACGACGACCGTCGTCACGAACGCGAGCAGGAAACCCGGCGCGAGCTCGTAGAGCCCGAAGATCGGATACGCGGTCGCATAGTCGGCGAGGACGAACTTCCAGACGAAGCACGTCACCGCGCCGACGACCATGCCAGAAATCGCGCCAGCGAGGTTCGTGCGCTTCCAGAAGAGCGCGAGGAGGATGAGCGGACCGAACGCCGCGCCGAAGCCCGCCCACGCGAACGAGACCATCTTCATCACGACCTTGAAGAACTCCGACTGCGTGTTCATCGCGAGGGCGATCGCGACGAGCGAGACCGCGCCGACCGCGAGGCGCGAGACGAAGATCAGCTCCTTGTTGGACGCCTTCTTGCGCAGCACGACCTTGTAGAAGTCGTTCGAGAAGCTCGACGCCGAGACGAGCAGCTGGCTGTCCGCCGTCGACATGATCGCCGCCATGATCGCCGAGAGCAGGATGCCCGCGAAGACGCGCACGAGGAAGCCGTTCGCGAAGATGCCGTTGATCATCACCATGAAGCACTTCTCCGGGTCG
>CAVHJW010000010.1:12796-25760 GCA_963636335.1 bacterium
GCGCGATGCCCGTCTTGTCGCGGAAGCGGTTGTTGATGAAGTCGGGGATCGTGATGGCGTCGCCGCACGCGACCGAGTATTGACGCAACCTCTTCGCGACAATCTTCCAGTTGAGGTAAGTTCCGATCGTGAGGCCGATGCCGATCCACGCTTCGGAGAACCCGCCCAGGTAGATTGCGCCCGGGAGACCCATCAACAGCCAGCCCGACATATCGGACGCCTGAGCGGAGAGCGCGACGACCCACTTGTTCATCTTGCGCCCACCGAGGTAGTAATCCCCAAGCGACTCCTGCCGCTTCGAGAAGAAGAAACCAATCCAAAGCATCACCAGCAGATAGCCGGTGAAGGCCCCGAGGACAGTCCAGTCAAACATAGAAACCCCCTTCGGTTAGGCGCCGAACGTGCAGTCGAGCGCGTCCGAAATCATATCGTAGACTTCCTCAAGATCCTCTTCGGCAAGCGTCAATGGCGGCAACAGACGGACAACATGCTCGCCCGCTGTGAGGACGAGAAGACCCTGACTGCGGAACGCCTCAACGAGGTCCTGCGCCTTGCCTTCTGTCACGAGGCCGAGCATAAGCCCCTTGCCACGCACGTCAAGAAGCGCATCGTACTGGTCAGCGAACGACTCAAGTTTCGCCTTCAGCGCGGCACCGACCGTCTTCACATTCTCCAGCAGGTTCTCGGACTCAATGACATCAATAACCGCAAGCGCGGCCGCCGCCGCAACGGGGTTGCCGCCGAACGTCGACGCATGTGCCGAGGCCGTGAAGACGTCCGCCAATTTCGCATTCGAGATAAGCGCGCCCATGGGGAGACCGCCGCCCAACGCCTTCGCACACGTAAAGAGATCAGGCTTCACATCGTAGCCCTGCCAGGCGAACCACGTACCTGTGCGGCCCATTCCAGACTGCACCTCATCGCAGATCATAAGAAGATTCTTCTCATCGCAGAGCGCACGCACGCCCTTCATAAACTCGTCCGTCGCAGGAAAGACGCCGCCCTCGCCCTGCACGGGCTCAAGCATGATGGCAACCGTCTTATCGTTCACCGCAGCCTTGACGCTCTCTAAGTCGTTAAAATCGGCATAGGCGAAACCGACGGGAAGCGGGTCGTAGCCTTCCTGACACCACGCCTGCGCCGTGGCCGCAACCGTCGCGAGCGTCCGCCCATGGAAGCTCTGGCGGAAGGTGATGACCTCATAGCGGCCACCCTGCGTAGAGCCCCACTTGCGCGCGAGTTTGATCGCCGCTTCATTCGCTTCCGCGCCCGAATTGCAGAAGAAAACCTTACCGTCGAGACCCGAGAGATCCACGAGCTTCGCGGCAAGGTTCGTCGCGGGCACGTTCACATAAAGGTTTGAACAATGGGTGAGCGTCGCCGCCTGATCTTGAATCGCCTTGACAACTTTGGGGTGCGCGTAGCCGACCGCCTGCACACCAATGCCACTCGTGAAGTCGTAGCAGCTACGACCATCAACATCGCGCACCGTCAAACCCTTGCCGCTCGACAGCACGAGCGACGGCGTGTAGGTGGGCATCACCTTGGATTTGTAAAGCTCGAGAATGTCCTGCGTCTTATTGCTCATTTCGTGATCTCCGTTCCCACGCCCTCGCGCGTGAATATTTCGAGTAAGAGAGAGTGCGCCATGCGTCCATCCACGAGGTGAACCTTCTTCACCCCTTGGCGAATCGCATCTTCGCAACTCTCGATTTTCGGGAGCATGCCTCCCGCGATGACACCCGACGCCTTGAGCGCCGCGATATCATCGAGGCGCAGGGTCGAGAAAAGGCTCGTCGGATCCGCGGGGTCTTTGAGAAGCCCCGGGACGTCCGAGACAAGCACAAACTTGCGCACGACGAGCGCCTTTGCCAGCGCGGCCGCCGCATAGTCGGCGTTGATATTATAAAGATGATTATCGTCAAGACCCGTGCCCAGCGGCGTCACGACGGGGATAATGTGCGCGTCAAGCATCTCAATGACGGCGCGCGGCGCGACCGAGGCAACCGAGCCGACAAAGCCTCGGTCGGGGGAGGTAATCTTCGTTGCGCCAAAAAGCCAATTGCCGTGAAGCGGACGCGCGTTCGCGCCGCGATTCGCAAGGCGTGTGACGAGGTCCGGGTTGACAACGTTGTTGAGCGTCTTGCGGACAATCTCCATCGTCTCTTCATCGGTGACACGAAGGCCCTCCACGAAGCGCGGCTCATGCCCGCTCGCCTTGATTGCCTTTGAAATCGCCTTGCCGCCGCCGTGAACGACGACGACCTTGATGCCCACCGCATTCATGAAGGCAATATCATCCATAATCGAGTCGAGATTCGCCTCAACTTCCATCACGGAGCCGCCGAGCTTAATGAGGACGACCGAGCCCTTGAAATCTTGAATATAAGGCAGGGCCTCCGTCAGAACGGACGCCTTGGCCTGCGCAATGTCAATCTTCTCCATCATAATTGTGAATGTAATATTATACCAAACAGGGCGAACTTTTGCTATACTATTCATATGACGAAGTTGAAACTGAACAAAGAATACGCCTTAAGGCATCTTTTTGTCACTCTCCTGATGGCGGGGCTCTTCCTCTGGTTCGCCTATGACGGGATCATCCGCTATCCTCAAACGCCCGCCGCCGAACTCTACCGCGAGATTGAGAAAGCCGATGCACCGCAGGGTTACGATCTTGAGTCGTTCAAGCGGCAAAAAACGTTGTCCCAACAAGGGCTCGCCCTTCTCGCCCTTCTCGCCTCGCTCACAGTGGGTCTTCGACTCATCAAGGCCGCACGGTTCGACTTTTCCTTCGACAACGCATCGTTCACATGGAACGGCAAAACGTTTTCATTGGGCGACATCGCGCAGATTGACCGCTCAAAGTGGGGCACAAAGACGATTCTCACCATCCGAACGAAGGATGGCAAAAAGGTGACACTCGATGCTTGGCACCACCTCGGCGTCAAGGATTTCGAGCAGATTCTTCCGAAGAGTTGACCTCGCTGGCGCGGTCGGTCGTGTTTGAACGCGCAAGCTCATCCGCGCGCGAAAGAATGACTTTCGCCATATCCTCGCGGCCGAGTTTCTTGAGGCAAAGACCAAAGGCCCGCACGGCAACGGGGTCGTTGGGGCGAACGAGAATCATCGTCTCGTAGCACTTCATCGCCTGAAGAACCTTGCCAACCTCAAGAAAGCCCTTCGCATTCCGTTCAAGAATTTCAAGTCGTTCCAAGAGAAGCGCATCGCGCGGGTTCTCGCGATAGGCCTCGCCCCAAAGAGTGACCGCGGCCTCCTCGTCACCCTTCTCCTTCACCTGCCGCGCCGCCATCGCGCCTTCGAGGACGATTCGCCGCACGCGCTGTCGTTCGCCGACCTCGCGCTGAATTTCCGCCAAGATGTCGCCATCCAGCCCCTGGGGCGACAGCCACGGAAATGACGCAAACACCTTGGGGACGAACCACTCGGGGACGACCTCGCCCTTCAGATCCGACGAAAAGGCAGGCATCACATCGGCAAGCGTCCCCACGTAGTTCGCAAGAACATCCACGAGCGAGACCGTGCAAGATTCATCCGACGCGAAGGCATCAAGTGCAAGGAGAAGGCTCACCGCATTCGTCGCCGAGGCGTGCTCAACTAAGATCCAACTCTTCTCGCTCGGCATCCAGAGGTGGACTGCGGCGGGATCCTTGAACGCACGAAAGGTCGCCTCAAGCGCGGGCGCCGAAAGGCCGTCCACGTCGAGGGATACAAAACGTGGCGCGGTGCCGCCCATCGTCGCCGTCTCAAGTCGGTAGATGCCGCGCACCGTCTCTTTCACGATTGCGCACGTCTTACGAACAGGCCTCGCCTCCTCACGTGAGCAGCCACCCACAACGCCAGCCACGACGAGCACGATTGCGATGAGACGCTTCACGCGATCAACCCCCGAATCTCAGAAACGCATTTTGACACGACACCGCGGCGACGCTCAACCGCCGCTTTGGCCCGCGCGCCAAGGTCTGCATGATTCTCGCGAATAAGTGCATTTTCCAACGATGCTTCGTCCTTCACTTGCACGATGGCGTCGGCCGCGAGGAGATCGCTCATGACGGGACGGAAATTCTCGGTATAAGGACCCACAAATGTCGGCTTTCCACAAAGGCACGGCTCAATCATATTCTGCGAGCCGTGGGCGCAAAGAGACTTGCCCACGAACACGAGATCGGCAATCCCATAAAGCCCCATCAACTCGCCTGTCGTGTCGGCAAGAAAGACCGCTTTGTCTGTGAAGGCTCTTTTCTCTTTTTCATCCCTTGACCGCCGCACGCATGCAAAGCCTGCCTTCTTGATATTCTCCTCAACCGCATCCGCCTTCTCAAAATGGCGCGGCGCAAGGACAAGGCGATAATCCGCCTTTGAATCGGAGGCCATCATCTTTTTATAAATGTTGAGAAGAACAACATCCTCACCTGGCCACGTTGAACCGCCGAGCAGAATGCGACCGCCCGCGCCGCCATTCGCGTCAATCCAGTCACGCATCTCCTTCTCCTTCGCCTCATTGCGGTGCGCGACATCAAACTTGAACGAACCCGTCACCTCAACCTTGTCACACGGCGCACCCGCCGCAACGAGTCTCGCGCGATCAAGGTCACTCTGCGCAAAGATTTTCGTGAAGCACGTGAACACATCGCCAAAGAAGCATTTTGCAAGGCGATAACGTGGCGCACTCCGATCCGAGACGCGCGCGTTGATGAGAAAAAGCGGAATACGCGATTTCTTCGCAAAGCGAATAAAGTTCGGCCAAATTTCACTCTCCGTGAGAACAATGGCGCGTGGGCGCACAGTCTTGAGCGCACTCTTCACGAAGTTCGGAAAATCGAGCGGATTATAAATGAGCGTATCCTTCGGCCCGACCTCTTTCTCGGCCATCTTCCACCCTGTTGAACTCGTCGTCGAAAAGCAAAAGCGCACCGTCGGCTCAACAGCGCGCCACTCGCGCATCAATTGCCCAGCGACTTGCACCTCGCCCACGGAGACAGCATGAATCCAAATGGGAGCCGACGCCGTTCCGCAAACAGGCGCATCGTGGTCGCGAAGTTGCTCCGCCGATGGCGTAAAAAGGCCGCTCGGATAGAGCGCGAAACGGTCGCCAAAACGCTTCGCATAGCCTCCGCGCCGCAACATGCGAACGAGAAAGCCCGGCAACAGGAACGGATAAACGAGAAGGAAAAGAAGATTATAAATCGCCCACTTCATCAGAACTTCCTGTTGCGCGAGAGAATAAAGAAGACAACGCCCAAGAGAAGCGCGAGGACCGCCGAAAAGCCCATCACGATAACGAACGAGTAAGAACTTTTCATAAAAGGCAACGTCTCCAAGTTCATACCGTAGATTGACGCGACGAGCGTCGGCACGGCGAGAAAGATCGTCGCGACGGTCAGATACTTCATGACGTTATTTAAGTTGTTATTGATGAGCGAGGCGAAAGTATCCAGCGTCCCATTCAAAATGTTCGCATGAATCGTCGCCGTCTCAAGAGCCTGCTGATATTCAACCAGCGCGTCTTCGAGGTAATCGCGATCATCCTCCGAGAGCGTCAACTGTCGCGCCGTGTTCGCACGCGCGAGCGCAATTGTGTCGGCCTTGAGCGATGTCGTAAAGTAAACGAGCGTCTTCTCAATTTGGAAGAGTTTGAGCAAGGCGACGTTCGAGATGGACTCGTGTAGCTCATCCTCAATGGCGCTCGTCCGCGAATGGACGTCGTTGATGTAACGCAAAAAGAGGACGCCCGCGTGCCAGAGAAGACGGAAGGCAAAACGATACGTATCGGAAGGCGGGCAGACGCGACGAATCTGATCAAGGAAGGCCGTCGTCACGGGCGTCGGCGCGCTGCACACGGTAATAACCGTCTGCGCAAAAAGGATGATACCAAGTGGGAGCGTCTGGTAGGGTGCGACCGACTCCTCCTCATCGTCCGCCGGAATCGGGCGCGGCACGTGAACGATGAGAAGCGTGGCGCCGTCCTCATTATCAAAACGCGGCCTTTCGCCCGCGTCGAGCGGGTCGGTCAGGAAGTCGCGAGGCACCTGCGAGTGCGTGAGGACGGCCTCAAGTTCCGTCGTGGAGGGATCAACGAGGTTAATCCAACACGACGGCGCGAACTCAGCCGTCTCGCGAAGACCGCCGTTCTCCCACTTATAGATCGTCATCATGGCCTTTTCCCTCCCCTCTTTTTTTCTCGTCCCCGAGTATCTCCTTTGGGTTCGCGCGAAAAACTTAGAGCACCTTGCCGAAGCGATCAATCGCCTCAAGGACATTCGCACGCGAGTTGAACGCGCTGATGCGGATGAAGCCCTCGCCCGCCGCGCCGAAGCCCGCGCCTGGTGTTGTAACAACATTCGCCTCTTTGAGAAGCTTATCAAAGAACGCCCAGCTCTCGCCCTTCACATCGACCCACAGGTACGGCGAATCGTCGCCGCCCGTGACATCGTAGCCAAAGCCCTTCAAAGCCGTCTTCATGAGCTTCGCATTCTCGAGATAGAAATCAATCGTCGCCTTCGTCTCGGCGCGTCCCTCGGGCGAATAGACCGCCTCCGCGCCACGTTGCGTAATGTAGCTCGCGCCATTAAATTTCGTCGTCTGACGGCGCGTCCACATAGGGCGAAGCGGCGTCGCCTGACCGTTCGCCGTGTACGCGACAAGCCCATCGGGGACAACCGTGTAGCCACAGCGAATGCCTGTGAAGCCCGCCGTCTTCGAGAACGAGCGAATCTCGATGGCGCACGTCTTCGCGCCCTCGCACGCATAAATTGAATGCGGAATGCCGGGCGTACGGATAAACGCCTCGTAAGCGGCATCGAACACAATCAAAGCCTTGCGTTCATTCGCCCAGTCAACCCACTTTTGGAGTTCGGCCTTTGTCGCGACCGCGCCCGTTGGATTGTTCGGATAACAGAGGTAAACAATATCGGCCTCGCAACCCTCAGGGCCGGGCACAAAATGGTTCGCCTTCGTGCACGGCAAAAGGCGAATGTCATGACGCCCCGCCATCACGTTCGAATCAACATAAACGGGGTAGACAGGGTCGCCGACGGCGACAACGATGTCGGTGCCAAAGAGCTCCTGCAAATTGCCGCAGTCGCACTTCGCGCCGTCCGAGACGAGAATCTCGTCGGCTGAAATATCAATGCCGTACGCCTTAAAATCGGCCGTTGCAATCTTCTCACGCAAGAACGCGTAGCCCTGCTCGGGGCCGTAACCGTAGAACTTCTCGCCCTTTCCCCCTTCGTCATCGACGGCCTTGTGCATTGCGGCGATGACAGAAGGCGCAAGCGGCTCGGTGACGTCGCCGATGCCGAGACGAATCACCTTCGCATCAGGATGCGCGGCTTGATGCGCGGCCACGCGATGCGCGATTTCCGCAAAGAGGTAGGTGGGTTTAATCTTCGAATAATTCTCGTTAACGTGAAGCATGATCTTTTTTCTCCTCAGATGAATGAACGCCACTCGGCAAAAAGCCAGGCAACGCAGACAAAAGAACAAAGAAGAGGACGAGGACAGCCGCCGAGCGAAGCGGGCAGTCACCGAAGGAATGGATGAGCGTCGCGAGAAGCCCCACCAAAATGGCGAAGACGCTCGCAGGCAGGACGAAGAGCGCAACAGGACGCGCGGGCAGGAACTCGGCCGTCACGAAGCGGACATTCCGATAGAGCCGCCGCCACGCCGACGCAACGGGGACAAGCAAGAGAATGACGGCCGCAATCATCAAACCAAAACCAACAAGCCCATGCTCGGCAAGGAACTGGAGGTAGTCATTGTGGACGTTGATGCCACCAATCGACTGAATGTTTTTCCTCTCTTCGGGTGTCATCTTTGGAATCGAAAAGTGCTTGTAGCCCCAACCGCCACATCCAAAGAGAACGTGATCTTTCCAAATCTCCGTTGCGACGCGCGCATGATACTGCCCCTTACCCGTCACGCGCGTCAGAACAGCATCCGTATTGAGCGTATTCAGTTCGCTCTGGACGCTGTCCGGAACCGAGCGCACCATGAAGAAAACGACGAGCGCCGTCAGCCCGAGCGCAATCGTTCCCTTGCGGACGCGGTCAGCGAGAGTCATCCGACGCGCGAACGAGAGGAAGGCGTGGACGAAGAAGACGGCCGAAAGAACCGTGACCAGAATCATCGCCGCGCGCGAAAGCGTGTTCACGGCCGCGCAGAAAAAGACGGCTGCATGAACGAGATGATAGTGTCGGCGGAAGAAGCGCGACGAGCGGTGCTTTTCGTATTCATTCCGGTCGTTGATATAAAGATCGTACGCCTCGTCATCGGAGCGACGCCAAAGCGCAATTGCAACGGCGAAAAGCGTCGTAAAATAGTCGCCCGCCATATTGGGATAGCCGAATGTTGAGAAAAACGTACTCGCAGACGAGACATTTTGGAACGGCTTCCAAAGAGGCCCTGGCGCCCCTGTCACGGTCTGCACAAAACCGAGAACCGCGAGAAAGAATCCATTCCAAACAACAAGTTCCAAGAGAAGGCGCTGGCCCCGCCGATTGAGAGCGTGGCGCACAACGAGCGCAAGGGAGAGCGCGGTTGCGAACCAAAGGTAGACGTTGAGGTGCTGCAGACGATTGACGCAGAACGGTAAGAAAGGAATCGGCGGATCAACGGCACAACCAGCCGCGACAAGCGCGCGGTCACAGCTTCGGCAAAGCCCGTTATTGACGAACGGAATGGCGAGCAGAATGAGAAGCGCGAGTGAGACGTAAAGGAGCGGATCGTGCTTTAAGTCCGCCCACGTGCGCGCACGCGCCTCAAACGTTGTCTCGCTGTCGCGCTTTTGCGGGAAAAAGAGAAGAACTTCACACGAGAGGAGAAAGGCCCACGGCAAATAAGCGAGCAAGATGTCGCTTTGCGTGCCGCCGAAGAGCCACGCGGTCAGCGAGACGACGAGCGCAACATGGAGAACGGCGAGATTATCGTAGACGAAGCGCATGCTCAATCACCTTTCCGACCGCCTCTTCCTCGGTCACTTTCTCAACGACCTCGCCCTTCACATAAAGGACAAATGACTTTTCGCCACCGCAAAGCGCGATGTCTGCACCCTTCGCCTCGCCAGGCCCATTGACAACACAGCCCATGACAGCGACCGAGGGAAGATGCGGATGATCTTTGGCGAGCGTCTCTAAAGCCTCCTCAACTTGACTCGCGACACGAAAGAGATCAACTTTCGTGCGCCCGCACGTTGGGCAGCTCGTGATTGCGGGACCGGGCGCACGCAGAGAGAGCGCACGCAAAATCTCAAGACCAACCTTCACTTCCTTCTCTGGCTTGGCCGTCAGCGACACGCGAATTGTCTCGCCAATGCCTTCTGACAACAGAATGCCAAGCGCGACCGAGTTCCGCACCGCGCCCGGAATCAGCGTCCCCGCCTCGGTGACACCGAGGTGAAGTGGGCAGTCCGTCTTCTCTGCAAGTTCGCGATAGGTCGCAAGCGTCGCGGCGACGTTTGATGCCTTCGCCGAAAGGACGACATCATAAAAGCCCTCGTCCTCCAAAAGCTTCAGATGTTTTAGAGCCGACGAAACGAGTGTCTCGCCCTTCTCAAGACTCCCCCCATTAACACCGATGCGAATCGGAATCTTCTTTTCTTTCGCCGCGCGCGCGACGGCCTGCACACGATCGCGCGAACCGATATTGCCGGGATTGAGCCTAAGCGCATCCGTCCCCGCCTCAATGGCGGCGAGCGCACAGCGATAGTCAAAATGAATGTCGGCGACGAGCGGGATGGGGGAGACTTTTTTAACCTCGCCCAAAACCTTCGCAGCCTCAATGTCGGGAACCGTGAGGCGAATGATGTCACAGCCGTGCGCGGCACAACTTAAAACCTGACGGACGAGCGCGTCCCGATCGTGCGGATCGGCCGTCGTCATCGTTTGCACGCTCACGCGTGCGCCGCCGCCGATCGCGACCGAGCCGACGTTAACGAGTCGCGTTGTGCGTGACATTCGTCGCCGCCCCCTTCTCGGCCTTTGGATCAAACGTATGAATCTTGTAGCTGCGCCACGAGTCGCGCAAAATAAGGACACCCATCAACCCCATCAAAAGCACCATAAAGAGGAATGACGACGTGTTGATGACCGAGGCGGGGACGCGGCGGCGAAAGACAAGCGCGATGAGCGCGAAGAAAATGAGCCCACCGTCAAGGACGGGAATTGGCAAGAGGTTGAGAATCGCAAGATTCATATTGAGGAAGCGCAAGAAGCCGAGCCCATCCAGCGGGTCGCGGCGCACCTGACAGTAGAGCCCCTCGGCAATCAGCACAGGCCCCCCGAGGGCCCCCGCCGTCGCCTTCACCTCCTTCGGCGTCACGAGTCCCTTCAAGACACGGAAGATGGAGCCTGCGTCCCACGCGAGTTGCTTCCAGGGGCTTCGCGCCGGCATCCACGAGACCGCGCCCGTCCGGTTCGTCTCGCTGAGTGCCAGGATGTACCACGCGCCCGAGACCTCGTCGCGACGCGGCGTGACGGAGAGCGAGACTTCCTCGGGCGTCGCGCCGCCGCGTTCAACGATGAATGTGACGGTTTTCCCGCCCGCAATCTGAAGCTCGGTTTGCATCTCCGACCACGTCTCAACGGGATGCCCCGCGACAGACTTCACGCAGTCACCCGCCTTGAGACCCGCCTTTTCCGCAGGGCCATCCTTGATGACGCGACCAATTTTCGGCGCGAGTGTCCCAAACTTTGCACTTGGAATCAGCGAGAGCACAACGGCAATGACGACGGCCAAAACGATATTCATGAAAGGCCCTGCGAAGGCGACCGCAATCTGCTTCCACGCGGGGAGATGTACACGCGGAACGTTGTCCTTCTCAGTCTTCTCGCCCCCCTGACCTTCAATCACCTTCGTTCCCTCGGGGTCAAGGTCGGGAAGCGAAACATAACCCCCGAGCAGAATCCAGCAAATGCGATATTCAACGCCCTTAAACTTTTTCTTCCAAAGGGCGGGTCCAAAACCAATTGAAAAGGCATCAACGCGCAGACCGAGTTTGAGCGCAACAACGAAGTGCCCAAACTCGTGGATGAGAATCGCAAATGCGAAGAGGAGAACGCAGAGAACGATGTAGAAGAGGGTCGTGAGAATTGACATAAGGGAAAAAGTTAATCGTGTGAAAGGAATTCCGCCGTCTTATGCGCCACAGAAAGGATGTCATCAGGTGACGAGACGGCGGAAATGGGAATGGACGAAAGCGCGCGCTCAACCGAGGCGGCGATGCCCGTGAAAGGAATCTGGCCCGCAAGAAACGCTTGGACGGCCCATTCATCGGCCGCCGCAAGAATGGCGGGCGCAGTGCCGCCAAGACGAAGCGCCTCCTTAACAAGACGGAGCGCAGGGAAGCGAACTGGATCGGGGGCGCGGAATGTAAGAGACTGAAGCGCGGGCAAGTCAAGGCGCGCGCGCGGACTCGGGATTCGCGCAGGCGAGGAGAGCGCATACTGAATGGCAACGCACATATCTGGCGGCGACAATTGCGCCAGCGTTGCACCATCCACAAAGGTGACAAGCGAGTGAACAATCGACTCGGGGTGGACAACGACATCAATTCGGTCGTAGCCGACATCAAAGAGCCAGCGCGCCTCCATGACCTCAAAGCCCTTGTTCATCATCGTTGCCGAGTCAATGGTCACCTTGGGGCCCATCTTCCAGCGCGGATGATTGAGAGCCTGCTCAATGGTGACATCTTTAAGCGAGGTGGGGCCATCCAGAAATGGTCCGCCCGAGGCCGTCAAAATGAGACGATCAATCTCGCGTGGCGACGCACCGCGCAGGCATTGAAAAATGGCCGAGTGTTCGCTATCAACGGGGAGAAATTGAACGCCCTTCTCGCGCGCGCGGCGCGTAACAAGTTCGCCCGCCATCACCATCACTTCTTTCGTCGCGAGGGCAATATCCATGCCCTTTTCAATCGCCACGAGCGTGGGTTTGAGCCCACTCAAGCCGACCGTCGCAACGAGACAAATGTCGGCCTCATTCTCTTTGACTGCGTTTTCGGCGGCATCCTCGCCCACGTAGGCGCGGCAATTCCACTCACGCGCGAGCGCATCACAAGCCTCGCGCGAACGATGTGCGGCGACCGCCACCACCCGAAACTCATCCGGATGCTCACGTATAACCCTTGTGGCGCTCTGGCCAATCGACCCCGTCGCGCCCAAGATGATGACATCTTTCCGCTTTCCCATTTTGAGGGTATATTATATCAAATTTTACCGTTCTCGCAAACGTGCACAAATTCCAAACGTTATGGGTCATGATCTTTCAAATTTTTGCGTGAACCTTTTTGCCTTGAGGCGCATTTACTTAAACGAAGTATTATTTAATTCACCAAAGGAGGTTCAATGGAAGTAATGGGTCAAGGTCTCGTGCTCATGATTGCGGGCATGGCCATTGTTTATGTGTTTCTCTATGTTCTCATTCTCGTCTCAAATCACGCGAGCCGACTCGTCTCAAAGTTCGACTATCTTGTTCCTGACGAAGCACCTCGCAAGGCGAAGAAGGTCGCTGTGGCGGCCGCGCCGACGGCAAGCGAGGCGGTGTCGCCCGCGCCAAGCAACGGCGAGAAAGTGACCGCGCCCGTGCCAGGAACGGTGCTTCGCATCTCGGCGGCAAACGGCTCGCATGTCTCAAAAGGAGACGAGATCCTCGTCATGGACGTGATGAAAATGGAAACGCCCTTCACCGCGCCATGCGACGGCACGGTCACAATCTGCGTCGCCGCGACCGACCGCATCTCAACGGGCGACGTGTTGGCGGTCGTTGGGTGAAGAAATTAACCATAATAAAGCATAAAGAACATAAAGAGTTAGAAAATGAAGAAATTGATTTTTGCGTTTGTGCTTTCATTGACTTGCGCGGCGGCGTTCGCCGGCGACGGTAGGGACGGCGTTCCACCGCCGTCCGCGACGAAAGAAGAGGGCAACTGGCTGACGATGGTCGGCAA
>CAVHJW010000011.1:0-24297 GCA_963636335.1 bacterium
GAACTTCAAGACGCTTGGAAAGAAGTGCGGCCCGAAGATGAAGGCCGTCGCGGCCGCGATTGCGGCGATTGGAAGGCAAGGTTGCGGGGCCTCTGGCGGCCCCGAACCCCTGCCCAAGGAGATTGAGGGTATTGCTATTACGGCCGAAGACGTCATCGTTACTCGTAAACCCAAGGCCGGTCTCGTCGTCGCGTCGGAAGGCGCGGTCGTGGTCGGGCTGGAGACGGCGCTGACGCCCGAGCTCGTCGCCGAAGGACTCGCGCGCGAGTTCGTCTCGCGCGTCCAGGCGATGCGCAAGGAGGCCGACTTCGAGGTCACGCAGCGCATTCGCCTCGACGTGAAGTGCGATGCCGAGATGGCGGCGGCACTTGCGGCGCATACGGACTACGTGAAGAACGAGACGCTCGCCGTTGACCTCGCCGTCGCGGACGGCGCGGGCGACGTCGATCTCAACGGGCATCAAGTTGGAATTGTCGTGGAGAAGAAATAATGAGAACCTTGCCGTTCGATCGCGCGAAACTTGAAGAGATCGCGAAGACGTATCCGACGCCGTTTCACATCTACGACGCGGAGGCCATTCGCGCGAACGCAAAGCGACTTAAAAAAGCGTTCGCGTGGAACAAGGGCTTCCATGAGTATTTCGCTGTCAAGGCGACGCCGAACCCGCACCTAATGAAACTCTTAAAGGAGTTCGGCTTCGGGAGCGATTGCTCGTCAATGGCTGAACTTATTCTTGCGGAGAAGGTCGGCAATGTTGGCGAAGAGATCATGTTCACCTCAAATGACACGCCGGCGGCCGAGTTTCGCAAGGCGTGGGACTTGGGGGCGATTGTGAACTTTGATGATATCTCGCACATTCCGTTTTTCTTCGGCGCGGTGCCCGAGGCGCGAGAAGAGTTAAAGCGAGATGCCTCTCATCGCGTCTTTTGTTGCCGTTACAACCCCGGTCCGCTTAAGGGCGGCAACGCCATCATCGGCAAGCCCGAGGAGGCGAAGTACGGCATGACGCGCGAGCATCTCTTTGAGGCGTATCGCCAGATGAAAGAAGCGGGCGTGACGCGCTTTGGCCTTCATACGATGGTGGCCTCAAACGAGCTTGACCCCGAGTATATTATTGACACGGCGAAACTTCTTTTCTCGCTCGTCGCCGACCTTTCGCAGCAACTTGGCATCGATTTTGAGTTCGTCAACATCGGTGGCGGCATTGGCATCCCCTACCGTCCCGACCAGAAGGCGATGGACTTGGAGCGCGTGAGCGAGGGCATTCGCCTTGGCTACAATGAAATTGTTGAAGGCCGTGGCTTAAAGCCGCTCAAACTCTACATGGAGTGCGGCCGCTGTATGACAGGCCCTTATGGCTATCTCGTTTCGCGCGTCCTCCACATCAAGAACACGTATCGTCTTTATGCGGGGCTTGATGCGTGCATGTCAAACTTGATGCGCCCGGCGCTTTATGGCGCGTATCACGAAATCGTTGTTCCGGGCAAAGAAACGAGTGGTGATACTTCGGTCTATGATGTCACGGGTTCCTTGTGCGAGAATAACGACAAGTTCGCGATTCAACGCGTCCTGCCGGTTCTTGCGGAAGGCGATCTCGTTGTTATTTGCGACGCGGGCGCACACGGTCACGCGATGGGCTTTCAGTATAACGGCAAGTTGCGCTCGGCGGAGCTTCTCCTTGAGAAGGGCGGCGCGGTGCGGCTCATTCGCCGCGCCGAAACGCTGGACGACTACTTCGCAACGCTCGACTTCGCCACGCTTGCAGACTAAAGGAAAAGGTTTATGCGTCTTATCATCTTCTTCGCGCTCATGCTCTCGCTTTTTCTTGCAGGCGGGTGTGCGAGCGAGCGGCTTGTTTTCGCCGACGAGTTCAATGGCCCGCTTGATACGAACGTCTGGACGCGGATTGATCAGGGCGATGCCGAATGGCGGCAGAACATGTCGCTCGCAGAGGATCTCGTTGAGATGCGCGAGGGTTGCCTCGTTCTTGTCGGTCGAGTCAACACAGACACGAACGCGGATGCGCGCGCGTACCTGACGGGTGGCGTCTGGAATCTGACGGCTGCGCCTGAGACGATGATGACGTATGGGCGCGTTGAGATTCGCGCGAAGTTCGAGGATGCAGTTGGCGCGTGGCCGGCTTTCTGGATGACGCCCGTGACACCCGATGAGAAGGGGCGCACGTGGCCGTGGTCGGGCGAGATTGACATCGTTGAACGACTCAATCGCGACCCGTTTGTCTATCAGACTGTGCATTCGGGCTGGACGCAGTATTTAAAGCCGAAGGAGACGCACAGTGGGCGCGGTGCGTTCAAGGCGGGCGCGTTCAATGTCTTCACATTGGAACGGACGCCCGACGCGATCATTTGGTCGGTGAATGGCGTTGAGACATATCGCTATGAGCGCCAGGCTCTCGCGGCCGATGCGCAATGGCCGTTCACGACGCCATATTTCTTCCGCCTTGATATGCAACTCGGCGGTGGCTGGGTTGGGAAGGTCGATCCTGCGACGCTCCCCGTCCGCGTTTGGATTGATTACATTCGCGTCTATGAGCGAGCCAACCCCTAATGACAGGGGTTGGTAACCCGACACGCGCGGGGAGATCCGTAACTGCGTTTTCGCACGATTTCTCCGAATATGGTATAATATGTGAAACTATGTAGTTGGGTCGTGAGAGCGGCTCATTCTTGTTGTTTGGATTTTGTAAACAGTAAGTTACGGATAAGGATTGTGCTATGAAAACGGTATTGGGCAGTGTGGCGTTGGTGGTTATGGGCCTTGCCTTAGGAGGCTGCTCGTGCGTGAAAATCGGCGCGATTGATCACACGGAAACGGCCAATCTGAATTCACAGGGAATCGCCTGGAGTATCGAGCGCGACAAAGGGCGTTTCCAACCCGTCGTGAGTATGGGGCCTGCCGTTTGTTATGCCTTGCTGCCAGGCGCAGGTCAATTGTTTGTGGCACACAAGATTGACTGTGCTATTGCGGACGGCCGACTGACAGATCCGCGCGCAGCAAGATGGGCTGCGGCGATGCGTCGTAAGGGCATTCCCATGCTGCTCTTCTCTTGGATTCCGTATGTCTATGAGTTTACACATCCGTGTGGAACGGCGGGCGTTATTGTGGATGTGAACCGCATCAACAATGTGGCCTTGCGCGAGGCGACTAAAAAGTCGGCAGAAAGCAAAGATAAGGAAGTGAAATAATGAAGAAATTGATGTGTGTGTGCGCGGCGATCGTGATGGCCGCGTCCGTTTTCGCAAAAGAGGCAACCCTTGTTCAGGCCAAGCCTGCGACCCGCGCGGGATGCATGACAGACTGGACGCCGTTCGCGCTGACGCTTGTCGGCCCCGTTGGTTTGCCATGGGGAAACTGGAATGTCAAGGGCCTGCAGATCGGCATCTGGAACGATGTTTCTGAAATGACGGGCCTTCAGATTGGTCTCGTCAATATCGCCGACCGCGCCTATGGTGTCCAGATTGGTGTCGTGAATGTTATCGCTTCCGATGACATTGCGTTTTTACCAATCTTGAACTGGAACTTCTGAAAGATGATGCCCCATATCAAGGAGATTCACATGAAGATGATTTTGATTTTCTCTTTTGCGCTCGCCTTGTGCGTCGGTTGCGCGGAGACGCGCGGCACGCGCGTGACAATTGATACCGATTCGGGTGAGGCGACGGTTCTTGAAAACTCCTATCGTCTCTCAAATCGCGTGAAGGTGCGCAAGGTGACGTATGGCGAGGCATCGGAGGGCATCCGTCGTGCCACGGTGACGCTTGAGTCTTTGACGAAGCGTCGTCAGCGTCTTCAAGCGCGCCTCGTTTGGGCAGACGCTGAAGGCACGGAAATTGATGCGGACGCGAAGCCCTATCGCGCGATTGTCCTTGATGGAAACGATGTCATCACGTTGACGGGGGTCGCGCCGAACCCGAAGGCGACACAGGTCAAGGTTCAGATTCGCGAGACCGAGACGGCCGAATAATCGTGCGGCGCGTCGCATTCAAATGAAAGGAACGACACTATGAAAAAATCACTTCTCGCTCTCCTCTCCGTTGCACTTCTCATGCCGTCGCTTCAGGCGACCGAGACAAAGAAAATCGCGGTCTTCGCGCAGAACAAGAGCGGCGTGCCCGCGTTGGACGCGCAGATCGGCAACATCCGCGAGCGCATCGTCGCCGCCTTCGCCGAGGTGGAAGGCTTTCAGGTCGTTGATTCAACGCTGGCGGCCGACGCCTTCCTCGCTTCGCCGAATATTGCGAAGTCGGTCGGCTGCGATTACGCGGTCGTTGCGACAATCCTGCGCGCGGGGGCCACGAAGCGCAATATGAATGGTCGCTTGAGCACGGTCTTTTCGTTGCGCATGGCCTTTAAGGTGATGGACGCGAACGGCGTCTCTGTTGACGGTATGCCCACGTGGACGAGTAAGTTCCCCGTTCTTGATGCGGACGCAGACGCGACCGAATACTATGACACGCTTCTCGATCAGTGGGAGCGCGATATGACGGTCGCCGTGGCAACCAAGGCGGCGACGTGGCGCAATCCGACGGCGACGGACTCCGCGCTCGTGAAGTTCCATGTGCAAACATCTATCGACCGCACAATCGCGGAGCTTGAGTCGCAGACAAAGGGCACGTCGGGCGAGGCACTCCAAGAACTCCGCAAGGTCGTCGGCGGCGCGACGGTTGAACTTGACGGTGTGGTGATTGGTTCTGCGCCGGGCGAGTTTCAGACCACGAAGGGGCTTCATAAATTGCGTGTCACGCGGCAGTGGATGGTTCCCTACGAGGCAACGGTCAGCATTCAAGAGGGGACGAGCCTTGATTTGGCCCTTGAGATGTCGGACGAGGGCGTTCGCAAGTGGGGGACCGTGGAGGCCCTCCGCGCCGATCTCGCCCGTCGCTATGCGCAGGCCGCCGCCGCGCGCAACGTGAAGGTCAACATTGATACGGCGGGGTGGCGCGACGTCGGCGGTGCGCCCGCAATCAAGGTGGAGCGTTAGTCGATTTATAAGATGAACGGTTTCGGTAAGATATTCGTGGGGCGCGTGGGTGCGCTTCTTCTGCTTGCGTGCGCCGTCGGCTGCGTGTCGGTTGACGAGGATGTGGTCGCGGCGCGGTTGGCGATTGAGGCGGGGCGCCCCGAGGACGCGCGCGCGTGGAGCGCGAATCTTGCGACGAATTCTATCTATTCAACGCGCCTTGGCGCGGTCGAGGCGGGGCGCGTGGCGAGTCTTGCGGGCGACAGCGTCGCGGCGGAGGCGTGGTATCGCCGCGCCATTGATTCAGCCGTCGCGCGCGACGAGGGCGAACCGAAGCTCACCCTGCGTGATGCCGCGAACACGGCGCTTGCGGCCACGGTGACGGATGATCGCACGCGTGAATACTATCTCGCGCCGTACGAGATTAACATGGCGCTCTACGGTGGCATCCTCGCGCAACTCCAAAACGGAAAGAAGGACGATGCCCTCGCAGACGCGCGCCTTTCCGTCTACGTGCAGGATCAACTTGCGAAGACGTATGGCGAGGATCTTGCGAAGGAAGACGCATCAGACGACGCACAGGCGAAATGCGCGAGTGACCAGGTCTGCGCGCGTGAGACGACCGCCCTCCGCGAGATGATGCGCGCATCGCGCAACTCGTGGGAGAACGCGCTTTTGTGGTATCTGACGGGTGTTCTCTTTGAGGCCGATGGCGACGGCGAGACGGCGCTTCAGTCGTATCGCAAGGCTCTCGCGTGTCAAGAAACGAACCCCGTTTTCGCGGCGGCGGTCACGCGGCTTGAGGCACCGGCGCGCGCGACGGACGCCGCGGGCAAGACGGCTAAACTCGTCGTCTTCTACGAGGAGGGGCTTGTCCCCTTGCGCGAGTCGGTGAAGATTCCCGTTCCCATTTACACGGCGATGTCAATTGACCTTCCGCGTTACGCCGACACGGCCGCATACGCGCCGCCATCGGTTGCGGTCTCGGGTGTTTCGGCTCTTCGCGCGGCGACGCCCGCGCTCGATGTGCAGGCCCTTGCGGCGCGTGACCTTTCGGAGGCGCTCCCGGGCATCGTCACGCGCAACATCACACGCGCGGCCGTGCAGGCGGGTGCGCAGGCGGCTGTCAATGCGGCGGGGAACGAATACGCAAAGCTCGCGGTCTTGCTCGTCAACGCGACGGCGAGTGCGCTTCGACGCGCCGACACGCGCACGTGGGCGACGCTTCCAAAGGGCGTTCAAGTTTGGGAGGAGGACGCGATGACACCGGGCACATACGCGCTTGGTTTTGCGGTCGGCGGTGAGACGCGGCTTGTCCCCGTCACGCTTCAGGCGGGCGACGTGAAGATTGTCGTCGTCTCGCACGTCGGCGCGCTCTGGCGTGTCGCGACGGCCTCGGCTCGATGATTTTTCAAGACAACCTAAAAATGAAGGAACGAAATAAAATGAACAAGAACCTGATTCTGAACGGCATGATCCTCGCCCTTTCGGCTGCTCTCTTTGCGGGGTGCGCGACGACGAAGGCGCGCGAGACATCGCTTGATATGCGCGCGAAGACGGCCGCGCTTGAGCCGCAGGACATCCGTCGTACGGTTGAGAAGATGGTGGACTCAATGCTCGCCGATAAGGACCTCATCGCGGAGATTGGCGGCAAGCGCCCCGTCCTCGACATTACGGGCATCAAGAACCGCTCGACGATGCATCTTGATATGGCCTCAATCACCGATTCCATTCGCACGAAGCTCGTCCGCTCGCGCCAGTTCCGCTTTATGGATCGCACGACATCTGCCGATGACCTTCAGTTCATGAACGATCAGGCGCTCAACGGTCTCACCGACCAGAAGAAAGCCGTGCAGGCGGGGCGTCAGAGCGCGGCGCAGATGTATCTCTACGGTGCGCTCACCGAGATGCGCGACCGCACGGACGGCGTGACCGATCGGTATTTCAAGTTTACGCTCAATCTGAAGGATCTCTCGTCGGGCGAAATCGTCTGGACGGACGAGCAGGAGATTCGCAAGGAGCAGTGGCGGTAAGGACGCTCACGCCGACAAATGACCTCTTGGCATATCTCCTTCATCGCGCTTCCTTTCCTCTTCGCGTTCGCGATTTATGGCGAGGTTCTGAAGCGGCGCATCCCGAACATCTTGACGTTCGCGGGGATGGCGTTTGGTCTTGGGGCTGCGCTGATTGAAAGTGGCGTTCCCGGGCTGAAGGAGTCTGCGCTCGGCCTCCTCATAGGCGGCGGCGTGTTTTTGCCGTTCTGTCTCTTCGGGCTCGTCGGCGGCGGCGATATGAAATTGATGGCTGCGACGGGCGCGATTATCGGCTATCCGCTCGTTCTTCGGGCGCTCACCGACACGTGCATTGCGGGCGGACTCCTTGCGGTCGGCATCGCCGCGTGGAATGGGACGCTTCTCACGGCGTTTGCCTCGGCCTTTCGCATCATCTTCGGCGCGAAGAGAAAACGCGACGAAAAGAACATTTCCGCGGAGGGCGACGACGCGCGGCATTCGCTCCCGACAATGATTCCTTACGGCATCGCAATTGCGGCGGGGACAATCTACACCATTTTCTCGGGGGCGTGATGTTCTTCTTTCGGCGAGATGGGAAACTTAAGAAGACGGCCGCACGGCGACTGAAGTCACCGCGCGGTTCGGCCTATCTTGAGTTTGCGCTCGTCTTGCCGATTGTCGTCATGGTTGTTTCTGCGATGATCGAATTCACGTCTTTCTGGGACGCGAAGATTATGGCGAACCATGCGGCGTGGACGTGCGGGCGCATTGCGACGGTGCGCGCGGGTGAGCGCGCGGCAACATCGACCGACTCGCTGCTCGCCGCAAAGCCGTCGAGCATGGCCGATCTCCTGAACCCGTCGAAGCCGGTCGATGGCATGTATGTTGCGACGACGCTCTTGATGTCGACGTGCTCAATGGGCTCCATGCACGGGAGTGCGTCCGATCTCGCGAAGGACTGGGTCAACAAGCTCATTGAACAGGGTGTGAGCGCCCTCAAGAACCTCGTCGAGGAGCAGATTAAGTCGAAGTTGACCGAACTTGTCCAGAGCCTCGCGCAACTCTTCCCGTTTGACATCGGCGACAATGTCATCGGGCAAATCGTGACGGAGGTGCTCAATAAAATTGTCACGTATGCGGTGGAGCCGATTGCGAAGGCTCTGGCAGATTTGATTGCGGGCCTGATCCCCAGCGATATCTACACGGGGTTTGATGACCTCATGAGCCGGAGCCGGGTGCTCCGCCAGATTGTCTATGCGGCGGATCGTATGGCCACGTATGACGTGATTTCGATTAAGGAGCGCGACGATGCGAGCATCCCCGCGTTCTCGCGCGTTTCACTTTATGCCACGGGCGGACAACTGGATTTGCCTGCGACCTACGATTCAAATGCGAAGTATGACGATTGGATGGTGACGACCTATTCGGGATGGCCGCCGAATAATCAGAAGCAGAAGATGATTGACGTCACGATCAAGTGGCCGTTTGAGCGCGCGTGGATGTTCCCTGTGCTCGCGTCGGCGAAATCGTCGTCCGATCCTGGCGATGTGCCGACCGCGGTTGGGCGCGCGCTCTTTTATCCACAACCGACCATCAAGAATGCGAATCTTTACAGCGAGGGCGCGGAGGCCTTTGACCCTGGCACAACAAACTCGTACGTGAAGGCCATTGAGGAGCTTAAGAAGGCGTACAGCGGCTTCCTAAATATCGCCCTCCTGTCCTACAAGTACCGCCTCTTGGAGGAGACGGTCGGCCCCTACGACAGCGACACCGGCAGCGGCTCCTACAAGGGCATCGGCCGCGGCATCACGGGCGAGGCCGAGAAGTCCGCCTACTACGCGCTGGACGGGCTCGTCCTCTGGATGGAGCGTGCGCCAGACAATCCGAAGGACGAGGGCGCATGGAGAAGGAAGTCTCCGCCGGCGGACTACAAGAAGTGTTTCTCGGAACTGACTGGCACGTCCGACGAGACCTGCAAGTTCTGGTATGGTATCGTGTTCTGGAAGATCACAAAGAAGACGGACGAACTCAAGAACCTTGAGAAGCGCGCCTACAAGAACAAGGAGTGGTTCTTCTGGGGTGACGACACGCATCGCCACCTGCGCGTCAAGCACGGCACGGCGAGCGATCTGCTCGCGGCGTGGCGCAAGTCTTTCTCAGGCCAACCGCCGTGGTACGCGTTCCTGAATGAGGGGAAGATCGACGGCGCGGCGGCTGACGTCAGTTGTACGTTCACGGCGGACAGACTCGTGATGAACGTCTCGGAAGGCGATTTCCGAAACGCCGTCGCGCGCTATGTGGGCGGCACGGCGGCATCCTACAAGGACTGGAAGTCGTTTGCGTCGTCGCAGGGCGCGTTTGCGCCGAACGCGAACGCGATGATTTCGTTCGCGGCGTCATCGGCAACGGACTTAAAGACGCGTGAGCACGCGGTGTTGAAGGATGCCTTCGCAACGGCGGTGACGAAGGAGAACGAGATTCGGACGCTTGAGCGCGCGAGCCGCGATGAGATTGCCGCGGCGCTTGGCGGTGGCAGCGAGGAGGCGGACTACAGCAGCATGGGTTTCTTCGACTACGGCGATGACGATGAAGACATCATGAAGGATCCCGAGAAGGCCGTTGAGAAGATGAAGGAGAAGCTCGCGACGCTCAAGAAGACAATCATCAATGACATCATCGCCATTGACGAGGCGGAGCAGAAGGCGCGCGACACCTACTCCTCGCTCGTGAACCAGTTCACGACGACGACGAACAACCGCCGCGAGCAGGTGAAGGAATGGGCGGCGAAGACCGCCGCCGCGCTCCAGCGTGCGGGCGTGACGGACGCCTCGGTCGTCGCAAAGATTTTGCGCGAGGCGTTCCCGATGACGAGCGACTTTGAGTCAGACACAACCGCGCTTGAGACGGCCTGCCAGAATTATATCGCCGCGCTTCAGGCGGTCTACGATGCCGAACAGCAGCTTGCGAAGGACCTGGGGCTCAAATCGTCGGGCGGCAAGGACAAAGAGAAGGGCGATGTTGACCCGAGTGGCGGCGGCGTGCCAGAGGATGATCCGTATCGTCCGAAAGAGAGTGATAGCAGTAGCGGGTCGGATGATGATGGAATCGGCGACTTCTGGAAGCGGCAGTCGAGTGGTGGCTGGGTGCCAGACGCAAGTCAGGAGGAGGACATCTGATGATCGGGCGGCTTGTTCAGTCTCTTGCGCGGATGCGCACACGTCTCGCCGATGACCGCGGGAACATCGGCGTTCTCATGGCGCTCGTCATTTTCGTTGTGATCGGCTCGCTCACGATGACGTGGAATACGGCGCAACTTTCAAAGGAGAAGATGCGCCTTCAAAATGCGGCGGACTCCGCGGCGCTTGGCTTCTGCGTCTGGCAGGCGCGGGGCATGAACACGGTGCAGAATCTGAACGACGAGATGTACGCCGCGCTCTCAATTGCGAAGAAACTGCTCGTCGTCGCCATTCCAGCGGAGACAGCCGCGCAGGCACTTGAGAAGATGGGGAACATTCCCTACATTGGCATTGTCTGCAAAATTGCCGCGCAGGCGTTCCATATTATTGCGGCGATTTCGGGCGGTGTCTCGGGCCTTCTCGCCAACCGAATATGCCCTTACTTTTTAAGGCCGCTCGGCTACTTCTATGCTTACGGCGCGACGGTCTTTGCGTATTGGGGTGCGCAACAACTTGCGGCGAAAAATCGAGCGGACCCCCTCGGCAACGCGAGCATCAGTATGGGGCCTGTTGGCAAACTTGGCATCTACGCGCTCGGCATTGCCTTCCCGGTCATCGATACGGTGAAGTTGCCTCTTCAGCCCGAGGAGAAGAGCGAGGCACCGTGGAAAAACGACACGGACAAGACATCGCTCTTCGAGCAGAGTGGTGGCATCTACAAGGTGATTCACAAACTCTGCGGCACGGGCGGGACATGGGAGATCAAGCCGTGGGTGTCAAAGCGCGGCGATAAGACGGGGAAGGATGCGTTGCCGGGCCCGAGCATTTGGATTGCGCACAAGTATTACTCGCACATTGAGACGATGCCGCTCGAGGCCTGGTCGTCGAAGACGTCGAATGTGATTGACAAGTGGCCGATGCTGGCCATCGCGGCGGCGCAGTGTGTGACAGGCGATGTTGTCGCGCACTCGTCCGCACCGTCGAAGACGACGACGAGCCAACGTCCCGCCGGTTTTGGTACGGGCGCGACGGCGAAGTTGATCCCTGTCACGACGGCCTTTGAGTCGCTCACGACGAACAGCGTCGCCAACGGCATTTTGAAGAGAATCATTTACCATTGAGAAACGGGAAAAGTGGAAAAGCACGAGGCGAGAATCAGAAACCTTCTTCTGCGGCGGCTTAAGTCGACGCGGGGATCGGCGTATCTCGAGTTCGCATTCGTGATGCCGCTCGTGATTCTCACGATGTGCTTCGCTGTTGACTTTACGCGCCATCTCTATGTTGAGCAGCAAGTTGAAATTGCGACGCGTGCGCTCTGCGATGTTGAGAGCCACCTCATCCCGGGCAAGCGCAAGGGTTGCCCGGGGCGCCCCGCAAAAATCGTTGTTCGCAACTATCTCGCCGAATCGCTGAAGAACGAAGGCCTTCGCAGTGCGAACGATGTCTACTGTAAGGGCGACGTCTATCTTCAACAGGGTCCTCTCCACTGGCTCGTGGATAAAATCTTCGGCGGCATTGAGAAGATGCAAGAGAGCGACACGTGGATCGTCAAAGTCCTCGGGAAGATTCTCTCCTTCGCCATCTCGCTCGTCACGATGAACACGCAGCTTTACGTCTCGGAGACGTTTCGCACCGACAAGGTCGTTCGCACCTCGGTGAGTGCTTACGTGGACACGCTGATTCCCGCAAAGGCCTACGGATTCTTCGGCGGCGACTACGGGCGCTCGATGATCCCCGCGTATGCGCCACGGCTTGGCGGCGGTTGGGCCTCTTACAACCGCCCCCTCATTGATGACGAGCGCGTTCGTTACTACTGCCATATGCCGTCAATGGAGACGGCCACGCTCGCGCCGCCCACGTATATTCGCAAACTCACACAGATTCCGCTTCTGAAGACATGGCTGAAGGTCGAGTAGATTCGCGCGTTTTTCTGCGCAAGACGCTTGTCACGGCCGTGGCACTCGCGGCGGTGTGTGCCATTGTGGCTGTGATGCGGTGGGGGGTGCGCGTCCTCGTGGCGTCGTCGGGTCTCATCTCGGCGACAGCCTCGCCGCCCGTTGCGGAGCCCGCCTTCGCGCCCGCGCCGCGGCATTATGACCTCGCGTCGCTCGTGCCAGAGGATCTTCATATCAACGCGGGCGGCATCGCAATCGCACGCGATGCACAGATTCTGCGCATGCCTTATGAACAGGCCCTCAGGGTGAGCGCGGCGGAGGCCGAGGCGGCGGGGTGGGAGCCGTTTGCTTTGCCGCTCACGACGCGCTTCGCCAACGAGATTGCGGGTGGCGAGGTCTATCTGCGACCAGACCGCACGCTCGTCTGCCGTTCGCACACGGCCCTCAAGGATGGCACCACGCGCCGCGAGGATATGCTCTTGCCGCTCGGCGATCTCGCCGAGATTCAGCGCGACCTTACACTTGACGAAATCGTTGCGCGACATGGGGACAGGCTCGGCGAGCGCCTGCCGAGCATCCTGCGCGATGTCTTGCCAGGTCGAATTTTTTACACGCAGTTGACGCCTCATCAAAACGGCGCGGGCTTTTTCGTTATCACGCTTTCAACATTCGCCGAGGAGATGGTGCGGCGCGAGGCCGCGCAGAAGTTACGCGCGAATGGGTGGACGCGCGACCGTGAGAATGCGCCCGGTGCGTGGCGGCGCGGCAATTTGACGGCGCTTTATGACGTGCGCGACCGAGGCGATGGTCTCGGCACGTTCACGACGGTGCGCTTCGCTGACGACGATGTCATTGTTAAACGAAAGGAAATGGAAAAATGAAAAACTCAAACCAGACGAAGATTGCGGTCGTGGCGGCCGTGCTCGTGGCTCTTTTGGCGGTCCTTGCCGTCAACAAGTATGTGAAGTCGCGCACGACGGTTGCCGAGGCGCCGAAGGTGACGATTCTCGTGGCCACCATGGAGATCAAGGAGGGCGCGGAGCTCGGCGCGGAGATGTTGGGCACGACGCAAATTCCGCTTGAGTCGCTCTCAAACGCGCACATTACGTTGCCGAACCCGGGCACGCCGACCTACGAGAAGGCGCTCGCCGACATTGAGGCGCAGCTCGACGGCCGTCGTGTGAAACGCTTTGTCGCGGCTGACACGCCGATCTTTTGGATGGATGTTGAGACCGAAGAGAAGACGCCGTTCGCCGAGTTGATCGCCGAGGGCAACCGCGCCGTCACGATGAGTGTGGATAGTGTCTCGTCTGTCAATGGTTTCATTCGCCCGGGGAGCCGCGTCGATGTCGTCCTCACGGCCTCGGAGGAGGCGCTCGGCCTCATCACAGGTTCGTCGGCGGGTGGCTCAAAGCGTATCGTCTCGTCGGTGATTCTTCAGAATGTTCCGGTCATCGCCGTCGGCTCCAATTACGATCTTTCGGGCGCGACGTCGAGCTATGGCACGATCACGCTCAATCTGCCGACGCGTGCGGCGATTCTTATGATTCAAGCTCGTTCGATGGGTCAGATTACGTATCTGCTCCGAAATGTGCGCGACGGGAATACCGAGCGTGATCGCACGCAACTCACCATTTCGCCGGGCGCGGCGTTTGGCGATGCGGTGCGGAGTTTCTAATTGAAAAGACGTTGAATGGAAAGAGTGAAAGACGATGAAATCAATCCAATCCAAGACGCTGATTCTTGCGCTCACGGCGGCGGTCGCATCCTCCGCGCTTACCGCCGCTCCGCTTCGGAAACTTGAAGATCTCACGCTCATTGAAGGCTCCACGTCTGAGATTCCGAGCGAGAACGCCGTCACCATCCGCAGTTCCAACGGTTCTGTTGTGTCTGTCGGCGCGCCCGATGGCACCACAGCGAATATTGCCGCGCTTCAGATGGGACGCGCCGAGCTTACCTACTTTGATGCGCTGGGGCCGCGTGCGAGTCGTATTGTCATGGTCGTGCCGACGTATTGGCCGATTCTTCAGACGTTCTTCGAGGACGACCCAGAGGTTTCGATCTCCGTTTCGGGTGACCGTGTGATTATTTCGGGTGTGACGGCACAGCCCGACACCCTCCGCCGCGCGCGACAGGCGCAGAGCTTTGACGCGGCGGGGCGCATCGTCAATCAAGTCACGAGCACAACGTCGTCCGTGGCCGACCTCGTGGCCGAGTACCTGCGCGAACTGGGGCGGACAAATATCGTGGTTGCCGCAGTCGGTAACGAGATTTGCCTTTCGGGTAAACTCTATGATGCGGAGTCCATCAAACTTGTGGGGAATCGCGTCAAGGAGTTCCTCAAAGATTTCAACGGCATTGGTGTGAATACGGATGGCCTGAAGGTCATCAAGCAGCGCATCTCGCTTTCGGTTGAACTCTTGCAGTATAACGTCAACAAGGCGCGCAACTTGGGTCTCAAAACACCGGATCAGGTCACGGGCATCTTCAATGCGAAGTATGAATATAACGACGATCGCGAGACCCTCACGCGCGCGTTCACGTCGGATGTTGGCATCAACGATGTTCGCGTGGCGGTGAACCTCTTGAAGCAGAATAACGTGGGCAAGACGGTCTACCACACGACGCTCGCGACGCAGTCGGGCGAGGAGGCCGAGTTCCAAAATGGCGGCACGATTCACCGCAACACGGCGGGTGCCTATACCTCCGATCTCAAGGAGATTGAATATGGCTTCATCGTGAAGGCAAAGCCCGTGATTATTGATGCCGAGACGATGACGCTTGACATTGCGCTCGACAACAAGTCGCCGAACGGATTCGATGGTTCGTCAACGCGTGATATTGATGTCAAGCGCTACCAAACGCATTCCAAGTATGTGGTTCGTCCGGGCGAGACGATCGCGCTTTCGGGCTTTAACCAAGAGACCCAGTCGCAGACGAAGGACGGCACGCCGTTTCTCTCGCATATCCCGCTTTTAGGTCGCCTCTTTCAAAACGTGAGCGAGAGCCAGGCGGACACGGAGATGGCGCTCATTGTCACGGTCAATTGGGTGACGGAAGATGAGACGGGCGTGGCCAAAGCCTTGCGCGACCGCCTGCACGAGAAGAAGGCGGAAATCGAGGCACCCTAAATGAAGCCGCTCGTTTTTACGCGCGCGTCGCAGCGTTTTGCGACGCTGACGCCACAAGAGGGCAAGGCCGAGGCCTTTGCGCTTGGTTCGGCTGGCTCGTGCGACGTTGTGGTTGGCGCGGAGTGGACGCTTGCGCCACAGCAACTCGCCTTTACACCCTTGGGCGGCATTTGGTGGGTTGAGAATCTCGCGCCCGAGGCGAATGCGCTTGCCGTTGAGGGCGTCTCCACGGTCAAGGCCCCCGTTTCGCATCGCGCCGAGATCACAATCGGCTCCTTTCGTTTTACGGTTGAGTGTGAGGCTGGCGAGAGCGTGAAGACGCGCCGCGAAGTCGCGGGTGACATCCTTTATGCACACGCACTTGCCGCTCTTTCCCGTGACTTAAAGGGCGATGTCTCAAACGCGACGGATGAGATTGAGGCGCGCGTAGAGGCTTCTCTCGATGAGATTCTGGCGCAGGGTTTTCCGGAACTCGCTGGTTTCTCAAAGGAAGACGTGACCGCACTTCGTCAAGAGACGATTGAGGATATGCTCCGTCTCGGCCCGCTTGAGCCGCTCATTGCCGATGACTCCATCACTGAAATTATGGTGACGGATTTTGCTCATACGTATGTTGAGCGCAAGGGCAAGGTGCAATTGACAGGTCGCAAGTTTCGCGATCCCCAGCATCTCGTGCGCGTCATTGAGCGTATCGTCAACCGCGTCGGCCGTCGCATCGACGAATCGAGCCCACTTGTGGACGCGCGCCTTGAGGATGGGAGCCGTGTGAACGCCGTCATCCCGCCCATCACGCCCGATGGCGCGTGTTTGACAATCCGCAAATTCGGCAAGTCGCTTTTCACGCTTGAGAAACTCGTGTCGTTCGGATCAATGTCTGAGCCAATGGCGAAGTTCATTGATGCGTGCGTGCGCCTCCGCAAGAACATCGTCGTTTCGGGCGGCACGGGCAGCGGCAAGACATCGCTCCTCAATGCCATCTCGCTCTGCATCGGTTCGGGCGAGCGCATCATCACGGTTGAGGACTCGCTTGAATTGAAACTTCAGCAACAGCACGTCGTCCGCATGGAGGCGCGTCCCGCGAACACGGAAGGGAAGGGCGAGGTGTCCATTCGTCGACTCGTCAAAAACTGCCTCCGTATGCGCCCCGACCGCATCGTCGTCGGTGAATGTCGTGGCGGCGAGGCGCTCGACATGCTTCAGGCGATGAATACAGGTCATGATGGGTCCCTCACGACCATTCACGCAAACACGCCACGTGACACGGTCTCGCGCCTTGAGACACTCTGCCTCATGGCGGGCATGGAGATTCCGCTCTCCGCCATCCGCGCGCAGATCGCGAGCGCCGTTTCAATCATCGTGCAAACGGCGCGTCTCTCCGACGGCTCGCGTAAGACGATTGAGATTTCGGAGGTGACGGGGCTTGATGAGAAGGGCGACGCAAAACTTCGGACACTCTTCACATTTAAGCGCGAAGGCGTTGATCCCGTGACGCGCAAAGTCTTGGGTCATCACGTCGCCGTCGCGCGGCCGACCTTCTACGAGGACTTCAAATTGCGTGGCATCGATCTTGATGAAAGCGTGTTCGCGGGTCTCGCGGCGGACGGCGCGGAGGGAGGAAACGCGCATGCTCTCGCTTGATCTCATCGTCTTCGCCGTCGCGCTCATCGCGTTCTGCGTTCTCGTGGGCTTCCTCGTGAGCCGCGCGCTCGCGCGGCAGGAGGCGCGACGCGGAGACGCCGTTGAACGGCTTGCGGCCTCGCGCGGACTCGGTCGTGTCGCGTCAGGTCGCCGCGTTCAGGCGATTCGCGAAGGGCTGCCAGACGCGCTAGATATGATTGCGAATTCGCTTTCGGCGGGTCTCACGCTCCCGCAGGCGATTTTGCGCAATTTAGAGCGCTTCCCCAAAGGTGTGGATGAGGAGATGGCGCGCGTCCTCTATGATACGCGACTCGGCTTTTCAATTGGTGGCGCGTTTGAGAATTTCGCAACGCGCGTGCCGACGAATGATGTGCGCATGGTTGCGATTGCGTCGAAGATCGGCGTCACGCACGGCGGCAAGTTGCATGAAAATTACCGTGCGCTCTCGGCGATGCTCCGCGACAATTTGACGTTCGCGCGCGAGCTCAAGGCGATGACGACCGAAGGACGCATGCAGGCGCTCGTCATGAGCGCACTCCCGGCCGTGCTTCTCGCCATCTTTGCCGTTATCCGCCGCGAATTGATCGCGCCCCTTTTTACGACGGGAATCGGCCTTGCAACGCTTGCCGTTCTCGTCGCGATGCAACTTCTCGCGTATTTTTGGATTCGCAAGATTGTCTCGATTGAGGTGTAGCCATGCTGAAGAACATCGATTTGATTGTGGCTTTCGTGGCGGCGGCGCTCGGCGCGGGACTTCTCGCGTTCCTGTTTGTTCGCTCGCTTTTTGGTGTCCAGAACACGCTGGGTGACGCGAGCGTGAGCTCGATTCGCTTTCTCCTGACGCCGTTTCGCGGTTGGGCGATGCGCCGCCGCGCCGTGGATCGCGAGGTGGACGCGCGGATTGCGCGCTATGAAAAAGATATCCTGCGTGCGGGTGGGCGTTTTCTCGGCGGCGCAGATGCCTACGAAGTCTACGTGGCGCGCTTTATTTTGCCCATGCTCGCCGTTTTCGTCACCGTTGTCCTCGCCGCGCTCTTCCGCAACGGGGCGGGTCTCGTTCTCCTGTTCGGCCTTGTCTTCGTGCCCTTGCTTCATCTCTGGCCAGAGCAGGCGCTCCACGACCTCGCCCTGAAGCGCACAAACGTGTTCACGCACGAACTGCCACCGGCCCTTGACGTGATGTGTCTCGTGACACAGTCGGGAGGCGACCTCTCAGGCGCGATTCAGGGCGTCATTGAGGTCTCAACGCCTGGCCCCGTGCGTGAGGAACTTTGCCGTGCGATGGCGGAGGTCGCTATCGGCGAATCGCTCGCGCAGGCCTTGAATCATATCGCGGATCGTATTGACACGCCTGACGCGACCGCCGTCTTCTCAACGCTCGCGCAGGCTCTTGAAATGGGTACGAGCGTCGGGGATAATTTGGGCGCGGCCGCCACGCTCATTCGCAAGAACGCGCGTATCCGTGCGCAAGAGAAGGCACAAAAGGCCGTTGTCGCGATGACCTTCCCGCTCCTTCTTCTGATCTTGCCGGGCGTCTTCATCGTCCTCTTCGCCCCGCTCGTCATCCAATATGTCACGAGGTAGTTCCATGAATCGAAATGACAAACCCACCCTTGTTCCATCACTGGCCACGTCAGGGACGCTCGCGTGGTCGGCCGTGCTCGTCGCGGCGTTTCTCGCGGTTGTGGCGGTCTATTCGGCCGTCGGCCGCTTGATTGACGCGCAACGCGTCCGCACGACGGCGCGTCCAACATGCGTCAAGACGCCGTTTTTTAAGACGGAAATTCCCGCAGGATGGGCGTTCTACGCGCTGGACGACGATGACTTGCGTCTCTATAAGAACGCGTTGGGCGCGCCCCCGCTCGTGTGCTATTCGGTGAGTCGAGATGAGGCGTTCCGCTATCGTGCGCTTGACTTAAACCCCGCGCTGACGGCGCGTCGTCTGACCGAACACCTCGTGGCGCTCGGCTTTCCGACCGCCACGAACGACTTGGCGCGCGTCATCGCAACGGATGTCGTGCAAGTGGACCCCGACGTCTCGGCCATCCGTGCGCAGTTTGCATACGGCCGTCTCTCGGGCGAGTCCATCTACTTCATCCTCGACGATGTGGCCTACATGGTTATGGGCGTCTGGGATTGGAACGACCGCGAAAGCGCGAATGAGATCCGCGACCGCCTGGAGTACATGTTCGATAACGATGATCTCCTTGAGCGATCCTCCACGTATCCGCGTCCCGTCGTCAATTCGGCAGAAATGACAGCGGCCGACCATCAGCGCGTCCATAATCTGGCCGCCAATGAGCGCGCGATGTGGGAGCTTTTTGCGGCGCGCAGTGAGTCGGAGACAGAGTCGGTCCTGCCTGCGATTGTTCACTTCCGCAAATTGATCTTGCTCATGGCATCCATTCGTGAGGAGCGTGGTCTTTGCACCTCGGAGGCGTACACGCGTTACGAGAAGATGCTTGAGCGGCGCAAGGCCGAGCGCGTGGCGTGGGAACTTCTCCTTGATAAGTATCGGGGGCTTGGCGATCTCAAGAAGGCCATCGCGCAGGCCGCTTACATTGCCGAGCACGCCGTTCTCAGCGATGAGGCTCTCTTGCGTCAGCAAGCGACGCGCACAAAGGCGGCTCTTGAGCGTGAATGGGCGGCAAAGGAAGGAGGAAGGTGATGGAACGGCTCTTGATTTTATCTTCAGACGGAAAGAAGATTCTTGAACGCGACGTATCGGCCGAGAAGGGGCCGCTCCTCGTCGTGAAGGACGCGGAGGGTCTGCATTTGGCGGCGAGCACGTCGGCGGGCGACGCGGTGATGGGTGCGCTCGTGCGCGATGAGGATGGCTGGACGCTCGCTTCGGCGACGGCGGGTGCGGATGTTGTTTCGGGTCCGAAGAAAGCGGGTTCGTTGCCGCTCCTTGCCGGCCAACAACTTCTGCTCGGAGGCTTCATCTTCAAGATTGAAGGCGAGAGTGCCCAGTCGGGGCGCGTTCTTGTCTGGCGCCTCGGACGCTCGCCCGTCGCGGCCGACGCCGTCCTCGCAGGACGTAACGTTGTGACGTATGACGCGGTGACGGGCCTCGCCGCAGTCAATCCAGCGATTCAGGACAATGTTCTTTTTGAGTTCTACCCCGATGTTCAGGGCGTTGAGGTTGTCTCGCGCACAGGTGAGCACCTCACGGTTGCGGAGAACGCGGCGTTTGAGGTTGGTGATTTTCGCGCCATCGTTCTGCCGCATGCGGATGCGGCAGCGGCGATGAAGACGCGCTATCCGTTCGCCTGGCCGACGCGCCGAATGCGGCGCGTTCTCGTCTTGTCCATCGCCGCGATTCTCGGCGCGTTCATCGTCTCGGGTCTCGTCAATCAGAGCGCGGCCATGTTGGAGTCTTTGTCGCATTCTGGTTCTGCGGTCGCACAGCAAACAGAGGCGACGGTGCACTTCTCCAACGACTCGCTCAATGACGATCGGTATCTCTTTCTGTTCACGTTCTACCGCGATCTGCCCATCATTTTGCAGGCGGAGGAGAGTCTCGTTTCGCATGACCTCCTCAAGCGGCTTGAGGATGTGCCAAATGCGAGCGATCTCGTGCCGCTCAAGACGCTGATTGAGTCAATCATCTGTTGTCAACGTGGCATGGCAACGGATCGTTGGCAGATGATTGATGACGTCATCAAGAACGTGCCGCGACGGCTTTTTGAGACGTACGGCGCGGATGCTTTCTACGACGATGTTGTGGAACTGATTGGCCTCATTCGCGAGTCTCTGCCAGAAATCGTCTTGCGCGAGACGGTTTATGGCGGCGGCGATTCGGAGAACCTCTATTCGCGAATCGTGAAGACTGTTCAAGGCCTTGAAGACAACCGCTTTATCACGGCTGACACGGTATATAGTCTCATCGCGAAAATTCGTATCAACATTGAGTTGCTCCGTGACTACATCAAGGCGCGCGACGCGCTCTTGGGCGTCAAGGGACAGCCCCCCCTTGAGACGCCCAACGCCATCGCCGATGTGACGCGCACGTTCGCGGTTCTCGTTTCGATTATTGATAACGCCCCAGGCATGGAGGGCTATGTGCCTCTCCTTGATCGCGAAAAGAAACTTTTGCGCACGCGGCTTGAGACGTGGACATCGCGCCCTGGCTTACTGGATGCGGCCATTGACTTGGCGGCGGTCGTGGGCGTCGATGAGGCGCAATTGGAGACGTGGCGCCATCAGGTTATTGCGCAACGTCGCGCGGTTGACGAGCAAGTGCGTCGGCTCTACCGCGAGTATCGACTTAAGGTTCGCAACAATCCGGCGCGTGCGCGAGACATTCTCAACGAGATTCTCAAGGCAACCGATACCGATCAGAAGAGCCCGTTCCGCGCGTGGGCTGAGCGGGAAGTCGGAAAGGAAAAGAAGGAGGCTCAAAAATGATTCGCAAGGTGTGTGTGCTTCTCGTCGTCTTGTTGGCGGCGATGCTTGGGCTGAAGGTCGCACTCGTCGTGTGTGCGGGGAAGCCGTCTCAAGCGACCTCGGCGGAGAACGGTGCGCACGCGGCGAACGCGGTGGCGGAACTCGCGCCGACCGTTTACTATACGCGCTGGATTCCGTATGCTGTTGAGAATGATGTGTCGCGTCGAAATGGTTATCTCCTTGATCTCGTTCGCGCCATCTTTCCGAAGGCGCGGTTCGTGCGTGTTTTCGGTGAGACGAAAGATGTCGTGGCGGCATTGGAGAGAGACCCGAATGGCGTCAGCGTGATTTATGGCGACCATCCAGACTTTGCGAATTTCCAGAAGGCCACCACGCCGATTCTTGAACTCGATATGGTCGTTTACACGATGCGCACGAACAACTGGCGTTTTGCGGGTGACATGGAGTCTCTCACGCATCTCCGCCTCGGGTTTGTGGAAGATTATCTGGATGTGAAGGATCTGCGTGAGTACGCGAAGAGACATCCCGACCGCGTGCGCATCTACGAGGTGGATGAGCCGGGTTATGATAATCTCGCGGGCGAGGTGCTCGCGGGGCGCATTGACGGCTTTGCGGTGTCAAAGGCCAACGCGAACGACGCGCGGCAGATCGGCATGGCGGCGGAGCGCCTCATCGAGCTTCGGATGTCAAAGACCATCACGACGGGGGCCGCACTCTTTATTCCGTCGAATAAGGATGCTGCGCAGGCGACACGCTTTATTGAGGCTTACGAGAAGGGGCGCAAGAAGATTGAAAAGTCAGGCGAACTTCGGCGCATTCGTGAGTACTACAACATCCCGCCACCCGTTCGCTAGAGAAGGATGAGCCCGGCGACGAGGTAGGCGAGAAGCGAAATCGCGCCGCCCATAAGCGCGTAAGGAATTTGCGTCATGACGTGATTCATGTGCTTGCACTGTGCGCCAGCCGAGGCGAGAATGGTCGTATCGGCAATCGGTGAGCAGTGGTCGCCCATGACACTTCCTGCGAGCGTGGCCGCCAATGTGAGAATGGCGGCAGAGGGCTCAATGGTTTCGCAAACGCTCATGCCGATGGGGACGAGAATGCCAATCGCGCCCCAACTCGCGCCCGTGGCAAAAGCAAAGAGCGCGGCCGTCACGAACATCGTGGCGGGCAAGCACGCGAGCGAGAGATTGGCGCGGACAAGGAGCGAGGCAATGTAGTGACCCGTTCCAAGTAAGTCATTGCACACCGCCGAGATGCCCCACGCGAGCGCGAGCAGGACGAGCGCGGGGACCATCGTTTTAATGCCGAAGAGGGTGGCGGCCGCAAACTGGTGGTAGTCCAGAATCTTGCGCGGCACCAAGAAGACAAACGTGAAGACGAGCGTCAAGAGCGAGGCGAGGGCGAGGGCGATGCCGGCGTCATAGTGCATGAGAAGCCAGGCCGCCGAGCCGATGAGAACGAGGATGGGCAAGACGAGGTCAATGACGCGCCCGCGTGCGGAGACGGGCATTGGCTCAAGACCCGCACGCATGACGACCTCGGCGCCGACATCGTGATGACTGTGGGTTGTGCGCTCCATGCGTTTCATAAGCCCAATATCAAGGCGATGGCCGAGCGCAACGGAGAAGAGAATGACAAGCGAGAGAATCGCGTAAAAGTTGAGGGGCGCGGCGGAGAGGTAAATATGAAGCCCCTCACTTTGCATGCTTGCTGGCAGGCATGAGATGACGTAGGCGGCCCACGATGAAATCGGCGAGAGAATGCAGACGGGCGCGGCCGTTGTGTCAATGAAGTAGGCGAGTTTGGCGCGCGAGATTTTGAACTTGTCGGTGACAGGGCGCATGACGGTGCCGACGGTGAGGCAGTTAAAATAGTCATCAATGAAGATGATAAGCCCCATCACGATTGTCATCAAGTTGACGGCCGTCTCATTCTTGAGTCGTTTAAACGCCCACTCGCCGTAGGCGCGCGCACCGCCCGCGCGCGTGACAACCGAGACGAGCGCGCCGAGGAGGCAGAGAAAAAGCACCATCGGCATATTTTCGGCGGTCTTGCCACCGATGAGATCAATGATTGTTTTAAACGTGGCGAGAAAACCCGCCTGCGTCATAAAGGCGTGAATCGCCGCGCCTGAAAAGATGGCGGCGAAAAGGGATAGAACAATCTCGCGCGTCAAAAGCGCGAGCACGATTGCCACGAGGGGCGGGACGAGCGACAGGAGGCCGTAGGTGTCCATATGTTCTTGATATTATACTCTTTATTTTGTCGAAGAAGGGATGGTTTTTGCGTGCAGCCCTACCATTTCAATCAACTGCAACAATCCGAGGTGCGTGGTGCACTTGCCTTTCGGGTGGGGGCTGTGATATAATAGGTAGAAATCTGCGACTGTCTCAGGAGGTTATCCCTGTCGCGGGGGTCACGCACGGCGTGGCTTTTGGTCCCGATTTCAGGGCGACCTCCCAGTTCGCGGCAATAAAAAGAAAGAAAAGAAGAAAATGAACATCGATAAGGCCGCCATCAAGAACGAATTCCAGCGTCACGACCGCGACACGGGCTCCTCCGAAGTGCAGATCGCGATCCTCACGAAGGAAATTGCGGCGCTCACCGAGCATCTCAAGGCGAACAAGAAGGATCACTCGAGCCGCTACGGCCTTCTCCGCAAAGTCCAGAACCGTCGCAACCTCCTCGACTACCTCAAGCGTGAGGACGAGGTGAAGTATCGCGACCTCATTGCCAAGCTCGGCATCCGCCGCTAACCGGCGCAGTTGGATTTACCAACGAAAGACAAAAAAGGAAAAGAAACACCAATGGAAGGTGCAAAGCAGTTCAAGGTCAACATCGCGGGGACTGACCTCGTGTTCGAGACCGGGCTCCTCGCGAAGCAGGCCGCGGGGGCCGTCGCCGTGTCTTACGGCGACACGACCGTCTTCACGGCGGTCACCAACACCGACACGCCGCGGGAGGGCATCGACTTCTTCCCGCTCCAGTGCGAGTATCGCGAGAAGTTCTACGCGGCGGGCAAGTTCCCGGGCGGCTTCTTCAAGCGCGAGG
>CAVHJW010000012.1:0-23610 GCA_963636335.1 bacterium
GGATGTCCTGAATCGTCTGGTTGAGCGCGTGGCCCATGTGGAGGATGCCCGTCACATTCGGCGGCGGAATGACGACGGAATACGGCGTGCGTCCATCGGGCTCCTGATGGAAGCACCCGTTCTCTTCCCAAAACTTGTACCACTTAGCCTCGCAGGCCTTTGAATCGTATTGCTTATCCATTTCTTGCTTCTTACCGTTCAGATTAAATTAGAAAAATTGGCGCAGTTTCGTCACGCGATTGAGTTTCTCCCACGGAAACGTCTCGCATCCAAAAGATCCATAAGCGGCCGTCTCTTCATAAGACCAACCACGCGGCTTCAAAAGCCCCAGATCCGTGATGATTGAATAGGGGCGGAAATCAAAGACCTTGCCCGAAAGAAGCATCTTCTCAAGAGCCGCATCCGTGATGCCGTCTTTCGCGGTGCCAAACGTGTTCACGCAGAACGAAACAGGTTTGTCCACGCCAATCGCATAGGCAACCTGAATTTGGCAACGCGCCGCAAGCCCCGCCGCAACGATGTTCTTCGCCGCATAGCGCGCGTAGTAGGCCGCCGAGCGATCAACCTTTGAGGGGTCTTTACCCGAGAACGCGCCACCACCATGCGCGGCCATGCCGCCATACGTATCAACGATAATTTTGCGCCCCGTAAGCCCCGAGTCTCCGCAGGGTCCGCCCACGACAAACTGGCCCGTCGGGTTTATGAGAAAGCGCGTCTTCGGCGTCAGAAGACCCGTCTTCGCAAGCGCATTCTTTGCGAGGCGTTCAATCTCCGCATAATTCTTCTTTGTCGCGCCCTCAGCCGTTGTCTGATGCGAAACAACAACCGTGTCAAGACGGACGGGCACACCCTTCTCATACACGACAGAAAGTTGGCTCTTCGCATCGGGACGCAACCACGAATACTCGCCGCCACGCTTACGAAGGCGTGCAAACATCTTTAAGAGTTCACGCGAATAGACAAGCGGCGCGGGCATGAGACTCGGTGTCTCATTCGTCGCATAGCCGAACATCATCCCCTGATCACCCGCGCCTTGCTTCGCCGCGCTCCGACGGTTCACGCCACGCGCGATGTCAGGCGATTGCCCATGGAGGTGCGAAACGTAGGAGAAATCTTTCCAACAAAAATGCTCACCCGCCCGATCATAGCCAATCTTCTTGACAACACGGCGCGCGATGGCCTCGGGGTCCACCTTCGCCCATTTTTGGCAGGTGATCTCGCCCATGTTGACAACGACATCGGGGCCGACCATCGTTTCGCACGCCACGTGCGCGCGCGCATCCACCTTGAGGCATGCGTCAAGAATCGCATCGGAAATCTGATCCGCCACTTTATCAGGATGTCCTTCCGAAACGCATTCCGATGTAAAAACGTGGCCTTCTTCTTTTTTCATTCGCTTTTCATTCCCTGTTAGCTCAGTTCGCTCACGCAGCACCCCGCCACGTCACAGACTGAAATGAGAAAATCGTATTATACCACATTCTCGCCAATGAAGAAAGAGGACGCACGCGCGAACGCACATGCGAACGGCTTCTATCGGAGCTTAAAAAGGAGCGTGAGGCGCGCGGTTGAGTCAACATTCGCACCCGATGCCTTCGCGGGTGTAAAGCGCGCCGCCTTCACCGCCTTCACGGCCGCGAGGTCAAGTTCCTCAAACCCACTCGTCCCGACAACGCGCACCACATCGGCGCGGCCGCGCGATGTCACGTGTAGTTCAAGGACGACCGCGCCCTCCTCGCCACGAAGGCGCGCCCCCTTCGGATAATCGGGGCGAATCTCGCGCGTCGGACGCGGCGGCGCGTCAATGCGCGCTTGCCGCGGGGCCTCAACGCGCGCCTCACTTGGAGCCACCCGTCTTTCGGGGACGGGCGGGGGCGGCACCATCTCGACGTGTGGCATCACGACGTCAGGCATGGCAACATCCGAGATGTCTGGCATTGGAGAGAGGCTCTCTTCGCGCGGTGGCGTCATCGTGGTCTCTTCGGACGCGTCGTCTGGCCGAGGCAGGGGGCTCGCCTCACGCGCATCCTCGTCTGAAAAAGAAAGTTCAACGCGCGAAAGATCGAGCGAAGGGATGGCGCGCGGCGATGAGAACGACTCAAAGAAAAAGACGACAAGAAGAGCCAACGCGGCGTGCGCGAGAAGAGAAACGCCGAGCGAAAAGAGAAATCGCATCACGGTTTCGTCGTCTCGCCGCCGACCTGAAAACTCGCCTTCTCAACCCCAACCGCCTTCAGCGCGCCGAGAAGCTCAATCCCGGCGCCAAGCGATGAGGCGCGGTCACCCGAGATCAAGACAGGCAGGCGCATCTCGGCCGCATAAAGCGCCTGAACACGCGAGACAATCTCATCACGCGAAAGGCGCTCGCCATTGAGCTCCATCGTATCATCCTTCCGAATCGTGACGACGAGCCGCTCGCCCTTCTCGTGAACGCCCGAGGTTGACGGAAGGTCGACCTTGAGCCCCCGATGGACGGACATATCGAAGACCGCGTAGATAAAGAAGACGAGAACGAGGAACATGACATCCATCAAGGACGTCATCTCAAGCCGCGCCCCTCGCCGCCGACGCGTCATTTCGCCTCGTCGTCCTCCGCGCCCGCGTCAAGGACGTTATAAGGGAAAATGAGAATGAGCGAGGCGATGAGCCCCGCCGCCGTCGTGATGAGCGCCTCACCAATGCCCGCCGTCGCCGCCATCGGATTCGCCACGCCGTCCGCGCCGTTGAGCGCCTCAAACGTCTGCATAATGCCCGTCACCGTGCCGAGAATGCCAAGCATCGGCTCGGCCGTGATGATCGTTGAGACAACCGTGAGCCCCCGCCGCGTGCGATGCCCCGCCCGAAACGCGAGCGCCTTCCAGACAAGAATTGCGACACCCAGAATCGACAGCGCGAGAATCGGCCACATCACGGGGCCGCCCGCAAGAAAGAGCGTGACGAGACGCTTCATGCGCAGATCTCGTCCAAAATCGCCTTCGCCGCGGCAACGGGGTCGGCGGCGGCAAGAATCGGACGGCCAATGACGAGATGCGTGGCACCGTCACGCACGGCCTCCGCCGGCGTGGCGACGCGCTTCTGATCGCCGAGCGAGGCGCCCGCAGGGCGGACGCCCGGCGTCACGAAGAGCGTCCCTTGCGGAAGTGCCTTTGAAAGCGCGCCAACCTCCTTCGGCGAACAAACGAGACCATGCGCACCATTTTCTGTCGCGAAACGCGCCATCGCCGCGACCTGCTCGGCGGGCGTGCGCCCCACAATGCCGACATCGGCGAGATCGCTCTGATCGAGCGAGGTCAGAACCGTGACCGCGAGAATCTTTGGACCCGCCGCACCGAATTCGTTCGCCGCATCGGCCGCCGCACGAATCATCGCCTTGCCACCGACGGAATGAATCGTCATTAAGTCAACGCCGAGTTTCGCACCCGCGCGAACGGCGCGCTCAACGGTGCGCGGGATGTCATGGAACTTGAGATCGAGGAAGACCTTCTTGCCAAAGTCCTTGACCGCCTTCACAACATCAGGACCCTCGGCCGTGAAAAGTTCAAGCCCAATCTTGTAGAACGAAATCGCCTCGCCGAGCGACTTCACCTTCTCAACCGCCTCCGCGCGCGACTGAACATCAAGCGCGACAATCACGTCTGCCATTTTTCTTACTCTCCTTTTCCGTTTTGTTCGCCTTTGGGAACGACATCGTATTTTTTCATTTCCTCCTGCACACGCCGGCGCGTCTCCTCATCGGGCGCGACCACGTAGCCACGCAACTCGCACGGCGCCCAACCATTCGTCCACGTTGTGTCATGGAATGCCTCGTCAAAGAAGTCCTGCTCGGGCAGAACATCGTCGGTCGTTCCCGCGCGACCGTCGGGTCCCTTTGAGTAGAGGACGGGGTGACCGCCATCCGGGCGCGGCTCGTAGACATAATCATGCCCCCACGGATCCTTGACGATGTGGTTGACATAAGGTCCGTCCCAACCCGCATGGCGCGCGCGGATCGCCTGAATTTCGTGCGGACGGCGATACGCGAGAACGGCCAGACCTTCGCTCGCCGTTGGATAGTCACCCACATGAAACTTATAGCGTCCCAAGGCACGCGAGAGCGCGTCCATCGCCTTGCGCGCCTGAAGCGCGTTGCGATCAATACGCTTCTTGCCGAGCGCAAGACTGCCACTCAAGATCTCGGGCACGATGAGCGCGCCCACGACGACCAAGACAAGAATGACAAGACCATAAAAAAGAGGCCCGCGCCGAAACATCGGAGCCCCTGTGCCAAGCTCCGCCTTCTTTGCCGCATACTCACGCGCAATGGCCTCAATCGCCGCCTTGGAGGCGTGCGCCTTTTTAGGCGCTGTCTTCGGCTGAAATTTCTTGCGGAGGCTGTTGTAGTCCACCATGCGTTCGTCTCCTTTTTCTTAGAACCCGGGTAGGTTGAGCTGACCTGCGATACACACCTTGCGCCCTTTTGGAAGCGTGCGGTCGGACGTATCGTAGACGACAAACTTGATCGCGTCAAAACGCCGTGCCAACTCCGAGCGGATGTAGTCTGAAACCGACTTCACATTACCCTTATCGTCATCCGAAAAGCCGATTGAAATCGCGCGGTCGTGGACGCCCGCCCGCCTGAGAAGGTGGAAGACATGCTCAACAAAGTCGCGAATCGCAAACTCCTTGGCGAGCTCGGGCTTTGACGCGAGCGGCGCAACTTGAAGTTTTTCCTGATAAATCGGATCGGCCGCCATGCGTTTATAGAAGCCCTTGTTCGTAACCGCCGCGTAATGGCAGTGACGCAAGTAGCGATCGATCTCATCAACATCAGAGAGAAAGTCGCGCTCCGTCGCGCCACCGAGCCAAACGCGGTAGCCACGGATGTTTGAGAGCATCTCGGCGCGCTCTTCCTCCGAGAGGGCGTACTTGATAAAGACGCGCACCGCCCGCTCAATCGTCTCGGACGAATGCCCGCGTGCCGTCACGATGGCGAAGAGCCGCCCCTCGCGAAGCGTCTTCTTGAGCGCATGGTAGCTTGGTCCAGGCGTCTCGCCGTGCTCAATGCGTTCAAGAGCCGTCACCGTGTCTTCAATAAAGTGCGTTGTGTCGGGCGCGTCTTCAAAATTGCGGAAGGCCTCTTCCCACGAGCCGCCGGGCGCGCGGTAGTGCGCCGTATCGCGGCGAACGAGCGAAAACGTCGCCGTTGAGACCTCCACGAGTTTCCACGTGCCATCCGCCTCAAGATGCTCCATCTTGATTTTCGTTGGCATGTGAAGGATGTTGTCGTCCCAATCGAAGATGTAATACTTCAGATCGCGCGTTTCGACCGCATCGTTCGCACGAGGGAAGGGTTTCTTCATGGAACGACCTCACCACAAAAATCAAACCCGCGCCGCGCCGTCAAGCGCACCGAGACAAACGTGCCAACCTCGGCATCCGTTGAAAGACGCGTGATGCCATCAACATCGGGCGCCTGACTTTCGAGACGGGCCACGCGCGGGGCAACGACGAGCGCTTTTTGCGTCTGGCCGATCAGCCTCTTCGCCTTCACCTCCCAAATCCGCTTTGCGAGATCCATGACCTCTTTCTCGCGTTGGGCGGCGACGCGGCGCGCAGGGCGACCCGTCATCTTCGCGCCACACGTCCCCTCTTCGGGCGAATAGGCGAACGCGCCTAAGTGGTCAAACTGCATCCGCTTTAAGTCCGCGAGAAGCGTCTGAAAGCGCGCCGGCGTCTCGCCTGGAAAGCCGACGAGAATCGTCGTTCGCAAGGTGACATCGGGCATGAGCGTCCGCACGGCATCGGCGACCGCGAGCGAAGCATCAACCGCGCCCGCGCGATTCATCTTCTCAAGGACGGCGGGCACCGTGTGTTGCAAGGGGACATCCAAATAGCGGACGGCGTGAGGAGAGGTCATCATCCAAACGAGGAAGTCTTCGGTAATCTCGCTCGGATAACTATAGAGAACGCGCACCCAAAAGTCACCGTCGATCCGATCGATTGCGCGCAAAAGATCAACGAGCGTTTTTGACTTCTTCCCCTTCGCCTTCTCGCGCCACAGCATGGGGTCTTGCGCCACGATATTCAACTCACGGCAACCGCTCTTCACGAGTGCGCGCGCCTCGCGGAGAATCGAGGCCATCGGGCGCGAACGATACGCGCCGCGAATAAGCGGAATCGCGCAGTAGGCGCAACGGTGCGCACAACCCTCGGCAATCTTCAGGTAGGCAAACGCCTTGCCCGTGAGACGCAGGGCCGGGATCGCGGGTTCAACCCACGTCTTCGGAACGCCAACCCACTCGTCCACGCCCGGGAACGCGGCGACCGCGTCGGGATAGCGCTGGGGGTAGCAACCCGTGACAACGACGCGATGAAACTGGCCACGCGCCTTGAGCGCGAGCGCGCGACGAATCTCCGCCTCGGCTTCCGCGCGCGCGGAAGCAATGAACGCACACGTGTTGACAATTACCGTGTCAGCACGATCGGGGTCGGACGAAAGACGGGCGCCCCCCTTCAAAAGGCCGCCGACACGAACTTGCAAGTCGACGGCGTTCTTCGCGCAGCCGAGCGACACGAGCGAGAGCGTCTCAACCTTCTTCACTTCTTCGCCTTTACGCCGAGGTCCGAGAGTTTCATCGACAAAACGCGCGAGACACCCTTCTCCTGCTGCGAGACACCATACACGAGATCCGAGCCTGCGATCGTGTGCTGGTTGTGCGTAATGATGAGGAACTGCGACTGCGCGAGAAACTCTTTGAGCTGCTCAACGAAGCGGCCGATGTTCGCATCGTCCAAGGCCGCGTCAAGTTCATCCAGCATACAAAACGGCGCGGGCTTGATCATGAAGATCGAGAAGAGAAGCGCGACGGCCGTCATCGTGCGTTCGCCACCTGAAAGAAGCGTGACGGACTGCGGGCGCTTGCCCGGCGGGCGCGCGATGATGTCGATGCCGCACTCGAGCGGATCTTCCTCATTCTCCAAGAGCACGAGTTTCGCCTCGCCGCCACCAAAGAGCTTCGTGAACATCGTCTGGAAATTCTTGTTCGCCGTCTCGAAGGTCGTGCGGAACATCGTGCTCGACGTGTCGTTGAGGCTACCAATCATCTCCATGAGTTGCGCTTTCGCGGCGAGAAGATCTTCCTCCTGCGCCTTTTCACGCGCATAGCGCTCCTCAAGTTCGCGGCATTCGTCAATGGCGACCATGTTGACGGGGCCGAGCGCGGCAATCTCGCTCTGAAGGCGGTGAACCGTCCCCTCCAATTCCTCCATCGGCGGCACGACGCCGTTCTTCCACTTCGGGTCTTCCTCACGCATGACCGCATCGGCGAAAAGCCCATATTCATCCTGCAGATGCTCGTAGACATTCTGCCGCCGCATCGAGGCTTCCGTCGCCTGCACATCGAGCTTCGCACGGAAGTCGCGCGCCTGATCGAGCGCGGCGCGGCGTGCGGCGACCTCGCGGTCTGCGGCCGAGATCCGTTCCAGCATCTCGGCTCGCTTGCCGCGTTCACCATTGATCAAGTCAACGTAGCTCTCGGCCTTCGCCTTCAGTTCGTCCAGTTGCGCAATGAGGTCGCCCGACTCTTCAGTGAGGCGCGCGATTGCATCCTCGTAGCCCGCAATCGTCGACTCACGCGAGGCAACGGCGCGCGCGAGTTCCTCATGGCGATTGCGCGCGGCGAGTTCCTGCTGACCGACGAAAGAAAGTTCCTGCTCCATCTGGCTCGCGGTGATGCGGCACTCGGTGAGACGCTGAGAAGCGGGAATGTGCTTGAGCTCTGCCTCGCGCAACTCGTCCTCGGCGGCCGTTACGACAGCCATCAAGTCTTCGCGCTTCATCATCGTTGTGACGGACGTACCCGCCTTCCACGTCTCAACGCCGCCGTTGCGGTTCACCTGCGCGTCATTGACGAGTGTGCCCGTGCGCGTTGTATCGGCCACCTCGCGGCGACGCGCGGCCACGGTCTCGCGCTTGAGGTCAATGACCTTCTGGAGATCGTTGAATGTCGCCTCGGCCTCGGCAAGCGCCTCATGCGCGGCGGCGAGCGAGTCATTGAGAAGCGTCGTTTTCTGACCGAGCGACTCGGTCTGCATCTTCACCTCTTCAAGGACACCCCGCGTCTCGTCAATCTCGCGACGATCGCGCGCGATGTACGAACGATACTCCTCGACGCGCGTTGCGTTGACACCAATCACCTCGCGCGAGCGACTGTATGCGCCCTCTGCAGAAGCCTGCTCGGCGGCGAGACTCTGGAGACGATCCTCAAGCTCATGAACCTGCGCGTGGAGATCCTGCGCCGACTGCTCGGCCGTCGTGACCACCTCCTGCGCTTCAGCAATCGCCTTCTCGACCTCATTGCGGTTGAGGGCGTTCTGCTCCAGTTCCTGATCAAAGGTGTGAATCTTCTGGCGTGAGACGTAGATATCAAGCCCGCGCAACTCGTCGCGCAGTTCCTTATATTTCTGCGCCTTGCCGACCTGCCGTTGGAGCGAGGCGATCTGGCGCTTCATCTCGCGCAACACATCCGCCTCACGGAGGAGGTTCTGCTCGGTCTGCTCAATCTTGCGCAGGGCCTCTTTGCGGTCGGCCTTGAACTTCGTGATGCCCGCGGCCTCTTCAAAGACGGCGCGACGATCCTCAGGCTTGGACGAGAGAATCGCGTCAATCTGACCCTGCGCCATAACGGAGTAGGAACTCGTGCCGATGCCCGTGCCCATAAAGAGGTGTTGGACATCTTTGAGGCGGCTCTGTTGCTTGTTGATGAAGTATTCGCCCGAGCCATCGCGATAGACGCGGCGCGTAATCGTGACCTCGTGGTAGTCTGTGCCAAGCTCCTTCTCGCAGTCCGCGAACGTAATTGACACCTCAGCCGCGCCGAGAGGTTTGCGCGTATCCGTTCCGTTAAAGACGACGTCGGAAAGTTTTGAGCACCTGAGGGCGGTCGGCTTCTGCTCGCCGAGAACCCAGCGAATGGCATCGGAAACATTCGACTTGCCGCAGCCGTTGGGGCCGACAATGGCGATGAGGCCGGGGTCAAAGTCGAGCCGCGTCTTATCTGCGAACGACTTGAAACCAAGAATCTCGAGCTGCTTTAAATACATTTATGTGTATTATACCAAACTTTCGGGGTCTTGTGTAACGCAAGACGCAAAGAGGGCGCGCCGCCGCGAGGCAACGCACCCTCTTCGCACACCCCACGTATGGGGGGCTCACGACCGCTTAGCGGCGCTTCTTGATGACGGGAATCTGCGCGGCGGCCACAGACTGACCGAGGCGACGCGCCTTCTCGTCGGGCATGAAGATATCGATCTTCTCAGCCCACTCCGGATAGACATCCTTGAGCATCGCCTTCGCCGTCTCAAGAATGACCTCGCCACCGAGACCCGACGTCACGCGCCCGAGAATCATCATATTCTCGTAGTCATAGAACTCGTTGTACCACGGAATCGCGTGCGCGAGGAAGCGGCCAATCTGGATGTAGACTTTGAGCGCCTTCTCGTCGCCCTTCTCCATCGCGGCCTGCACGACCTTGAGGCGCTCGGGGAGCTTCATCGCCTTCGGGAACTTGAAGCCAAACTTCTCGGCGAGCCAGTTGACGGCCTGTTGTGAGAAGGCCATCGCGCCGACGCCATAGTCACCCGACCACTCGCACTTCGGCGCGCACGGGTTGAAGTCAACCGGCGCGAAGGCGAGCTCGCTGATGCGACCCGTCATGCGGCCTTTCATATCAACGTAGCCCACGGCTTCCGACGAGCCCATCGCCACGCCGAGAATGCCCTTCTTGTTCATCGTGATCATGCCCGCGAGCGCCGTGACATCGCCATCGTTGTAGATCGCAAACGGCACGCCCCAGTCCTTCTCAATGCGGAAGAACATGTTCTGCGCCTCTTCGAACTTCGAGGGATTCTTCTCCTTGATGGCGCGGAAGAGCGAGGCGATGCCCATCTTCTGACCAACGAGCGTACCCGCCGTTGAGCCACCGATCGCATCGACGCGCGGCAACGAGGCCGCCGCTTCTTTCAGCCCCGCCGTCAATTTCGAATAGTGATACTCCGGGTCGGCGTTGTTGCGCGGATCCCACGGGAACTCCTTCGAGAAGACAACCTTGCCATTCTTAAGCGCGGAAATCTTGAAGTCGGACGCGCCCAAGTCAAAGCCAATGCGGCAGCCGTCTGCGACCGTCTTCACGAGCGCGGGCGTCTCATTCATCTCGGGCATCTTCTTGAGCGGCACGATGCACGTCTCAACGGGACGACCATAGATCGACGAGAAGAAGTCGTAATCGAACGCACGCGCGCCCTTCTTCGTGTAGGCCTTCGCGACAGGGCCGACGACCTTCTCAGGACCCGCGAGATAGAGTTTCCAACCACCCGCCGACCAGACGATGAACTTCGCAATGCGGTCAACAACGTGCGAGACAAATTTCGTCGCCTCGGGATCAAGACGCTTCGGAATCGGCAGGTCATAGCGATAGACCTTGCCATCCTCACGCTCCCACGCAATCGCCACGATCTCGGCGTTCGCCTTCTCGCCGATACCATCGTAGACTTGCCAGAGCGCACTCATCGGCGCGATGAACTCAGAGTGCGAGCACGCGCAACCCTTCTTTCCACATGAACATGCCATGATTCGATTCCTTTTTTTATTTGTTGTACGTTTGCCTACCTAACTAAAAGTGTATCATATTTCAGCGTCATGACGCAAGTTGATCAAGCCGCGTCGTCTCGCCAAAGACGATCAGCCGATCATCGCCTCGAACGACCTCATCGGGTGTCGGCACGACGACCTTGCGCGGCTTCTTCGCGTCCTCGTCGGCGCGGCGAATGCAAAGAACGGTGAGCCCCGTCTTCCGGCGGAAGTCCGACTTCGCAAGAGAAAGCCCCACCAGCGACTCGGGCGCGGCAATCTCGGCAATGGAGCAACCCTCCGAGACCTCGAAGAAGTCAATGACGTTGTGGTTGACAATTGAGAGCGCGAGATGGTGCGCCGAATCGCGGTCGGGGTAGACGACGGAATCCGCGCCGACGCGCCGAAGAATCTTGCCATGCAGTTCGCTCGTCGCCTTTGAGACAACGTTTGCGACACCCAGTTCCTTGCAGTTGGCTGTCGCCATGACCGAGGCTTCCATATTTGAGCCGATCGCGACAACAACGGCATCGCATGTGCCAAAGCCCGCCTCCTCAAGGACGTGCGGTTGCGTTGCATCGCCCTGAAGGGCCGTTGCGAACTCCGCCGCCTGTTGAACCGCGGGACGGTTGCGGTCAATGAGGAGAATTTCCGCGCCCGCGTTGGCGAGCGACTCGGCGAGGGTCAAACCAAAGCGCCCTGCGCCAATGATGCCGATACGCTTCATTTGAGCTCCATCTTACGGGCCTCGCGAACGAGCGCCTGCGAATAGGGGTGAGTGGGATGCGAGAAGAATGCCGCAGGGTCGTCCGATGTCTCCACGACGCGACCACTCTTCATGACCGCCAATTTCGTCGCCATTTGCGAGACAACGCCGAGGTCGTGCGTGATGAGAAGGATGGCCGAGTTGGCGCGGTGGAGGCTCTTCATCAGTTCCAAAACCTGCGCTTGCACGGTCACATCCAGAGCCGTCGTCGGCTCGTCGGCGATGACAAGGTCAGGGCCCAACATAAGACCCATCGCAATCATGACACGCTGTTGCATACCGCCCGAGAGTTCGTGCGGATAAGCCTTCGCCCACGTGATCGGGTCCATCGTTGAATGACCGCGCACTTTGCCGAGCCACGTGAGCGCGAGTTCCCGCGCCGCCGCGCGCGAAACATCCTCGTGCAAAAGCACGGTCTCCACAAGTTGATCGCCGATGCGATGGAGAGGCGACAGGGAACCCATCGGATCTTGGAAGATGACGCCAATCTTCTTGCCGCGCAGTTGACGCAGACGCTTCAAGGGCATTGAAAGGATCTCCTCGTCGTCAAGGAAGATACGCCCTTTCGGATAGAATGCGGGCGGGCTCGGCAGAAGGCGCGCGACACTCATCGCGACCGTTGACTTGCCCGAACCCGATTCACCGACGATGCCTAAAATCTCGCCGCGCGCAAGCTCAAGCGAGACGTCAATTGCGGCGGGCGTGACCGCGCCCTCGTCGTTTCGGTAGGAGACATCAAGATCTTCGATTCTGAGAAGCATGGGGCTTGATGAATAATGGGGTTTCTAAATGTGCGTGGGCGCGTCAATGCCGAGAAGACCAAGACCCGCCTTGAGGACGCGGCCAAAGAGTGCGCAAAGGCGAAGGCGCGACGCGCGCAGATTCTCCTCGCTCTTCAAAATCGGCGCGTTCTGATAGAACGAACTATAAAGTTGCGCCGTCTGGAAGAGGTAGTCCGCGAGCACCGACGGCTTATACGCCTCGGCCGCACGCACGACCGCGCCTGGGAACTCGAGAAGCGCGAGCGCGAGCCGACGCTCCTGGGGGGTCGAGAGCGAGAACGCCCTCTCGAAGGGGTTCTGGGAAACTGGGGTTTCCCCATCCGTTCGACCCGCCTTCTCCAAGAGGGAGCACACGCGCGCATACGCATACTGCAAGTAGGGGCCTGAATTGCCTTCAAGCGCAAGCGCCTTGTCCCAGCTAAAATCGATGTCCGTCACAGGATCGTGCGAAAGGTCGGAGTATTTGACCGCGCCGATGCCGATCTCCGTTGCGAGCTCATGCGTACCTCCGCGATCCTTCACGATCTCGTAGGCGCGGCGCTCGGCCTCGGAAAGAAGGTCGTCAAGGCGAATGAGGTTCCCTTCGCGCGTTGAGATTGCCTTGCCTTGATAACTCATGAGGCCAAATGGCACATGGACGAGCTGAACCTGATCATAGCCCATCTTGCGCGCAATGGAAAACCACTGCTTGAAATGAAGTTGCTGGCGCGCATCCGTCACGTAGATAATGCGCTCGGGATTGTAGTCTTTCACACGCGACTCAACGCACGCCAAGTCGCTTGTCGTATAGTTGTAGCCGCCGTCGGACTTGCGAACAATGGCGACACCGAGTTTCTCGGCCTCAAGATTCACAACGAGGGCCCCCTCCGACTCGACGGCCAGACCCATTTTCTGCAGGCACTCGACGACCTGTGGCATCTTGTCGTTGTAGTAAGACTCGCCGCGGTACGTATCAAATTTGACGCCGAGTTTTTTGTACATGCGCTCAAACTCGTTGATCGAGATTTCGATAAACCGCTTCCAGAGCGCGAGATTCTTTTCATCGCCTTGCTGAAGTTTAACGAGCTCGCGCTTGCAGTCTTCTTTCCAAAGCCCGTCCGCCTCCTTCGCCTTCGCGGCGGAAAGAACGTAGCACTTCTCAAGGTTCGCAACGGTGAGGTTCTCGCGCTCTTCGGGTGTGAGGCACTCGCGATAGCCCTTGATGAGAATGCCAAATTGCGTGCCCCAATCGCCGAGGTGATTGTCAGCGATGACCTCATAGCCAAGCGCGCGAAAGATGCGATCCAGCGCATTGCCGATGACGGTTGAGCGAATGTGACCAATGTGCATTTGCTTAGCGGCATTCGGCGAGGAGTAGTCAATCACAATTCGCTTGCCCGCGCCCATTTGCGGAATGCCGTCTTTCGCCGCCGTGTCAAGTGCCGCAAGACGCGCGGCGAGGAAATCGGGCGACACCGTGAGGTTCAGAAACCCGGGACCTGCGACCTCAACCTTCTCAAACGCCGCCTCCCCCGAAAGCGCGTCCGCAACACCTTGCGCAATCGCGCGCGGATTCTGGTGAAGAGTCTTCGCGAGTTTCAGCGCATCGTTGCACTGATAGTCACCAAACTTCGGGTCCGTTGCAGGCAAAACGCGCAAAGCCCCCACATCCGCCGCAGGATACGCCTTCTTAAATGCGTCCTTAATAATCGTAGTCAGATCCATCGTGTCGTTCTTTCGTTACACCTTACTATTTTAGCAGATAATCGCGTCGCTTTCACCTAGAAGTCCCGCCGCACCCGCGAGGAGGAGGCCGTAATTGACGATCGGGACGCCGTTCGCGCGCGCGAGGCCGATGCGGCGCATCATCTCGCGGCGTGTCAGCATGCACCCGCCACATTGGACAACGAGGTCAAAGCCGCCGTCGAGTGGAAAGCCCGCACCCGAAGCGAAGGAGAGATCAAACCCCGTCGCGCCCGAAATCTTCTCAAGCGCCTTCGGAATCTTCGTCATGCCAATATCGTTACATTGGCGATGGTGCGTGCAGCCCTCGGCAATGAGAACGCGCGCGCCCGCTTTCAAATGCCGCGCCGCGCGAAGTCCCTCAAAGAACGCGGCGACATCGCCCTTCTGCCGCGCAAAAAGAATTGAAAATGACGTGAGACGAATTGTGCCGCGAGACGATGCGCGCGCCGCGTCCACCGCCGCACGCACGGCGCGAAACGCCTGCGAGTCGGTAATCACAAGCGCATCACCCTCGCGACAAAGAACGTGGGGCAGCTCCTCCACCTGACAGACTTCACACACGAGATGGCGATCAAGGGCGTCTCGAATCACTTGAACCTGAGGCAAAATCAGCCGACCCTTGGGGGCGGACGCGTCAATCGGGCAAACACAAATAACGCGCTCACCCGTCCGAACGAGATTCTCAAGAAGACCCGGCGTCTCGTCAACGAGGTTCAACGCGGCGATTTTTTTCTTTAAGGTCTCAACCGCCTCCCCGCGCCGATAAACGAGCACCGCAACATGGTGTGCGGCGCAGGCCTCCACGAAGCGGCGATACCACGGCGATGACTCATCCGCCGTCTCGCCCCAGACCCAAACGGCGACATCCGCCGTCGCGAGGACGGCGAGCGACTTCTCAACGCGCGCGAGCCCAAGCGCGCCCACATCGTCAAGCCCCGCCGTGTCTGTGACGAGGCAGGGGCCGAGTGGCAGAATCTCCATCGCCTTTGAGACGGGGTCGGTCGTCGTCCCTGGCGTGTCACTCACAATCGCCAGCGGCTGGTTCGTGAAGGCGTTGACGAGCGTTGACTTGCCCGCGTTGCGCAGGCCAAAGAACGCAATTGAGAGACGGTTTGCGCGCGGCGTCTCGTTAAGACCCGACATCTTTAGCGCGTCTCCTTCGCCGCATCAAAGGCGTTAAACGCATTCATTGCCTCGTTCACGCTGCGCACGACGAGCATCTTGACGGCCTTGACCGCCTCCTCAACCGCACGATCCATCACGCGGCGTGCGGTGGGGTCGAACTTGCCGAGGACGTGCGCGACAACATCCGCACGATCCTTGCCGACGCCAAGCTTGAGGCGAATGAACGCATCCGTGCCGAGACGCTCAACGATATTCCGAATGCCGTTGTGGCCGCCCGCGCTTCCCCCCTTGCGCACGCGAAGACGCCCAAGCGTCATGTCGATATCGTCTTGCACGACGATGAGATCATCAACCGTCGCGTTCTGATATTTGACGAGGGGCGCAATGGACTCACCCGAAAGATTCATATACGTTTGGGGCTTCACAAGAAGACAGGGAACGCCGCCAATCGAGAGGCGCGCGAGAAGAGCCTTGAACGCGCGCTTTTCTTCCCACGCGACGCCGGCCTCGGCGGCTAGCGCATCCACGACCTCAAATCCAACGGAGTGAGGCGTGTTGGCGTATTGCGCGCCAGGATTGCCGAGACCTGCGATGATGCGCATTATTTCACCAACTTGCGCAGATACTGCCCATAAGTCGACTTGCCGTATGTCTCGGCGAGCGCCTTGAGCTGGGCGTCGTCGATCCAACCGCGCTCCCACGCAATCTCTTCAAGGCAACTCATCTGAAGCCCCTGCCGCTCAACAATCGCGCGCACAAAGTTCGTCGCATCCGCGAGAGACTGGTGCGTGCCCGTATCGAGCCACGCATAGCCGCGCCCCATCTGGACGACACGCAGCTCGCCGCGCTCCAAATACGCGCGATTGACGTCGGTGATTTCGTATTCGCCACGCGCCGAGGGCTTCAAGTTTGCCGCAATCTCAACGACCGAGTTCGGATAAAAGTAAAGACCCACAACGGCGTAATTTGACTTCGGCTTCGCGGGCTTCTCTTCGAGCGAGAGCACCTTGCCATGCGCATCAAACTCGGCGACGCCATAGCGCTCGGGGTCAGAGACGCGATAGCCGAAAATCGTCGGCGCGGACGAAGCCGAGACTTCCTGAAGCATCTTCGCAAGCGCGTCGCCATAAAAGATGTTATCCCCCAAGACAAGGCACACGTCATCGTCACCGATAAAGTCGCGACCGAGGACGAACGCTTGCGCGAGGCCATTCGGTGTCTCCTGCACCTTGTAAGAAAAACGCATGCCGAGTTGCGAGCCGTCCCCCAAGAGACGCTCAAACATCGGCAAATCCGTCGGCGTCGAAATGATGAGCACCTCGCGAATGCCCGCCAGCATGAGTGTTGAAAGCGGGTAGAAGACCATGGGCTTGTCGTAGACGGGCAGCAGCTGCTTCGAAACGACGCGCGTCAGCGGATGAAGACGCGTCCCCGCGCCGCCCGCCAAGATGATTCCTTTTCTCATGGACGACTGTTCCTTTCTTTCAGCGTTCCGTCTCAAGCCCCGTGAACTGCCCGACGAGCAAGATGACTCCCGCCTTCTCGTGATAAACGAAGAAGAGGAAGGGGCGATTGAAGATCAATTTCTTCACGTCGGGTGTCAAGGGGATGACCTCGTCCGCCGGCTTTTCCAGAAGCGGCGTGTCGGCGGGATTTGCTTCCGCAAGGCGAAAGCGCGCATACTGGCGATACTCACCTTGGCGCGCCTGCCCCGCAACATAAACAAGCGGTGTCAGCGGCACGCGGAAAAAACGAAAGAGGCCCGTGATGTCGAGGTTTGAAGAAAGATCAAGGCGCGGCAGAACAATCGCGCACGGGCCCTTTTGAGGGGCCTCGCGCGCATCGTGCATCGCGGGGGATAAAAGCGACATCGCACGCTCGGACGTGAGTTCGGCGCGAACCGCCGCGAGGTCTTGTTTCTCGTGCGGCAAGATAGCATAGAAGGAGGCATCCCCCGTGAGCGGCAAACGGAGAATCGTATAGGCGTTGCGCTTCCACGTCTCGGCGATGCGCACATCGGACATCGCCATCACAGGCACGGCGTTCGTCCCGCGCGCGAGGTGAAAGAGAATCTCACGCGTGTTATTGAGCGGGAACGGGTCGCGAAAGGCGACGTCGAGCGCAAAGAGATCGTAGAAGGAATACTTGTCGGTATGAATGCCGCGGTGCGTGAGGCGAAAATCTTCCATGCGCCCTTCTAATGTCGCACGAAACCACGCCTCCGCACCCGCGGGCGCATGGCTCCGCATGACCTCGCAACCGTATTCGCGCTCAAGGTGTTGGCGATTGGCCGCACTCGCCGCCTGAATATCGGGCACGCAAAAGCCGCGCGCGGCCAAACAGGCGTAGCCATTCGTCTGCGTCTGCGCCTCGTCGATGAGCGCGCGATAGGTGCTGGCAAAATCGACGTAGATGCCCATGCGTTCGGAAATGTCGGCCTTCTGAATCGTCGGCAACGACTCCGCGACAAGGACGCAGTCAATCTCAAACGAGTAGGGCGAGAAGGCGAGGTTTTTCGCAAAGGAGAGCGGATAGGCGCGGTTGAACGCATCGGCACCAATTGCGACATGGCGCACGGCAAAGGCCGAGGGCACAAGGGTGAGAGCAAGCGCGGCCAAAAGACATCTCTTCATGCGCGGCTACCTTCCAAGTGCGAGACGCTCTGCCAAACGCGCGGGTAAACCCGCTTTCAAGACTTTCGCCTGTGCCGCCTCAACATCGTATTCAAGCCGACGGAAGCGGATCGTGCGATCCTTCGGCGTGTAAAGCGCGTAGGCGGCGCGCGGGTCACCATCACGCGGTTGACCCACAGAGCCCACGTTCACAAAATATTTGCGCCCGAGGTGGAGCGTGAAATCTTGCGCGTCGATGCGGTAGACCGAGTCGAGCTGCTTCTCATAAATCATCGGGCAGTGCGTGTGGCCGTGGAAACACAAGGGCGCCATCTGATGCGAGAAATTCGCCTCGGCCTGCAAATGATCAAAGACGTAGCCGAAACCACCCGGGTTATCAAGCGTCGCGTGAACGAGCGTCATGCCCATCTTCGTCACCGAGAACGGCAACGAAGCGAGATAGGCGAGATCATCTTCCGAAAGTTGGCGGCGCGTCCACTCAATGACGGTTGCCGCGTGCGGATTAAAGTCATCGAGGCTCTGGCTTGTGGAGACGTAGAAGTCATGATTACCCATGACAACAGGGCAGCCCAAGTCACGCACGATTTTCAAGCACTCGCAAGGATTCGCATTATAGCCGACGACATCGCCCGTGCAGAGAAAGTCCGTCACGCCCTGCGCGCGGCAGTCATCCAACACGACCTCGAGCGCGTCGAGGTTCGCGTGGATGTCGCCGAGAATCGCGAAGACCTTCTCCATGTCGCCTCTCCTTGTTACCGCTTCATGAGAAGCCCCACGAGGTGGAAGTCCTCGGGCACCGTCACCTTGATGTTCGGCTTAAACGATTCAACAATCTTCACCGAGCCGCCCGCCCGCTCAACCGCCTGGCAGTCGTCCGTCACCTCCGTCTTCGGCGGAAGTTTCGCGTAGGCGTCGCGCAGCGTGCGCACGTCAAAGGCCTGCGGCGTCTGGACGGACCAGAGGCGTTCACGTGAAACGGTCTCGGTAACGGTCGTCCCCTTCGCGCAACGCTTGAGCGTATCAACAACAGGGCGGCCAATCGTCGCCGCGCCACCGCGCTTCACGGCGCGAACGACCTCTGAGATCATCTCGCTCGTCACGCACGGGCGCGCCGCATCATGGATGACGACGGTGCGCGTATCCGCATCGCACGCGTGAAGCCCCGCCTGCACCGACTCTTGCCGACGCGCGCCGCCCGCGACAATCTGCACCACCTTGGAGATGCCGAACATGCGCACGACCGCCTTTGAGGCCAACAGTTGCTCCTTGCGCACAACGAGAACGATCTGGTCAACATCGCTCGTGCGTTCAAACGCAAGAAGGCTCCATGCCACAACAGGCTTGTCACAAAGCGAGAGGAACGCCTTATCGACGCCTTCGCCCATGCGGGTTGATTTGCCGCCTGCGAGAATAATGGCCGTTGTCATGTCGTCACTCCTTTCGGTTTCGTTAAACGAGGTTTCTGCCGCAGCACTTCTTGTACTTCTTGCCCGAGCCACACGGGCACGGGTCGTTGCGCCCAACGGCCGCGCGTGGCGCCGATTCGCGCGCGGGCATCAGCGGCGCGTGCGCGGGCTGTGCGGCGTGGTTCTCGCGCATCATTGAGGCGAAGACATCGCCAACGGTCTTCGCGCGTGGCTCAGCCGGCGCGGCCGGGGCGGCCCCTGGCGCCTTCGCCTCGGCATCAAAAGCGGCGGCATTCGTCTCGACCTCGCGCATCTTCGCAAACGCGGCCTGAAGACGCGAGGGCGTCGCGCAACGGAACATGCTTGTCGCGACCTTCGTCTTGATGGTCGACATGAGCGACTCAAACATTTCGAAGGCTTCTTTCTTATATTCAATAAGCGGGTCGCGCTGACCATAGGCGCGAAGGTTCACGCCCGTTCTCAAGTCGTCCATCGCACGCAGGTAATCCTGCCACTCGCGGTCGATGACCTGCAAAAAGACGCCGCGCTCCATATACGGGAGAACCGACGGATCTTCCGCTTGGCACTTCGCCTCGTAGGCCTCTTCAACACGCTTCATGACGAGCGCGCCCGCCTCGGCGGGGTTGCCCATGAGAGGTTGAATCTCCTCTTCGGTCACCGTGATCGGGAAGGTCACGCCGAGCCAGTTCATGAAATCAAGGAGCGAGCCGTCCTTCGCATCGAAGAGATAGTGTTCGGCCTGCGTGAGAACGAGGTCGTTCATCACGTCCAAAATAAGATTGTGCACCGTCTCTGGGTCGCCCATCAGCACGCGACCGCGCAGTTCGTAGACGACCGAACGTTGCTTGTTCATGACGTCATCGTATTCAAGCGTCCGCTTGCGCACGGCGAAGTGCTGTTGCTCAACGCGGCGCTGGGCCGTCTCAACAGAGCGGTTGAGCCACTTGTGCTCCATGACCTCGCCCTCTTTGAGACCGAGGCGCTGCATAATGCCCGAGATCTTCTGCGAACCAAAAAGGCGCATGAGTTTATCTTCGAGCGAGATGAAGAACTGGGAGCTCCCGGGGTCGCCCTGACGCGAGCAGCGACCGCGCAACTGGCGGTCAATGCGCCGCGACTCATGACGCTCGGAACCGATGACGTGAAGGCCCCCGACCTCCGCAACGCCTTCACCGAGCTTGATGTCGGTGCCGCGCCCGGCCATATTCGTCGCAATCGTGACCGCGCCCTTCTGACCCGCGAGCGAAACAATCTCGGCCTCGCGCGCGTGGTTCTTCGCATTCAAGACCTCGTGCGGAATGTGCGCGAGTTTAAGCATGCGCGAAAGAACTTCAGATGTCGCAACCTCAACCGTGCCGAGGAGGATTGGCTGCCCCTTCTCGTGGCGGCGCGCGACATCGGCGATGATGGCCTTAAACTTTTCGCGCTCCGTGCGGTAAATCTGGTCGTTGCCGTCGATGCGATTCACGGGGCGGTTCGTCGGAATCGAGACGACATCGAGTTTATAGATGTCTCGGAATTCACGCGCCTCCGTCTCGGCCGTGCCCGTCATGCCTGCGAGTTTCTTGTAGAGGCGGAAATAGTTCTGAATCGTGATGGTCGCGAGCGTCTGCGACTCTTTCTCAATCTCAACGCCTTCCTTCGCCTCAACGGCCTGATGAAGACCATCTGACCAGCGGCGACCGGGCAGGACGCGCCCTGTGAACTCGTCGACAATGTAGACATGATTGTCTTGGACGACGTATTCAACGTCCTTGTCGTAAAGGCAGTAGGCGCGCAGAAGTTGGTCAACAACATGCACACGGTCGGACTTTTCAACGAAGGCCGACTGCGTCTCGCGGCGACGCTCGAGCCGCTCTGTGTCCGAGAGCGTCTTATCCCCATCAATCGCCGACATCTCGGCGGCGAGATCGGGAAGGACAAACATCTGCGGGTCTTGCGGGCAAATCTTCTCGCAGCCCTTATCCGTCAGGGCAACCTCGCGCGTGCGCTCATCAATCGTGAAGTAGAGTTCCTCTTTAAGTTCACGCGCGTGATCTTTGTACATCTCAGAGAGGAACTGCATCTCAACGTCTTCGTGATGCTTTCGCAACGCGGCGTTCTCAAGCATGTGGCGGAACTGCTTGTGGCGCGGCATCGAGTGATAGACCTGATAGATGCGATCTTTAAATGTCGCGACATCGCCCGACTCAATGGCCTTTTTCGCCTCTTGAACGAAGCCGTTACACTGCGCGGTCTGAACGCGCACAATAGCCGAGACGAGCGGGTTCAATTCAACATAGACGTGGCTCGTTGAAATTGTCGCAGGCCCTGAGATAATAAGCGGCGTGCGCGCCTCGTCAATGAGAATCGAGTCAACCTCGTCAACGATTGCGTAGTTGTGACCATTCTGCACGACCTGCTCAGGCGCCTGCGCCATGCCGTTATCGCGCAAGTAGTCAAAGCCAAATTCCGAGTTCGTGCCGTAGGTGATATCGCACTTATATTGAGCGCGACGCTCCTCGGAATCCATTGAGTTCTGAATGCAGCCAACCGTCAAGCCGAGGTAGCGATAAAGATGACCCATCCACGTCGCATCACGACGCGCCAAGTAGTCGTTCACCGTGACGAGCTGAACATTTTTGCCTGAAAGCGCATTCAGGTAGAGCGGCAACGTCGCGACGAGTGTTTTGCCTTCGCCCGTTTGCATCTCGGCGATCTTGCCTTGGTGAAGCGCAATGCCGCCAATGAGCTGAACATCAAAAGGAACCATGTTCCACGTGAGCGTATGCCCACAGACCTCCTCGGTCGTGCCAACCAAGTGGCGGCACGCGTTCTTCACGAGCGCGAAGGCTTCAGGCAAAATGGCATCAAGGCTCTCGCCCGCGGCCACACGCGCTTTCAGCTCTTCGGTGCGTTTCGGGAAGTCTTCGTCGGAGAGGTTCTCAGACTGCAGTTTCTCCTCAAGCCGATTGATTTCAGCGACAATCGGACGAATCTTTTTGAGTTCGCGCTCATTGCGCGTGCCCAATATCATCTTCAATAAATTCATAGACTCTATTATTATACCAAAAAAACGAGCCCAGAATCCAATCCGTCGCCTCGCGAGAAAAGCGCCTCGCGTGAAAAGCGCTCACCGCGTCTCTCTCACCACAAACCGCAACTTGCCGCGGTCGTGGGGGATCGAGGAGACGCTCTTAAACTCGACCGGCACCTCGCCGCCGAGACATTTCACAAAGGGCGACAGAACGACACGAAGTCGCGACTCTATTCCTTCGTGCGCAGGAATATATTCAAGTGTGATCGAGGCGTCGCGGTGCTGAATGATACGATAACCTCGCACAAGGTCCGGGTCAGCATCAAAAATCGTCGTCATGTAGATGGCATCGATGATCTTTCCTGATGGCAACACGAAGGAGTCTGACTCTCGACCCTTCACGGAATCCATGCACGGGAGTGTTCTCCCGCATATGCACGGTTCCGCGAGCCAGCGTCCGCAGTCGTTGTTCTCGTAGCGGATGAGCGGGAATACCTCGTCTTCGAGATTCGTGAGGAGCGTCCGACCGTATTCACCCGTCGGGACGGCGCGGTTCGCCTCGTCCACGAACTCGATGTTCACATGCTCAACGTTGACGTGCAGTCCGCCACACTCGAGGCACTGGTTCGCAATCCAGCGCAGTTCGCAGCTCCCATACTGGTCGCAGACGGGCGCGCCGAACGCCGCGCTGATCATCTCGCGCTGGACTTGCGACAGCGGCGCGGACGTCGTCCAGACGAACTTCGGACGCCAGTCGCCCAGCACGCCAGGATGCGCAAGAACGTAGTTCGCGACTTGCGAGACGGCGCCGACATAGCCCTGAAAGAGCGTTGGGCGCATGCGAACGCAGTTCGCCAGAAACGCCGCGATCTCCGCCTCGGTGATGAACGTCGCGTCGAGTTTCAAATGGCGTGTCGGCCACCACAGCGCCGCGTTCTTCAGCTTCGCCAGACGCGAGCCGCGCAAGTCGCGCCAAACATAGGCGTGGTCGTCCCACGGATGGACGCCAAACCAGTTCTGCAACCGCCAACTGTAGACTTCCTCGGGGAGGCGTCCGTCATAGCCGCACTTCGTCGGTGTCCCCGTGCTGCCGCCCGTCGTGGAGACACGCAGAAACGGATGTCCCTCGGGATTGACGAACGCATCAAAGCGTTCGCGCAGATCCGCCTTCGTGACGATCGGCAGTCGCTCAAACCAGCCGTCCTGCGCCATGTCGCCGAGTTCAAAGCCCGCCGCGCCGTAAACGCGCGGATAGAACGCGGTCTTCGTCATCGCGACTTCAACGATGTGCCGCCGCGCCGCCTCCTGCCGCGCCATCAGTTCGTCGAGCGAACGACGCTCGTTTGCGACGAGCGCGTCAAACTTCGCGAATGCCGTCGGATGGAACCGCCGCCATTTCGCCTTGTAGAAAATCTCTCGGAACGAAGCCATGCCGCATATTATACCAAAACTTCTTACCGCAAGGCGCGATGCGTGTAATGCGTCTTCTACTTCTCAACGAAGTGGTGGGAGGTGGTGCCGCCGCGAAGG
>CAVHJW010000013.1:0-23062 GCA_963636335.1 bacterium
ACCGCGCGATGACGAAGGCCGAGGCGAAGAGCCTCAACCAGATGATCAAGAAGGTTGGCGACGACCTTGAGGGCTTAAGCTTCAACACGGCCATTTCGGCGATGATGGTGTTTGTTAATGAGGCGGAGGGATTTGAGAAACCCCTACCCAAGGAATTTTTAGAAAAGTTCGTTCTCTGCCTCGCGCCGTTTGCCCCGCATCTGGGCGAAGAGCTCTGGTCGTTCCTCGGACACGAGAAGTCGCTCGCCTACGAGCCGTGGCCGACCGTTGACGCGGCGGCGCTCGTTGAAGACGAGATCGAGATCCCCGTGCAGGTCCTCGGCAAATTGCGCGGTCGTATCCGCATCCCGGTGGCGGCGACGCCAGCAGAGATGGAGGCGGCGGCCAAGGCGAATGAAGACGTTGCGCGCTTCCTTGAGGGCAAGACGATCGTGAAGGTGATTGCCGTGCCGAAGCGCATGGTCAACTTCGTCGTTCGATAACTCGCGCATGTTGACGCTCTTTTTCGCCGCGATCCTCGGTCTTGAATCGTCGATCTCGAACGGCGTCAACTTTCTTCTCTCGCGCCAAGCGGAGGAGGGTTATTGGAGCGACCGCCAGATGCCCGCCCTGACGGCTTTACCCGTTTGGGCCATCCACGGTTCGTCGCTCACGCTTGACGCACATCGGCGCGCGGCGGTTGAGCGGGGTGTTGCCTATGTTCTCTCAACTCAGCGTGCGGACGGCGGCTTTTATATTCCAAAACCTGGGCGCGGTGGGTCGGGTCTTGGGAACTATAATACGTCGGTCTGCCTTGCCGCCCTTTATGACGCGGGGACGACGAACGTCACCGCACTTCTTCGCGCGCGCGACTACTTGGCCACCTCGCAACTTCAAGGCGACGACACCCTTGCGGGCGGATTCGGTTACGATCGCGCGATGCGCCGCCGGTATGCGGATCTCTCAAATACGTCATACGCGCTCGCGGCAATGGCGAAGACGTCCTCGCTTGAAGAGTTTCGTGCGGGCGGAAAAAGGACGGACCTTGATTGGGAGAAGGCGGTCGCGTTTGTCAGTGGTCTTCTTGAACGGGACGGTGAGGCGCGTGGCGGTGCAACTTACAACGAGACGACGGCACAGGCGGGCTCACGAACAAACGCAACGGGGCGCGTTCATCTGCGCGCGTATGGCTCAATGACGTATGCGGCCGTTCTTTCGCTTTGTTCGGCGCGTCTCACGCGCCGTGATCCACGAGTTCGTGAGGCGCTCACATATATGGCGCGGCATTGGACGCTTGACGAGAATCCGGGCATGGGACGTCAGGGTCTTTACTACTTCTACGACATCATGGCGCGTGCGCTCGCCGCGGCGGAGGTTGAGACGGTCGGCGGCCATGTTTGGAAGGAAGAGCTCGCGAAGAAGATTATCTCACTCCAACGCGCGGACGGCTCATGGATGAACGAGAATAATCGCTTTTGGGAAGGTGACAAAATTCTTGCCACCTCGTTCGCGCTCCTCGCCCTTGAGCTTTGCCGCTGACGAGGTGCGCGAGGGTGAGGCTTTAAGCGAGGTCGCGTTTTAAGAAGGCGACGCGCGCGACGACGAGAATGAGCGCACCGACGAGGTAAAACGCGGCGAGCGACGACATGGAATAGGCCATATTCCCGTCAAACGCCTTTGCAATCCACGGCAGAACCGTTGAGGAGAGCGAGCCGAAGAGGAAGGCGATGCACATCATGATGCCGACACCCGAGGCGTGGTAGCGGGGGCTTACAACATCGAAGAACGACGCCATGAAGTTTGAGTCATAGATGCCGCGGAAGAATCCAAAGCCGAGCATCGCCACGCAACACGTCGTAAAGTTGTTTGTCTGTGCCATCCAGACAATGAAGGGGATGGAGAGAGCAAGGCCGAGGATGCCCGTTTCAAGGCGGATGCCCGGGCGCGTCTTCGCAAAGCGGTCGCCGAGGCGACTTCCCGCAAGAATACCAACGGCCGCGCCGAGATAGTGCCAGACGACGGCGTGAAGCCCTGCCCATTGCTTCAGCGAGGGGACGCTTTCAAGGAACGCCGACTGCAAGTGTGAGGGCATCCAGTTCTTGAATCCAATGTCGACATAGATCATCATCGCAAGCCCAAGCGCGATGCAGAGCGCGGTTGGTTTCTCAAACATCGCGCGGCACGCGTCGCCAATCGTGGGCTTTTTCTCGGCGGCAGACGTTCCAGCGGCGGCGGGTTTCGTGTCTTTCAAAAAGAGGGCGAGTGCGACAGCCCAGGCGAGACCGATGCCGCCGAAGATCCAGAAGGGTGCACGCCAACTCTCTCCTCCGCGCCCCGCGAGATAGCCGGCGAGACCGCCACAGCCGACGATGCCGATGTAGAGGCCGAGTTGGAGAATGGACATCGCCGTTGCGCGTGACTCGCGGTGAAGTTGTGAGATCAGCGAACTTGCAGACGGGTAGTAAAAGGTCTGCCCCAGTCCATTTAAAATGCCGTAGGTGACAACGAGAAGTCCGACCGAGGCGACGAAGCCCGAGAGGAAAATGCCGAGGCAGAAGATGCCAACACCAGCCGTCACCATCCACTTGCGGTTGAAGAGGTCGGCCGTCAGCCCTGCGAACGGTACGCAAAGGCCGTACATCATCGCGAAGACCGTGCCGACGACGCCGATGGCGACCTTGTCAATGCCGAGTGAGCCACAGATGGCGGGGACGGAGGGACCAAAGAGCTGGCGCGTTCCCTGTTGAAGGAAGAAGGCCACCCAGAGAAGGGCGAGGGCCGTCCATTTGTAGTCAAGTTTCTTCATGCTTTCTCCACGAGCGGAATCATTGTTTCAGGAAGAAGGTTGGCGTTTTTGATATCGGCAACAGGGTGCCATGAGAAGGTGATCCAATCTTCGCAACTGCTTGTTGGAAAGCCTTCAATCTCCATCGTGTAAACGAGGTTGATTTCGGCATGCTTCTTGCCGTCTTGGATAAATGTTGACTCGACAACGCCTGCGAAATTCGTGACGTGCGCCTCCACGCCGAGCTCCTCTTTGACCTCGCGTGCGAGCGCCTCGCGTCCTGTCTCGCCAAACTCAATGTGACCGCCCGGCAGGTAGGAGCGCGGCGAACCTTTGGCATGGCAAAGGAGGACCTTTCCTTCGTTGATGGCAATACCGCGTGCGACTGTTTCAATGACACCGCGCGAACTTGAAAGAATGCGTTCGTAGATGCCGTAGATGGCGTCGCGTTCCGCCGCAGGTGTCGCGGCGAGAGCCTTGTCAAAGATGGCGCGCTCGCGCGTGGGGTCAAGCGCGGGCTGGTTGAGGGCCTTCTTTGTCTCGCGCATCTCCGTCGCAAGGACGAAGCGCTCGTTGAGCGCGACGATGACGCGGTCATCAACAGCGTCAATATCCCTTCGTATTTCCTCGATCGTTCTCATGGGCATGTATTATACCACAGTTTCGCAGCGCGAAGGATAATATGGTATAATTGTCAGTATCGTGTGCCTTTAAGAGGGCGCGATGTGTGAAAAACGGAAGGTCTCGATTAGGAAACGAATATGAAGATTTTGGAATGTCTGAAGGTGGGCTACGGGTGTCTCGTCAAATGTTTGGCGCTTATCGGTCTTTTTGTTGTGATCGGAATCATTTTCCTTTTCGCCTTCCTCGGCGCGGCCATGAAGATGATGGGCGAGGAGAAGTCGGTTTATGGCGCGGAGACGCCCGAATGCGATCGGCCTCTTGAGAAACGCTGGATGTGCGGGACGGGCGGTGAGGACGCGCCTGAGGTTGTTTTCATTTCTTTAAACGGCGTGATTGAGAGCGCGTCCACGTCCTCTGGTTTCTTCACGGAGTCGCTCTCAAGCTATGCGAAGGCCTTGCACGCAATCCGCGTGGCCACGAAGGACGAGAAGGTTAAGGGCCTCGTTCTTAAACTGGATACGCCGGGCGGTACGGTGACGGATTCTGACATTATGGCGGACGCCTTGCGCCGCTTCAAGGCGGCGGGCGAAGGTCGCTTCGTTCTCGTCCAGATGGGGAGCCTCTGCTGTAGCGGCGGCTATTACATTGCGGCTGAGGCTGACTTCATCATCGCCTATCCAACGACGCTGACGGGCTCGATTGGCGTCATCCTATCTGGCTTCAATGCCTCGGAACTCGCGAAGAAAATCGGCGTCAAATCTGTTGCCATCGCTTCGGGCGCGAACAAGGCACTTCTCGATCCTCTTGAGCCCATTAATCCCGCGCACGTTGAAATTTTGCGCCGCGCGGTTGAGCGCGACTATGCGCGGTTCGTCGCAATCGTCGCGCGCGGTCGGAATCTGCCAGAGGACATCGTTCGTTCCATTGCCGATGGTCGCGTTCTTTCCGCCGAGGACGCGCTCGCGTCGCGGCTCATTGATGCGCTTGGTTACGATGAGGATGTCTGGAAGAAGGCGGCCGAGCTCGCGCACGCCGACGCCATCCGCATCTACCGCTATGATCGGACGATCGACTGGCCGAGTCTCCTCTCGGGTGAGACGGGTATGACGTGGGGGCGCGCGTTCTTTGACGGCATGGCGCACGCCGCCACCGAGGCCTCCTCGGCGCGGCTTGAATACCGCATGCGGTAGGGCGATCTTCCCGCGTCATCAAGGCGAAGTTCCGTTTTTATGAAGCCGAGTATCAAGCCTGTTCAATTGGCGATCGTCGGCGGAGGCGCGGCGGGTCTTTTTGCCGCCGCGGTTGCCGCCGAGCGCGGTGTTCGCGCTCTTGTCATTGAGCGCAAGGCGCGGCTCGGCTCAAAAGTTCTTATGACGGCGAATGGCCGTTGTAATTTCACGAAGGACGTCTCGCCTGACCAATTCCTCGCGGATCTCGTCTGCGGCGATGACGATCAGGTTGCGCGTTTCGCCGCTGAAGCGATTCGCGAATGCCCGCCTCGTCAAATTATTCGCGGCTTTGAGTCTTTGCACGTTCCCTTGCGCCGTCGCCCCGATGGACGCATGTTCCCAGCGGACGGCAAGGCCGCCACGATTCTTCACGCCTTTGGCGATTTGCTACGCGAGGCGGAGGTGCCGATTCTCACAAACGCGAGTGTCAAGGCGATTCGCCGCGTTGATCCGCCGCCGCGCCGTCGTGGCGAGGCGCGTTTTCTCGTTCAGACGAAGGCCTTTGACGTTCTCGCTGAAAATGTTCTTCTCGCAACGGGCGGCGTGAGTTATCCAAAGACGGGCTCTGTCGGCGACGGGCAGAATTTTGCGCGCGCCCTCGGTCACAAGGTTATGCCGTATCGCCCAGGGCTGATTGGTCTTGAGACGGATGATAGTCGCGTTACGCGCCTTGCGGGTCGTCGCTTTGAGGAGGACGGTCGCGTCAAGGTCATCGGACGGCGCGGCGAGACGCTTTTTGACATGCGTGGCGAGGTTGATTGCGAGCGGTTTGGTTTAAGCGGAGGGGCCGTCTACAATGCCCAGCGGTTTGTTGAGCGGCTTCTGCGCCGTGATGCGAGCCTAACGCGCGCCGACTTCTCCTACGAGGTGTGGTTCGGTCACCAGCGTCTCGTCTTTTCGAATTTGGAGCCGCGTCCCGTCAAGGAGGCCATCGTGACAATCGGCGGCGTTTCGACCGACGAGATCAATGCACACACGATGGAGTCAAAGATTGTCCCAGGCCTCTATTTCGCAGGCGAGGTTATGGACGTTGATGGACCGACAGGCGGCTACAATCTGACGCTCGCCTTCGCAACCGCCCGCAAGGCCGTCGTGTCGCTGGACCGGTGACGAAAATCGTGACGGGAGCGAACATTTTGCGTGCCGCCGTTGTCGGCCGACACGTGCCATAATATGGTATAATATATACTTTATAGATGGGATTGTAGCTCAACTGGACAGAGCGACGGTTTCCTAAACCGTAGGTTCCGGGTTCGATTCCCGGCAGTCCCACCAAAGTTAGGATGGGGAAGAGTCTAAACTCATGAGCGAAGAAGCAAGCAACTATAACGCCGAAAACATTCAGGTTCTCGAGGGCATGGAGGCGGTGCGCAAGCGCCCAGCCATGTACATCGGCGACACGGGTGAACGCGGCTATCATCATCTCGTCTACGAGGTCGTCGACAATTCAATTGACGAGGCGTTGGCTGGCTACTGCTCGATGATCGACGTCATCATCAACAAGGACGGCTCGCTCACGGTGCGTGACAACGGCCGCGGCATCCCTGTTGATATGCATCCGACACAGAAGCGCCCTGCCATTGAGGTCGTTCTCACGATTCTTCACGCGGGTGGCAAGTTTGACGGCTCGAACTACAAGGTCTCGGGCGGCCTCCACGGCGTCGGTGTCTCGTGCGTGAACGCGCTAGCTGATTGGATGAAAGTGGATGTCAAGCGTGGCGGGAAGATCTACCATCTTGAACTTTCACGCGGGCACGTCACGAAACCGCTTGAGGTCGTTGGTACGTGCGGCGACGAGACGGGAACGTCCGTGACGTTCTTCCCAGACCACACGATCTTCACGTGCCGCAAGTTCAAGGCCTCGATTCTCGCCGCACGTTTGCGCGAACTGGCCTTCCTCAATAAGGGCGTGACAATCCATTTCAAGGATGAAGAGGGTGACGAGAGCGGCCAGTTCTTTGAGGAGACCTTCCACTACGAGGGCGGCATTGACGAGTTTGTTAGTTACCTCAACAAGAACAAGACGGTTCTTTCGCCCATTATTCATTTTGAGGGGCAGAAGGAATGCGCACGCCTTGATGGTACCTACCTCATTCAGGCCGAGGTGTCGATGCAGTACACCGACACGTACTCAACAATCGAGCAGACCTACTGTAACAACATTCACACAATTGAAGGCGGCACGCACCTTTCTGGCTTCCGCCGTGCGCTGACGGCGACGATCAAGAATTACGGCGAGAAGAATAAACTCATCAAAGAGAAAGAGTTGTCCTCGCTGACAGGTGATGATATGCGCGAGGGTCTCACGGTCATCGTCTCCGTCAAGGTGCCCCAGCCACAGTTCGAGGGTCAGACGAAGACGAAACTCGGCAATGGCGAGGTGGATGGCATTGTCTCGGGCATCGTCGCCGACAAACTCGGCACATTCTTTGAAGAGAATCCGCAGGTTGCGAAGACGATCATTGACAAGACGCTTCTCGCGAACCGCGCGCGCGAGGCTGCGCGCGCCGCGCGCGAATCAACGCGCCGCAAGGGCGTCATGGACGGCCTCTCGCTGCCAGGCAAGTTGCGCGACTGCTCCGAGCGTGACCCCGCGAAGACCGAACTCTATCTCGTCGAAGGCGACTCGGCGGGCGGCTCGGCGTGTAAGGGTCGCAACCGCGCAACACAGGCGATTCTTCCGTTGCGCGGCAAGGTGCTGAACGTTGAGAAGGCGCGCATTGATCGTATGCTTGCGAATAATGAGATTCGCACGATGATTACGGCGATTGGTTGCGGCTTTGGCGAGGAATGGGATATCTCAAAGGCGCGCTATCACAAGATCGTCATCATGACCGATGCCGATGTTGACGGTGCGCACATTCGGACGCTCCTTCTGACGTTCTTCTATCGCAAGATGCCCGAACTCATTGAGAAGGGTTACGTCTATCTCGCCCAGCCGCCGCTTTACAAAGTTGAGCGCAAGAAAAAGGGCGAATATGTCCTTTCAGATGGTGAACTCACCGAGAAACTTCTGACCCTCGGTCTTGACGATTTTGAGGTGAAGGATAAGGCGGGCGTGCCGTTCGAGAAGGAACGTGCGAAGGAATTGCTGCGTCTTCTGGCTGAAATTGAAGAGACATCGAAGATGGTCTCGGAGCGTGGCTTTGATCCGCGCCAGCTCATCGCCGACGAGACCGCGCAGGGCTCGGGCGCGTCAATGCTGAAGAAGCAGTTTGCCGCGCTCGCGGGCTTTGGTTACGAAGCGGCCGATTGGTTCGGCGAGGGGACGTCGCAGGCGTCGGGGCTTCTCGTGAAGGTGCTCGATGACGTGCGCAACCACGGCAAGCAGGGCCTCAGCGTCTATCGTTTCAAGGGCCTTGGTGAGATGGATGCCGACGAACTCTACGACACAACGATGAACCCCGAGAAGCGGCACATGTTGCGCGTGAAACTTGAGGATGCCGTGAAGGCCGATCAGATGTTCACGCTTCTCATGGGCGACGAGGTTGAGCCGCGTCGCAAGTTTATCGAGGAGAACGCGCTTAACGTCCGTAACCTCGATTTCTAAGGAGAGAGAACGTGAAGGCAGACCCGAACGAAGTGAGATTCCCGACGCCGGCCGCGACGCCCGCCGGTGATACCGATGCGGTCGTTCGGTTTTACAAACTGCCTTGCCGCTTTCCCGAAGCCGTTCTCAAAGAGGCGAAGGCCTTCTCCGATTGCGTGACATGGTCAAAGGACGAAAAGCGGCTTGATCTCCGCAAGAAGTTTATCTTTACCTGCGACCCCGAGACGGCGCGCGACTACGATGACGCGCTCAGTCTTGAGAAAAATCGCAAGGGTGAGCTCGTCCTCGGCGTTCATATTGCCGATGTTTCGCACTACGTTAGACCGGGCTCGGCGCTCGATCGTGAGGCCTACAAACGTTCGACGAGTGTCTACTTCTGCGACCGCGTCATCCCGATGTTGCCCGAGAGTCTCTCCAATGGTGTTTGCTCGCTTGTCCCAAACGAGGACCGCCTCGCGTTCTCCGTTTTCATGACGTTCGACAAGTCGGGCGAGATGATTGCGCGCTCGTTTGCAAAGTCGGTTATTCGTTCGAAGGCGCGCTTGACCTATGAAGAAGTCATGGCGATTTTGAAGGGCGGCGCGTCAAAGAAGGTGGGCCGATCGGCGTGCGCGACGATTCGCGCGATTGCCGCACTTGCTCACGCGATGCGCACGCGGCGTTTCAAGGCGGGCGCGCTAGACCTTGAGATGCCAGAAGCGGAAGTTCTTCTCGACGCGAACGGCGAGATGTCATCGATCGTCACGCGCCCCTACGATGAATCGCATCAAATGGTTGAGGAGTGCATGGTCGCGGCGAACGAGGCGGTCGCGAAGGAACTCTGGACGCGCGGCGTCAAGATTCTTGCGCGCCTTCACGATGCGCCTGATCCCGAGAAAATTCTTTTGCTCCGCTCCGAATTGCGCGGGCTCGGCGTTAAGATGGGGAATATTGAAAACCCGAAGGTCTTCGCCGCGTTTCTTCAGTCCATCAAGCGTCATCCGCTCTACGCGACGATTGCGATGATGGTCTTACGGTCAATGAAGCGCGCCGTCTACGATGCGGAGTCGATGGGCCACTTCGGTCTTGCGAAGAAGTACTATGCGCACTTCACCTCGCCGATTCGCCGCTATCCTGATTTGACGCTCCACCGTCAACTCGCCGCCTACCTCGCCGCGAATAAGAACCCGGTGCGTGCGAAAGTGCCGCCGAAGACGCTTGAAAAGTGGGCGGAGCACACGAGCTTCTGCGAGGAGCGCGCGACGGAGGCGGAACGCTCGCTTTTGGAAATCAAGAAGTATCGCTTTCTTGAAGAGCAAATCGCCTCGCGCCAGATTCTTGATTACGATGCGGTCGTCTCGCGCGTGATGCCGTTCGGTTGCTTTGTTGAGATTCCTGACATCGCAACTTCGGGTCTTGTCCATGTCAGTCATCTCTCGCGTCGCTTCTTGACATTCAATGAATCCGATCGCTCGCTTTCGGCACCGGGCGGTGAATCGTGGCACGTTGGCGACCGTTTGCGCGTCCATGTTGCGAATGTTGACTTTAGAACGCGCAAAATTGATTTTGTTCCCGTGCACGACGAGACGGGAGCACGAGGAAAGTCTCGCGGCGCGGCGCGGAAGGGGAGAGGGCGCGGTCAATGATCGGGTTTATCCTTCTCGCCGCACTCGATCTTTTCACCCTCTTTTCGCAGAAGGATGCCTGGCGTGACAAGGCGGCGTTTTTTGCCGTTGAGCATGCGAAGGACGGCTTTGTTTTCGCGAGCGAAGATCGCGAGATCGTCAACTGTCTCAAGCACGATACGTGCACTTGGAACGGTCTACAGGTCTGGGAGACGAAGGTCTACTTCGACACATCGGGCGAGGAGGAGCGCGTAGCGCGTGTTGAGATGTCGCTTTATAACCGCGGCGATGCGGGCGCGGCAACCATCAGTGAGACCGCGCTTGAGGCGAAGATTGCCGCCGTTGAGAGGACGCTTTCACCCGCCTCTTCGCGCAAGGCGCCGCCCGACGAGCGCACGTCGCTCCGCAACGGCGGGCTTCGCCTCTCGCGCAGTTTCCAGACAAAGGACTTCGGCGCGCAACTCGTCTGGGGTCTCTCGGCGGCGGATCGTGAGAAGGTGCGCGCGGTTGAGTATCTGCGTCTCACGCTTCTCCCGGCGGACACCGTCGTGCGTGCCGCACGATCGGCGCGCGCGACGGGTGCGAAGGGGCGGGCGAAGATTAAGGCGAACGTCACAAAGAGCCCAAACGGAGACGTTTTTATTGATAATGTGCCGATGGTCGATCAAGGTCAGAAGGGCTACTGCGCGGCGGCCGTCTCGGAACGCGTTTTGCGTTATTACGGCTACGCGATTGACGAACATGAGATTGCGCAGCAGGCGGGGACGACGGCGGAGGGTGGCACCTCGGTGACGGCGATGAAGGAGGCGGTCACGGCCGTGGGGGCGAAGATGTCGCTTGGCTTTCAATCAATTCTCGATATGTCCTCGTCGCTCGGCGATCTGGAGGAGGAGGTCGCGCGATACAACAAGGCGGCGAAACTTGAGAAGAAGCCAACGCTTTCGCTTGAATCGTTTACGCGCGGTCATCAGATTTACGTGGGCGAGCTTCGCGCGGCGATGAACCCGAAGGTCATCTATCGCATGCGAAAGAAGGACGCGCGCTTTAAAAAGTTCTCGGCTGGCATCCGTCAACAGGTCAACGCGGGCGTTCCTGTTTTTTGGGGCGTGACACTCGGTATCTTCCCCGAGCGCGGCGTCAACCCGCAGACATCGGGCGGGCACATGCGGCTTATCATCGGTTACAATGACAAGAAGAAAGAGATCCTCTACACTGACACGTGGGGCGAGGGTCATGAATTGAAGCGCATGCCCGAGGACTGGGCGTTCGCCATCACACATGATGTCTTCTTTTTGAAGCCTCGCTGATATTCTAACGCAATCCTAATAATTTCTTGGTATACTGTCTCAAAAAATTGACAGGAAGACTAGGAAAGGTAGATTGAACGATGTCTGAATACGTGAAGTTGACGATTGCCGTCATGGGTGGTCTTTCACTCTTCGTTTATGGTATGAGCCTTATGAGCGACGGGCTCAAGGAGGCGGCGGGCGCCAAGATGAAGGCCGTGCTGGGGTATATGACGAAAAATCGCTTTTTCGCCATCCTCGCGGGCACAGGGGTGACGGCGATTATCCAAAGTTCATCGGCAACGACGGTCATGACGGTTGGCTTCGTGAATGCGGGGCTCATCTCGCTTCAGCAAGCGATTGGTGTCATCTTCGGCGCGAACATCGGCACGACCGTGACAGGGCAAATCGTTTCGCTCAAACTTGACGATCTTGCGTTGCCCGCGATTACACTCGGTGTCGCGGGTCTCATGATTGCGCGCAAGACCGTCGCACGCGGCTTCTGGCGCACGATTCTGGGCTTCGGTCTTCTCTTTTTCGGCATGACGATGATGTCGGCCGAGTTGAAGATCCTCTCTGGCAAGGAGGGTTTCGTCTCGTTCTTCTCGCTCTTCGACTGCACGCCAGGTCCGAGCGGTTACCTGCCGATTTTCTCTGTTCTTGGCGCGATTGCCGTTGGCACGATTTGCACGCTGATTGTCCAGAGCTCGTCGGCAACAATCGGTATCACCATTGCGCTGGCTCAAACAGGGGTTATCTCACTTTGGACGGCGATTCCGATTGTTCTTGGCGACAACATCGGTACGACGGTCACCGCCGCGCTCGCGTCCATTGGCGGCAATGCGAACGCGCGTCGAACGGCGCTCGCGCACGCGCTTTTCAATATTTTCGGCACGATTCTCGTCGTCTTGAGCTTCGGCCTCGTCTTCGCAGATGAGAAGGGCCGCGCCGCGCCAGTCTTCTTCCACCTCGTGAACCTCTGCACAGAGGGCGACGGCCTTGCGGGTGACGCGCCGGGTCGTCATGTCGCCATGGCGCACACCATTTTCAATGTGACGAACGTCATTATTCAGACACCGTTCATTCCGCTCATTGCGAAGTTCTGCCGTGTTCTTATCCGCGACGACAAGACAACGAACGTGCAGGTCTTGGAACCACACCTCCTCGCAACACCCGCGCTTGCGCTTCACGCCGTGCGTCTCGCGCTCGCCGATATGACGCGCCGCGCGTGGACGATTTCATCGGTCGCGCTCAACAACTGCCTCGGTCGTGCGATGGTCGACGAAGAGTCTATCCAGAATGCCGAAAAAGAAATCGACGAGATGCAGTCGCGCATTCGCGATTACCTTGTCGCGCTATCGCAGCACAAGCTCACCGAACGCCAGGCGCAGGCTCTCCCAGACCTCGTCCACTGCGTGAACGATGCTGAGCGCATTTCCGATATTGCTGTCAAATTCTACCGTAAGACATCACACGTCCAACACCATGGGCTCAGCGACGATCTCCTTTCGGCGACGAATGAGGTCATCGGGCTTCTGCGTGCGTTCGCGCTTGAGACGGTGCAGGCGCTCCGCAAGGGGACACCCCTTGCGAAGGCGCCTGATGAAACGGAGACGATTATTCGGCAGGCCGCACGCAAAGTCTCGAAGGATTACTCGCGCACCATCTTTCACGACACGGCGAGCGAAGGCGTTCACGACACGGCGTTTCTCTCGGTTCTCTCGGGAATCCGCGATGTGAACCGCCACATCGGCAACATCGCCGAGCGTCTCGACGCGCTTGAGGGTTGAGGCTTGTCACCGCAACCTAGGGTCTAAACATTCACACACCTCAGCAGATGTGTGTCATCTGCGGGGGTGGGGTGCACGTGGTTGTTCTCACGTGGCGGAGGGAGAGGGATTCGAACCCCCGAGACCTTTTGGGCCCGCCGGTTTTCAAGACCGGTGCAATCAACCACTCTGCCATCCCTCCGTTTGATTGCTACCTAGTATATCAAAAATGACGCAAAAACGCAAAAACGTCTTGGGCACTTTGTCGGACGCGCTTTATATGGTATAATATCCAATTCAAATGAAGTGCGAGATTTGTCATCAGGCGGATGCACAGGAGGTGTTCATCCCAGAAGGCGCGTCGGAGGACGGCGAGTTGTACGTCTGTGCGGCGTGCGCGGCGGCGGAGCGTGCGAAGAAGAAGGCACGCAGTCAGCGCACACGCAAGGTGACGGGCCTACCACCAGGCGTGTCGTTGAGCATTACGGAGATTCACCCCGCCTCTGATGAGTCGGACGAAACGCCGCCGCCGTTCTTGAACGCGCTCGTTGATGCCGTTCAGGACATGGTCAGCGAAATCGAAAAGGCGGGCGAGCCAAGCGAGAAGAAGGTGAATGCGCCGAAGATGCAAGAACTCTCCGCAAGCCGCGCCCCCGCTGAATATCGCATTCACGGCGGCTTCCACTTGGAGGGGCTTCACCTGATCGGCGAACTGGAGGCTGTTCACCGCGCCCTTCACGCGCTCGGCATGGAGCTGAAGCCTGTCTCGCCGAACAGTCACATTGATGTGGGGCACGTCTTCCTTCTTCTCTATCAGGACGCGAGCGACCGCGCCAAGCGCGTTGCACAAGATCTTCTGCGCGAGGAGCACAATGCGCGCGTTCGCCTCAGGACGGAATTGCCGCGCCTCTTTGGCGATGCGCTCTGCCGCGCGCTTGCGATTCTGAAGAACTGCCGCTTCTTGTCGGGCGAAGAGCTCTTTGATCTCCTCTCGCCTTTGCGCCTCGCCGCGCGTGAGCGGATGCTTGATGGCATCACGCTCAAGGAGATTGAAAAAATGATGGAGGAAATTGACCTCACGGTTTCGACCGAGGAGATTTCTGAGGAAGAGCGCGACCGCATTGAGGGCGAACGCGCCGACGAGATGAACAGGCGATTCGAAGGGGTGATGCTCAATGACGTTCTCTAAACATGCGGCCGACGCGCTCAACGCGGCCATGAGCTGCGCGCGCCAGATGGGGCACGACCACATCGGTTGCGAGCACATTTTTCTCTCGCTTCTCGCCCTGCCTGACTGCGGCGCGCTCGCACGACTGAAGACACTTGGGCTTTCGAAGGAGGATCTCACCGAGTCCTTGAAGCAGATGGTTGAGGGCGAAGCGGGGGCTTCTACACTCCAGCGTGGCCTGTTGCCGCCTTCAGCACGGACGCGTAAAGTTCTTGAGCTGGCGTCTCTTGAGGCCGGCGAAGGGAACGCGGTCAACACGGTGCACCTCGTTATCGCCATGCTGAAGGAAGGGGAGAACGTTGTTTCGCAGCTTCTCTATAATGCGGGCGTCACCCTTGAAAAGTTTATTGCGGCCGAAAGTCAGGGAACGGGCGCTGCCGACAAAGGCGCGAAGGACGGCGACGCGGCGGCGAAGGAGACTCCCGACCAGACGGGCGAGAATGGCAAGCAGCAAAAGACGCCGACGATCAACGCTTTCGGGCGAGACTTGACCGATTTTGCACGTCACGGCAAACTGGACCCTGTCATTGGACGCGCGAAGGAACTTAAACGCATCGTCCAAATTCTCTCGCGCCGCACGAAGAATAATGCCGTGCTTGTTGGCGAGGCGGGTGTCGGTAAGACTGCCGTTGTCGAAGGTCTCGCGCTCGCGATTCATCGCGGCGAGGTTCCCGAGCGCCTCCAGACGAAGCGCGTCATCGCGCTTGACCTCGCGCGCCTCGTCGCGGGCACGCAGTATCGCGGGCAGTTTGAGGAACGCCTCAAACGTGTTATTGACGAGACGAATCGTGCGGGGAATATCATCCTCTTCTTGGACGAAATTCACACGATGGTCGGCGCGGGTGGCGCAGAAGGCGCGATGGATGCTGCGAACATCTTGAAGCCCGCCCTCGCGCGCGGTGAGTTGCAGTGCGTCGGCGCGACGACGTTGAAGGAATATCACAAGTCGATTGAGAAGGATGCCGCGCTTGAGCGCCGCTTCCAATCGGTCACGGTCGACGAGCCATCCGTCGGCGAGGCGGTTGAGATCTTGGAGGGGCTCGCGCCCAAATACGCCGAGTACCACACGGTGCGCTTCACGAAGGAGGCTCTGCGTGCGGCCGTTGAGCTGACGGCGCGTTACCTGCCCGCGCGCCAACTCCCCGACAAGGCGATTGACGCCATGGACGAGACGGGTGCGCGGCTTCGCGCGGCGGCGAGTGCGCGGCCTAAGGCGCTTACCGAGGCGCAAGAACGCATTGACCTTTTGCGCAGTCGAAAAGATGATGTTGTTTCAGGCGGCGACTTTGACGCGGCCGCCAACTTGCGCACGGAGTTGCGTGAGGCAACCGCGCATTTCCAAGAGGCGCTCAAGGCTTGGAAGGAGACGCATCTTGAAATGCCGATTGATGCCACGGCGGAAGATGTCGCCGAGACGGTGGCTCTCATGAGCGGCGTGCCCGTTGAAAAGATGAACGCGGCGACGGCCGAGCGGCTCCTCAAGATGGAATCATCGCTCAGTGCCGTTGTTGTCGGTCAGGATCCGGCCATCGGCGCAATCTCGCGCGCCCTTCGTCGCTCACGTGCGCTTCTTGCGGACCCGAAGCGGCCCATCGGCTCATTCCTCTTTTTGGGACCGACGGGTGTCGGCAAGACCTACCTTGCAAAAATGCTCGCCGAGCGCGTCTACGGTGACGAGAAAGCGCTTGTCACGCTTGATATGTCCGAGTTTCAAGAGCGTTATGCCTCGTCTCGTCTCGTTGGCGCGCCGCCTGGCTACGTCGGCTATGATGAGGGCGGGCAACTCACCGAGAAGGTGCGTCGCCGTCCCTATTCGGTCGTCCTCTTCGATGAGTTCGAGAAGGCGAATGGCGACGTGTGCAACATGCTCTTGCAAATTCTCGATGAGGGGCGTCTCACCGATGGGCAGGGTCGCGTCATCGACTTCCGTAATACAATTATTATTTGCACGGCGAACCTCGGCTTCGACTTCGCGCGTGAGGGTCGTTCGTTCGGCTTCGCGAAAGAAACGGCCGACACGAGTTATGATGTCCTTAAGGAGAAACTCCTCGCCGAGGCGAAGAGAACGTTTCGCCCCGAGCTCTTGAATCGCTTCGACGAAACGGTCGTCTTCCGCAAGCTTGAGCGCGAGGATCTAAAGAAAGTGCTTGGGCTCGAACTGAACGCGCTCTCCGAACGGCTCAAGGCCTCGCACCTCGCGCTTTCGTTTGATGCCAAGGTGCTCGACTTCTTGCTCGACAAGGGTCTTGATCGCGCTCTTGGTGCACGCCCGCTTCGGCGCGTCGTGCAAGACTATGTGGAGGATCCGCTCGCGGATCTCGTCCTCGCGGGCAAGACGAAGGCGAAGATGAAAGCGCGCGTCTCAAAAGACGGAAAGGCCCTCGCATTCCGATGAGGCTGAACGGCGAGCGAACGGGCGCGAAAGCCCTTGTTGAGGCGCTTGAGCGCGCGGGCGTTGACGTTGTCTTCGGCTATCCGGGTGGCAATGTCCTCGATATCTTTGACGCGGCGCGAACGGCGACATTTCGCTTTGTCCTCGGCCGTCACGAGCAAGGCGCGACACACATGGCGGACGGCTACGCGCGCGCCTCTGGGCGGCCGGGCGTCGTCCTCGTCACGAGCGGGCCGGGCCTTACGAACACGATCACGGGGCTTGGTTGCGCGAATATGGATGGCGTGCCGCTCGTCCTCGTTTGCGGGCAGGTCCCGCTTTCGCAAATTGGCACAGACGCTTTCCAAGAAGCAGACACGACGGGGCTCACACGCGCCGTCTCCAAGCACAATTTTCTCGTCAAGTCGGCGGACGAGATTCCTGAGACGGTCGCCCAGGCGTTCTATATCGCAACGCATGGCAAGCCTGGCGTCGTCGTCATTGACGTGCCGCGCGACTGCCAGCAGGCGCTCACGACGGCGGCGTATCCTGAGCGCGTCTCGTTGCGTGCGTATCATCCCGAGGTTTTCGCGACGCCGCGCGAGGTCAGCCGCCTCGCGAAGATGCTCAACGAAGCGAAAAAGCCACTCATTCTCGCGGGCGGCGGCGTCATTGCGGCTGAGGCCTCGGGCGATGTTGCCGCCCTTGCGCACAAGGCGGGCATTCCTGTCACGACGACGATGATGGGGATTGGTGCCATTGATGAGCGCGATCCGCTCGCGCTCGGCATGTCGGGCCTGTATGGAACGTCCGCCGCGAATCGCGCGCTACGCGAGGCCGACCTCGTGCTCGCTCTCGGTGTTCGCTTTAATGACCGCACAACGGGCGATGTTGCGACGTTCGCGCGTGAGGCAAAAATTGTGCATGTTGATTGTGATCCGAGCGCGATTGACAAGAATGTTGCGGTCGCCCTCGGCATCGTTGCAGATGTTAAGGATCTTCTGACGGTCGTCAATTCGCGCATCCTCCCCGCGACACATGCATCGTGGTGCGCGTCATTTACACGCCGTGCACACACGCCCAAGAAGACGTTCAAAGGCGCGGTCGATCCAACCTCCGTCGTCGCCACGTTCTCTGATGGTGCGAAGGACGAGACGATCGTCGTCACAGATGTTGGACAACATCAGCTTCTGGTCGCGCGCGGCTATCGCCACGTCCGTCCGCGCCACTTTCTCACCTCTGGCGGTATGGGCGCCATGGGCTTCGGCATTCCCGCGGCGATTGGCGCGGCCATCGCGCGGCCGAACGCACGCATTGTCGCGTTCCTCGGCGACGGCGGGGCGCAGATGACATTTGAAGAGGTTATTGTCGCGGCGGAGTTGAATCTCAATGTGACGTTCGTTGTCTTTGTGAACCACGCGCTCGGGCTTGTTCGCCAGATGCAGAAAGAAAGCTACGGCGCGCGTTATTTCGCAACGGATTTGCCCGTTCCCGATTTCGTCAAGATGTCTGAAGCGTGTGGCGTAAAGGCGGTGCGCGTTGCGGACGAGGCGTCGCTGGGCGCGGCGGTTCGCCGTACGCGCCGCACCAAGGGCCCGCTTCTCCTCGAAGTCGCGATTCCGAAGAACGTGTGCGTTTGAAGGCGCGTGTCTTTTGGTATAATTGAGAGATATGTCATCAAAAGACAAGAAAGCGGATAGGGAGATACTTTGGGAGCGGCGTTGTCGCCGAAAGCGCCTTAAGCACGCGATTGAGCTTCCGTTCGCGTGGATGGGGATTGGCCTCGGTTACCTCATTATGACATCGCTTCCGCATCGCGCGCTACTCGCCGTTTGCGACTTCGCCGCATGGGTCATGTATTCCTTCGACCGCATCGGACGTCGCCGCTCGCTCGAGACGCTTCGCGTCATCCTCGGTACCTGCCGCGGCGCGGAGGGAACGAGCACCTTTGACATCGACCACGCGCCCTATGACCCAACAAAACGTGAAGAAAGGATCATTCGTGGCTCGTATCGAAACATGGCGCGGACGGTCGGCCATGCCTTTTGGACGTGCCGCGATGCCGTTAAGCGCGTGAAGCGTGTCGGCGAAATGTGCGAAAAGGGAAAGACGTTTCTTCAAGAGAACCGTCCCGCTGTCACGGTCTCGGCGCATCTCGGTTGCTGGGAGATTCTTTCGCAACTCGCGTTTCTTGAAGGGCACCCCATGATGTCTGTTGCCAAGGACATTGGTACGCGTGGCATGACGCGCCTCCTCATGAAGGCGCGGCGCTCGATTGGACAGGAGATCGTCTCGGCGGACGGCGCGTTCAAGCCGCTCATGGCGGGCATCAAGGCGGGTAAGTCGCTCGGCCTCCTCGTTGATCAGACGGTCGCGCCAGATAAGGGCGGCCTCTGGATTCGCTTCTTCGGTCGCCCCTTGCCCGTCTCCGCCGCGCCGGCGTTCTTTGCCGCGAAGGCGAAGGCGCCAATTGTCGTCGCCTGGTCGCGGCCTCTTGCGGACGGACGCTATCGCTGCGAGGTTGTCGGCGTCATCTCGCCCGACGAGGCGCGTGATGTGTGGCGGACGACGCAGCGGTGCGCGACGATGCTTGAGAGGGTCATTCGCCGCCATCCGTCGAAGTGGGTCCTCAACTACAACTATTTTCGCGAGCCTGTGACTGCGGCGGATCTTGAGACGCTTGCGGCGCGCGAGGCGAAAGTGTCATAAGAGTCGCGACGACACGGATGAATTTGTTAGAGCAGAATACGTGCGGCACGTGGCGGCTGGAACGCGAGATCGGGCGCGGCGCGTATGGTATCGTCTATCTTGCCGTCAACGCGGAGGGCGCGCGCGCGGCCGTGAAGGTCTGCCGCCGCGCCGACATCACGGACGAATGTTACGCGCGTGAACGGCGTGGCGCGAAACTCTTTCGTGAGATTCCCCCGCAGAGGGGGCTCGTTCGTATGCGCGAGCTCGTTGAGGTGGATTGGGGCTTCTATACGGTGATGGATCTCGCGGATGACGAGTTCGCCGACTCGTCCGTTGCGATGGATGCCTATCGTCCAAAGACGCTCGCAAGTGTCATCGCAGGCGAGAAGGCGTTGTCGCTGGCGGAGTCCGTCGACCTGGCGCTTGCGCTTACAGAGGGGCTTGTTACCTTGCAGAAGCATCATCTCTTGCATCGTGATATCAAGCCCGCGAATGTCCTGTATGTCGGGGGAAAGCCCGTTCTTTCCGACCCTGGGCTTGTCGTTGAGGAGGCGAGCGCGACATCGCTCGTTGGGACACCAGGCTATGTGCCGCCCGAGAGGTTCACCTCGTCTGCGAGCGATATTTATAGCCTCGGGCTCGTGCTGAAGGCGGCGAGCTTCGGCCGTCGCGTTGAGGATCTGGCCAAGGGTCCGGCGGCGGAAGCAGACACGGGCGCACCGCAGTTTGCCGCGTGGTGGCGCATTCTTAACAAGGCGACGGACGAGACACCTGCTCGGCGGTATCAGTCCGCCAAGGCGATGCTCAAGGATGTTCGGCGGCTCCATTTCAAGGTCGCAGTTTCTCGTGCAGAGAGGGTCAAGAAGATTGTAGGGCGCGTTCTTCTTGTTCTCGTCATTATCTTCCTTCTGGCCTCTGCCGTCTTTTTAATCGGTCGGGAATGGCGCCGGGCTGAAGTATCTTCGTCTCGTCAGCCGTCATCTGCGGATGTGGCATCTGCTCAGGAGGCTCTGAAAGAGATGGAAAGAGCCAACGAGAAACTGCAGAAGGAAGTTGAGGCCTTAAAGCAGAAGCAGGAGGCGGAGGAGAGAAGGATTTTGAAGATGCGGGACGAGACCGTGGCGGATGTTCGCACGAATGCGTGGTTCAAAATTATGGCCACCAGTAAGAAAATATCAAAGGAGGCTCGCAGACTGTCGGAAGAGTCAAAGCGCGCGCCGGAGAATTCTCATAAATGACTTATCGGTATTTTAGAAACGAGACAACGCGTTCAAGCCTCTTAAAGGCCGTTGTTGACACCCAGAACGAGGCGGCGTGGAAGCGACTTTTCGACCTCTATGCGGGCTTCGTGTTCTCCATCGCGCGCGCGAGGGGGCTTAGTGACGAAGATGCGGACGACGTCGTTCAGAGCGTTTTTTCGGATTTCGCGCGCACCTTGCCGACATTTGAATACGATCGCGCGAAGGGGCGCTTTCGGTCGTATCTCGCCGGTCTCGTCAATTGGCGCATTATGGACAAGCTTCGCGCCAGCAAGCGTGATGTGGCGCTGAAGGCGGCTTACGGCGCGGAGGTGGCGGCACAAGCGGGGCAGGACGATGACGAGGCGTTTCTTGTTCGCGAGTGGCAGGCGGCTGCGCTTGAGGAGGCTCTTCGACGGCTGAAGGTGGATGTCAAACCCGAACATTACGCGGCGTTTGTCGCAAGTTGCGTTGACGGGCAGGATACGGACGAGGTCTGTGCGCTCCACGGGCTTACGCGCGATAATCTCTATCAGATTCGCAAGCGTCTGACAGGCCGCCTCCGTGAAATTGTCGCGGCCGTTCTTCAAGAAATGGACGCGCCGCTCTGACCGTTTTTCGGGCCGCGATTTGCCATTGAGAAGGGCACGGTAAATTTGATATAATAGACGGCTAATCAAGGAGAAGCAAGAATGGCTAAACTGACATTCAAAGAGGATCTCTGCAAAGGGTGCGGTCTGTGCGTGACGGCGTGTCCCAAGAAGATCTTGTCATTGTCCAAAACACGTCTCAACCACAAGGGTCATAACCCCGTTGAGTGCACGGATGAGTCGAAGTGCGTCGGCTGCGCGAGCTGCGCGATCATGTGCCCCGACTGCGTGATCACCGTCGAAAGGTAATTCCAAGATGAGCGAAAAGGTATTGATGAAGGGCAACGAGGCGATCGCCGAGGCGGCGATCCGCTGCGGCTGCCGCCACTATTTCGGGTATCCCATCACGCCGCAGACCGAGGTCGCGGCCTACATGGCCAAGCGCATGCCGAAGATCGGCGGCACGTTCCTCCAGGCGGAGAGCGAGATCGCCGCGATCAACATGGTCTACGGCTGCGCCTCGACGGGTCGCCGCGCGATGACGTCGTCTTCCTCGCCGGGCATCTCGCTGAAGGCCGAGGGCATGTCCTACCTCGCGGGCGCCGACCTGCCGGCGCTGATCGTGAACGTCCAGCGCGGCGGCCCGGGCCTCGGCGGCATCCAGCCGTCGCAGTCCGACTACTTCTTCATGACCCGCGGGCCGGGCCACGGCGACTTCCACATCATCGTCCTCGCGCCGGCGACGGTGCAGGAGATGGCGGACATGACGCGCCTCGCGTTCGAGCTCGGCGAGAAATACCGCATGCCGGCGATGCTCCTCGCGGACGGCACGATGGGCCAGATGATGGAGCCCGTGGTCCTGCCGACGGACACGGTCGATCCCGAGACGATCCCCGCGACGAAGCCGTGGGCGACGACGGGCACCGAGATGAAGCGCGAGCACAACATCGTGAACTCCCTCTACCTCAAGCCCGACGAGCTCGAGAAGACGAACTACGAGCGCTTCGCGCGCTACGCCAAGCTCGAGAAGGAGGAGTGCCGCTGGGAGGAATACCTGATGGACGACGCGGAGATCTGCGTCGTCTCCGTCGGCATCACGGCGCGCGTCGCGAAGAACGCGATCGTCGCCGCGCGCAAGGAGGGCATCAAGGTCGGCATGATCCGTCCGATCACGCTCTACCCGTTCCCGAAGGAGCCGCTCGCGAAGGCGGCGGCGAAGGTCAGGAGCTTCCTCACCGTCGAGCTCAACATGGGCCAGATGAACGAGGACGTGAAGCTTGCAATCAACTGCTCGAAGCCGGTCGCGATGTGCAACCGCGTCGGCGGCATGATCCCGAGCGCGGACGAAGTGCTCGCGGCGATCAAGAAGGAGGCGAAGTAAGATGGCCATTGTTTTCCAGAAGCCGAAGTCCCTCACGGACGTTCCGTATCACTACTGCCCGGGCTGCACGCACGGCATCGTGCACCGTCTCGTCGCCGAGGCGATCGACGAGCTCGGCATCGAGGGCAAGACGATCGGCATCGCGCCGGTCGGCTGCTCGGTGATGGCGTATGACTACTTCCGCTGCGACATGATCGAGGCGTCGCACGGGCGCGCCCCGGCCGTGGCGACGGGCGTCAAGCGCTCGCTCCCCGACCACGTCGTCTTCACCTACCAGGGCGACGGCGACCTCGCGTCCATCGGCCTCTGCGAGACGGTCTCGACCGCCTGCCGCGGCGAGAACGTGACGATCATCTTCATCAACAACGCGATCTACGGCATGACGGGCGGCCAGATGGCGCCGACGTCGCTGGTCGGCCAGGTCACGCAGACCTCGCCGTATGGACGCGACCCGAAGACGCAGGGCATGCCGATCCGCATCTGCGAGCTCCTCGCGACGCTCGACGCGCCGGCCTATTTGGAGCGCGTCGCGGTCAACTCCGTCGCGCACGTCCGCCAGGCGAAGAAGGCGATCCTCAAGGCGTTCAAGACGCAGGTCGAGGGCAAGGGCTTCTCGCTCGTCGAGGTCGTCTCGACGTGCCCGACCAACTGGGGCCTTACGCCGGACAAGGCGTGCCAGTTCGTCGACGAGAAGATGATTCCGTTCTATCCGCTCGGCTGCTACAAGGACCGGACGG
>CAVHJW010000014.1:0-22713 GCA_963636335.1 bacterium
TCGCAAGGGCGTTACGAGAAGAAGGACTACTACCTTCTCGCTGGACAGAACGTCCACTACAAGCATCCCGAGATTGCCATCGCGGCGTGCCTGCGTATGAATCGCAAACTCGTCGTCGTCGGCGCGGGGACGGAGCGTCTCCAGAAACTTGCGAACGGCAGCCCGCTCATCACATTCCGAGGCCGCACCCGCGACGAAGAGTTGCGCCGTTCCTATGCCGAGGCGCGAGCGTTGCTCTTTCCAGGTCTTGAGGACTTCGGCATTGTCCCGCTTGAGGCGCAGGCCGCTGGCACGCCCGTCATTGCCTACGGACGCGGCGGCGCGTTAGAAACGGTCATCGATGGAAAGACGGGACTTTTCTTCGGCGAGCAGACGGTCGCGTCGCTGTGCGCCGCGATTGAGTCGTTTGAGGCGCGTGCCGCGTCGTTCAACTCGGCCGACTGCCGCGCTCGCGCCGCTGAGTTCTCGCCCGCTGTTTTTCGTTCCGCCTTCCGCGATGCCATTCGCGTTTATGGCCCCGTCTCATAGGAAGACGCCAGAAGCCTCTCCATGACGGCAAAACCGCGGTTGTCAGGCCAACTCGTCACATTGCGCAAGATGATGACGATGGCGCGCGTCTCGGGGTCAAACCCCACGAATGATGCGCCGCCGTAAATCATTCCACTTCGATAGAGAATGCGCCGCCCTGATGCGAGGACTTTGACGCGCAGAAGGCCGAACACGTCCTCGTCGGCGTATGCCGAAATCTCGCGTTCGCGCATTTGCGCGTCAATGACTGGCCAGTAGGCGGCGAAGGCCGTCGCGCAGTCGGCGGCGGATGAGAAAAGACCGCCTGTCGCGCGCAAGGCGTCGCCGAGGCGGTGGTCGGGGACATCGTGCCGACGGCGGATGAGCCAGGGAAGGTGCCCCGCGCAGGCGCGCGTCAGACGATTTGTTTGCGCGTCCAAGGGCTCGTAGGTTGTATCGTTGAGGCCAAGTGGCGTTGTTAGTTCTTGTCGCAGAATTTCCTCAAGAGAGAGACCGAGCGCATCTTCAACGGCGGTTCCGAGAAGCCCGAAGCCCACGTTGGAATAGAGTTCGCGCCGCGCCTTGATGGCGTGCCGCCACCAAGGGCGCCAGGTCATTTTCGCAAAGGATTCGCGCGTGTCAAATGCGGCGTAGACGTGCGTTCCAAAGAAGCCACATGAGAAGGCGGTTATCATGTCAAACGGCTCCCAACGAACGATGAATTCGCGTGGAAGGCCGCTCCGATTGAGCAGAAGGTCGCGCAAGGTGACACATCCGTATTCGGGCGGGAGGTTGAGTGTTGAGACGGACAACACGGGGCGGTCAAGGTCGAGGCGCCTTTCGTCGTGAAGTTTCAGAAGAATGGGGTGGAGGAAGAGTTTTGAGAGCGAGGCAATGCGAAAGATCGAATGTTCGTCGGCAGAGCCAGCGGACGCGAAGACAACGCGGTTTGATAGGACGAGGGCGACGGCGCAACTCTCGTCGTCCGCATCCTGCACATAGTAGTCGGCAACGGCTTGGGCGACTTCGCGCGGTGTCTCGGCGACGGCGAGTCGGTCATCAATCGTTCGGCAACCTGTCAACGCGCAGACGAAGAGGAGGGCGTAAGCCTCGATTCGTCTAGCCTTTTGCGTCATGGAGAGAGGACGTTTCATTCGTCACGTATTATAGCATATTTCCGCCAGAGTCCAAGGCGGCTGGTTTTTGGTATAATAGTATACTTATTCTTAAGGAGAGAACAGAATGAAGAAATTCTTAAGTGCGAACGAGGCGGTCGCGCACGCGGCCGCGCAGGCGGGTTGCATTGTGGCGTCCGCGTATCCCGGGACCCCGTCGACGGAGATCCTTGAGAACATCGCGAAGTTCAAGGCGACGATCAAGTGCGAGTGGGCGGTGAACGAGAAGGTTGCCGTCGAGACGGCGGTCGGCGCGTCCATGGCGGGTGCCCGCGCCCTAACGGCGATGAAGCACGTCGGTCTCAACGTCGCGATGGATCCGCTCATGACCTTCACCTACGTTGGCCCCTTGGGCGGCTTCGTGCTTGTCTCGGCGGACGATCCTGGCATGCACTCCTCGCAGAACGAGCAAGATAACCGCAACCTCGCGAAGTTCGCCCGTGCACTTTTGCTCGAGCCGTCTGACTCGCAGGAGGCCTACGACATGACGTGCGCGGCGTTTGAACTCTCCGAGAAGTTCCAAGTCCCTGTCATCCTGCGCCTCACGACGCGCACGAGCCACTCGGCATCACTCGTTGACTTGGGCGATTTTAATCCCGCGCCGCATCCGCTTCTTCCCTACAAGAAGGATATTCGCCACAACATCCCCGTGCCGGCGTTCTCGCCGTCTCAGCGCCTCCACGCGCAGGAGCGCACGAAGGCGATGGAGAGTGCCGCCTGTGCGTCCGCGTTCAACAAGGTCGTCATGCCCGCGGACGGCGTCAAGATTTCCGACGCGGCGAAGGGTCTCGGCATCGTGACGAGTGCCGTCGCCTACCAGTATGTGCGCGAGATCTTCCCCGACGTGCCGGTGCTGAAACTCGGCTGGACGAATCCGCTCCCGAAGGCTCTCGTCGCGGACTTCGCGAAGGGCGTCGAGAAGCTGCTCGTCGTCGAGGAGCTGGATCCGTTCCTCGAAGACCAGATCAAGGCGATGGGGCTCAAGGTCGTCGCGCACGAGACGGAGCTCAACATGCTCGAGCTCAACGCCGACCGCATCCAGAACTTGCGCCACGAGCTCCTCGGCGATGTGCCGGCTGCGAAGGCGAAGGAAGTCCCCGAAGGGCTCCCGACGCGTCCGCCAGTCCTCTGCGCGGGCTGCGGACATCGCGGCGTCTTCTACACGCTTCATAAGCTCGGCGCGACGGTGACGGGCGACATCGGTTGCTACACGCTCGGCGCGTTTCCTCCACTCTCGGCGATGGACACGACGATCTGTATGGGCGCGTCGATCGGCAACGCCGCAGGCATGAAGAAGGCGGGTCTCAAGGGACGCATCTGCGCGGTTCTCGGCGACTCGACGTTCTTCCACTCCGGCATGACCGGCATCCTCTCCGCGCTCTACAACGGCACGCCCGTGACGACGGTCGTCCTCGACAACCGCATCACGGCGATGACGGGCCACCAGGACAACCCTGGCACCGGCAAGACGCTCGCCGGCGACGCCGCGCCCGTCACGGAGATCGCGGACATCGCGAAGGCCTGCGGCTACAAGAAGGTCGCGAAGGTCTCGGCGGACGACCTCGCCGCGCTCGAGACGGTGCTGAAGGACGCGATGGACGGCGACGAGCCGGCGCTCATCATTGCCTACGCGCCGTGCCGCATTGCGGCGAAGCTCACGAAGGAAGGGCTTTGCGAAGTCGATGCGGAAAAGTGCAAGGCGTGCGGCGCGTGCTTCCAACTCGGCTGCCCAGCGATCACGCGCGGCGCGGAGATTCGCCCCGGCCACTTCCAGATGAAGATTGATGCTAATCAGTGCGCGGGCTGCAAGCACTGCACGCAGGTCTGCAAGTTCGGCGCGATCAAGCGTCTTCGCTAACGGTAGATGAAGTCGGTTCAGGAGATTGTTGATCTTGCGAGCGCCTTTTACGGGAGCGCGGTGCTTTTTGCGGCGGTGGAGGCGGATGTCTTCACGCGCATTGAGTCGGGCGACTTGAAGGGCGTTCGTGAGGGTCATCTGCCGCGCGGGCTTCGGCTTCTTCTGGACGCATGTGTCGCTGAGGGGCTTCTTGAAAAGGACGCCTCTCGCGTCTACGCGAATACATCGGCGAGTCGACTCGCGCTTGTGCGTGGCGGCGCGGCGGACCTCACGAAGGCGTTGAAATATAACGCCGATGTCTATCCGCTTTGGGGTCGGCTTTCTGAACTCGTGAAGACGAATGCGTGCGTTGAGTCGCCCGCGCGTCATCTCGGCGAGGATGCCGCGCGCACGAAGGCGTTTGCCGCATCAATGTACGCGCGCGCGATGAGCATCGGGCGCGGCACCGTCGGGATGATTGACTTGCCACGCGCGCGCGAAGGACAAAATCTCAAACTTCTCGATCTCGCGGGGGGGCCTGGTGCTTTCGCGATCTTGCTTGCGAAGAAATACCCCACGCTTCACTGTGTCACGGTTGACTTGAAGGCGATTTCTGACGAGGCGCGAAACTATGTTGAGGCGGCGGGGCTTTCCGATCGCATCGAATGCCGCGTGGGCGACTACCATGTGGACGAATACGAGAAGGAGGCCTACGACGCCGTCACAATCTTTGGCGCGCTTCATCAAGAGTCGCCGCAAGACAGTGTTGAGATTTTGCGCCGCGCCCAACGTGCGCTTCGTCCTGGGGGGCGCGTCTATGTTCTTGACATGATGACCGATTCAACGCGCACCGCGCCGACATTTTCCGCGCTCTTCGCCGTCAACATGGCGCTCACAACGACGAATGGCTGGGTCTTCTCGGATGAGGAGCTGAAGACGTGGATGCGTGAGGCGGGGCTTTTCCCGGGCGCGACAGAGAAGGTGCCGCCGCCGATGCCGCATTGGCTTGTCACGGCCGAGAAGGAGGCACGATGAAGGTGCGCCACATCAAAATCGCGCTTCTCGCTGCCGTTGGCGCGCTGATGGTTTGGGGCTTTCAGGCGCTCCTCTTCTCGCATGCGCCCTCGCTTTTTCGGGATGGGCTTGAGGATCTTTCCTTTGGTTGGTATGTGCCACTCTTCTCGCTTTACGTCCTCTTCGTTGAGCGTCATCAACTTCGCGCGTCCTTGGGCGCGTCGAGTCTCGTCGGTCTTCTCGCGACGATCCCATTTCTTCTCCTCGCGTTTCTCGGCGTGCGCGGCATCCAAGTTCGCTTTGAGATGCTCGCTCTCATCGGTCTTCTCGTGACGGTTCCTTGGGCGTTTTTTGGCGCGCGAACGGCGAAACGTGTTCTCTTCCCCGCGCTCTTCCTCCTCTTCTGCTTGCCGCTCGCGACGTTTCTGGATGTGATTACGATTCATCTGCGCCTCTTTGCGACAGGGACGGCGGCGGCCATCTTAAAGGGCGTTGGCGCGGACATCGTCACACGGGGAACGTTTTTGGCTTCTTCAGATGGCTCATTTTCAATTGATGTGGCCGCGCCCTGTTCAGGGCTTCGCTCCATCTTTGCGCTCATGGCTCTCACGGCGGGCTACGCCTACTTCACGCAGAAGACGCTTCTCGGCCGCGCGCTTCTCTTCGCGTGCTCCGTGCCGCTTGCAATCATTGGCAACGTCGTGCGCATTCTTACGATTTGCTTGGTCGGCACCTACGCCTCACAGGAATTTGCGACGGGCTTCTATCACGACTACTCGGGCTATGTTGTTTTCCTCTCGGCCATTGCGCTCATGATTGCGTGTGGCGAGGGTGTGACGTGGCTTATGAAGTATCTCCCCGCGCCAAAGAAGAAAGAAGAGAAGGGTGAGGCGATGCCCGCCGCGCCGACGCGCGCCGACTTGCCGCTCGCGCTCATGGCGACGTGTCTCGTTGCCGCCGTGATGGTTATTTTGCCCCTTGCGCCCGAGACGACGCTCGCAGAGGTTCCGAAGGCCGCGCTCGTTGAGATGCCGGGCTTTTCGTCGGAGATTCTTCCAGCGAGCGAGGCTGAGTTGACAACGCTTCCGGCCGACACGCACATCGAAAAGCGTCTCTACACGGCCTCGGACGGCCACTTCTTTGCCGTCTCGCTCGTCATCGGCGGTGCGTCCAAGAACTCGATTCATCGTCCTGAGCTCTGCCTGCCTTCGCAGGGGTTTGCGATGTCCTCACCCGAGACGCGGCTCGTTGGTGCGACGCCCTGGCGCTTTCTCGTCCTCTCGGCGCGCACGTCCACACACCGCTTCGCCTACACGTTTTTCAATCAGGCGGGCTTTTCGACCGCATCGCATGTCTCGCGCATCTTTCGCGACATCCTCGATCGTTCGCTCTTCTGCCGTATTGACCGCTGGGCGATGGTGAGTGTTCACACATCCGTCATGGACGAGGTGCGGCTTGAGGCGTTCCTTTCTCAACTTGAGGAGGCGATGAAATGAACGAGACGATGTCAAAGTTTCTTGTTTGCGCCATCGCGTTCGCCGTCCCACTTTTGTTGACGGTTGTTCTCACACCGCTCGTGCGTGACTTGAATCGTCGCCTTGGTCTCGTTGATATGCCCGACGCGCGACGCATCAATACGATCCCGATTCCGCGCGGTGGGGGTGTCGCGCTCTTTTTGGGGACGAGCCTTCCCCTCGCCCTCGCGCTTCTTTGTTGGACGGATGCGCCGACGTGGATTCTCCCCGTCTCGACCGTCCGCTTCCTCAAGCTCATGGTGCTCGCGCTCGCTATCGTCGCGCTGGGGTATGCGGATGACAAGCGAGGTCTTAAGCCCATCGTCAAACTTTTGGGTCAACTTGTCATCGCCTTCCTCGCGTGGGCGTGGGTGGGGCTGACGTTCCGTGACATTTGGCCTTCTCTTCCCTGGTGGCTTGACGGCGCGCTTGTCGTCTTCTGGATTGTGGGCGCGGTCAACGCCTTTAACCTCATTGACGGGTTGGATGGTCTCGCGACGGGGCTCGCGCTCGTTGCGACGGTCGGCATCGCAGGCTCGCGCTTCTTCGCCTGTGGCATGACAGGGCTTCTACCCTATTTCGTCTTCGCGGGCGGCCTCCTCGGATTCCTGCGCTACAACTACAACCCCGCCTCCGTCTTCCTCGGCGACTCGGGCTCGATGTTCATCGGCTTTGCCCTCGCCTCGCTCGCGCTTTGCTCGCACACGGCCGACTCGTTCCTCGTTTCTGTTGGCGTGCCGATCCTCGCGATGGGCGTCCCCGTTTTTGACACGTTCCTTGCCGTCCTCCGCCGCTCGCTCCGCCATGTTCTGCGAAAGGAGGGCGTTCTGGCGGGTAATGACCACGTGATGACGGCCGACACCGATCACCTTCACCACCGCATCCTGCGTGATGAGAATCAGAATCAGCGCAAGGCGGTTTGGATTCTCTACGCGTTTGCGAGCGTCCTCGTTTTGTTGTCGTTTGTCGCCATTTCTTTGAAATCGCACGCGGCGGGCGTTTGGCTCGTCACTTTTGCGATTATCGCCGTTGTTGCCTTTCGCGACATGGCGCGCGTTGAGATTTTTGATATGGGTCTCATCTTGAGTGAGATGGCGCGGCGGCAAGATTTTTCGCAGGGCGCGCGCGAGGGGCGCGCACGCCTCACCGTGCCGTTCTACCTTGTGCTGGATGTCGTCGTCCTCGTCGGCGCGGTCTTCATCTCGCTCGCGGTTCTTGGCATTGACGTTCGCCTCCCGGGCTTTCGTCTCGCGCTCGTCTTCCGCGTGGGGGCGACGCTTGCCGCACTTGTCTTCTTCAAGATCTATCCGATTGTCTGGTCGCGCGCCGTGCTTTCGAACTTTCTCGTGCTCCTGGCGGCCTCCGTTTTCGGCGCGCTCATGGGTAGCCTTCTTATGTTTGTCGCGCCGACGGTCTCAACGACGGGGCTTCCCGCACGCACGATTCTCTACGCCTTTCTCTCGTTCTTCTTTCTCGCTGGCTCGCGTTCCATCCGTTTTGTCATACGCGATCTCTTTTATATGCTCGATATGAAGCGGCTTATGGTGCGCAAGGATGTCTCACGCATTCTCGTCTACGGCGCGGGGCTTCGCTACCAGTCATTCCGCCGTGAGCTCATTCGTTCAACGGCACGTAATCACCGCGTTATCGTGGGGCTTCTCGATGATAATCCGCTTCTTCGCGATCATTACATTGGTGGCCTTCAGGTGAAGGGCGCACTCCAAGACGCGCCGAAACTGATTCAAGCCCTCAATATTGATTCCATCGTGGTGACCTTTAAGATGGACGATGCGCAAAAGCGCGCCATCGTGGACTTCTTAAAGCCGAACGATGTGAAGGTGACATTCTTCTCTTTTACCGAAACTGAAATCTAACGACACATTCATTCCCAAGGAGACATAACATGGCGACGATTACACGCGACGAGGTTCTTTCTTATCACAAGGGCGGCAAGGTGGCCGTCTCATTGCCGAAGGCTCTCAAGACGCAAGCCGACCTTTCGCTCGCGTACACGCCTGGCGTGGCGCAAGCCGTGAAGGCGATTGCTGCCGAGCCGAAGAGCCTTTATGATGTCACGGCGAAGCCGAACCTCGTCGCGGTCGTCTCGGACGGCACGGCGATTCTCGGCCTCGGCGACCTCGGCGCGGCCGCGTCGATTCCCGTCATGGAGGGCAAGGCCGTTCTCTTTAAATCGTTCGGTGATGTGAACGCGTGGCCTGTGCCGCTCGCTTGCTGCCGTCAGGGCGGAGCCGATGTCGGCAAGACCGATCCCGAGCGCGTCATCGCGGCCGTGAAGGCGCTGGCGCCGCAGTATGGTGGCGTCAACCTCGAGGACATTGCCTCGCCTGCGTGCTTTGAAATTGAGGATCGTCTTGACGCAGAACTTGATATCCCCGTTTTCCACGACGACCAGTGGGGAACGGCCGTCATCTCGCTCGCCGGCGTCCTCAACTTCGCAACGCTCGCGAAGAAGGATCTCGCCGCGTTGAAGGTCGTCATGAACGGCGCGGGTGCGGCGGGCATTCGTATTTGCGAGATGCTGAAGGCAGCGGGAGTTAAGGATGTCACGATGTGCGACACGAAGGGGACGATTCGCGTTGAGCGCACCGACCTCAATCCTTTTAAGGCGCGTCACGCGGTGAAGACCGAGGCGAAGACACTCAAAGAGGCCATCGTTGGCGCGGATGTCTTCATCGGGGTTTCGGCGGCGAATGTTCTTTCGGGTGACGATGTGAAGAAGATGGCGGATTTCCCTGCGATTTTCGCCATGGCGAATCCTGATCCCGAGATTGCGCCCGAGGAGGTTGCGAAGGCTCTTCAAGGCCGCCGTTATGTGATGGTGACGGGTCGTAGTGATTACCCAAATCAGATCAACAATGTTCTCGGCTTCCCCTATCTCTTCCGCGGCGCGCTCGACGTGCGTGCGACGACGATTAACACCGAAATGAAGGTCGCGGCCGCGCACGCGCTCGCGCGTCTTGCACAAGCCCCTGTCCCAGATGACGTGAAGAAGATTTATCCGACCGAGAATCTCGTTTTTGGCACGGGCTACATCATTCCGAAGCCGTTTGATCGTCGCCTTTTCGTCGAGGTTTCGTACGCTGTCGCTGAGGCGGCCGTGAAGACGGGTGTGGCGAAGTGCCCGCCTGCCGACATGGCGGCCTACAAGGCGAATCTGGAGGCGCGCAATGTGGCGCGCGGCTAAAAGGGAAGAGGTCTTATGAACACGCGAACGATTTTGATTCTCTCGTCGGCGCTCGTCCTCTCGCTCGTTGCGACGGCGGTCATCTCGTTCGCGCGATCATCCGAGGCCAACGCGCGCGCGGAGGTCGCCGCGTCTGAGGAGGCGACGGCACGCGCGAATCAGAAGGCCGCGTCGGCTGAGGCGGCCGCGAAGGAGAGCGAGGCGCGGACGGCTGAAGCCAATGCGAAGGCGGAGGATGCGCGCCGCGCCACGGCCGAGGCCGAACGTGCGCGCGCCCAACTTGAGGCGAAGGCGGCGGAAGAAGCGCGTCAGGCGAAGGAAGCCGAGGCCGACGTGGCACGTCAGCGTGCGCGTGAGGCGGAGGCCAAGCGCGAGACGGCGCGGCGTGAGGCGGAGGCCGCGCGTGATGCGAAGGAGAAGGCTTCGCGCGAGGCCGAGGCCGTTGCCTCAAAGGCCGCTGAGGCCGAGCATCGCCTCGCCGTTGAGAAACTTAAATCTGACAAGGTGATTGCCGAGGCAAAACTTCTGGAGTTGAAGAAGATTGACTTTGACTCTCTTCAAGAGGCGCTTCTCACGTGGCAACAAGAGCTTGATGAGCGTGCGCGGGCGTTGGAGCCAGACCGGACGGCGGCCGATCTCGCGTGGGTCGGTGGAATGGACGACACGGTCGTTGACGAGGCGGGGAACGTCGTCAAGAAGCCGAAGAAGGAGGCTTACGACCCTGAAGCGGACGAGAGCCTGCCGCACGGGGAGCGTGCGCTCGCGCGCGCGAACCGCCTGACGCGTACGTCGCTTTCGAACGAGGTCTGCGCGACGCGCGCGCGTGTTGTCGGTTCGCTGGAGGCTCTTTATAAGCGGGCGCTTGAGGAGCGGCGCGTCATTGATGCGGCGTTCTACAAGACGACCTTGAAGTCACTTTATCCGGACTGGGAGATGAAGAATGAGTGAAGGGGTGGGAGTCATCGCGCCGAAGAAGCGCAAACTGACATTGCCAGAAGGCGGGTTTCGCCTTTCCTACGGTGGTGTTCTGAAGGAGATTGAGGTCGAGTACGAAGAGTGCGGCGCGCCGATTGGCTCCAACAACGTCATCTACATTTGCCATGCGCTCACGGGCGATGCGCACGTGGCGGGTCTGCGGCCGGGCGAGGAAAAGCCGAGCGGTTGGTGGGACGGGATGGTCGGCCCCGGTCGCGCCGTTGATACCTCGCGCTACCACGTTATTTGCGCGAATGTTTTGGGCGGTTGCTCGGGAACAACGGGGCCGATGTCGATCAACCCCGAAACGGGTCGCCCTTACGGGTCAAGTTTTCCGCAGTACACCTTTGATGATGCGATTGATGTCTTTAGGCTTCTTCTCAAGGAACTCGGGGTCACCCACCTCGCCGCGCTCATTGGCGGTAGCTACGGTGGGCTTCAGGTCGTCAACTGGATGACGCGCTTCCCCGAGGACATGGACAAAGTCTGCCTCATTGCGACGAGTGCGAATCTGAACACGCAGGCGATTGCCTTCAGCGTCATGAGTCGCAACTCGATTACGGACGACCCAGCGTGGAAGGGGGGCGACTACTATCTTGAGGGCGACGGCAAGGGCCCTAAGGCGGGGCTTGCCTCGGCGCGGCAACTTGCGCACATCACCTACCTCTCGCGCGAGCTCTTGCAGGAGAAGTTCCATCGCGACCTCCAGAAGAACTTTGTCGAGGCTCCCGCCGAGGCGCGCGCCGAGCGCGACCGCCTCTTCAAGACCTACTTCCAGATTGAGAGTTATCTTGACTATCAGGCGATGAAGTTTGTGCGCCGCTTTGACGCGAACTCTTACCTGCACATCACGCGTTCCATGGATCTCGCCGACCCCTGCCTTCGCTTTGGCTCGCTTGATGATGCCTTTGCGCGCGTTACGGCGCGCACGCTCGTTTGCTCCTACGAAAACGACATCCTTTTCCCGGCCTGGCAGTCGAAGGAAATTGTCGCCTCGCTGATGAAGGCGAATCGCCGCGTCTCCTATTGCCACCTTGAGTCGGGAACGGGGCACGATTCGTTTTTGACCGACATTGAACACCTCTCCAAGATTGTCGGCGGATTTCTCTCGGAGCGCCCTGTTGAGCCACTCGCTTGGCAGAAGGCGCACTACGCGAACGTCGTTCGGATGGTTCGTGAGAAGACGCGTGTCATTGACATTGGTTGCGGCGATGGCTCGCTTCTTGATACGTTGCGCGCCGTGCGTGGCGTGACGGGAACAGGCGTGGAACTTGATGTTGAGCGCTACGAGCAGGCGCTTGCCTCGGGGCATGATATCCTCTTTGACGATGTCGACGAGAACGGCATTGAGGTTGCGCCCGACCACCGCTTCGATGTTGCGATTGTCTCTGACACGTTGCAGGAGGTGAAAAACCCGCGCGGGCTTCTTCATGAGGCCCTGCGTCTTGCCGACGAGGCCATCGTGACCTTCCCGAACTTTGCCGCCTACCGCATCCGTCTCACGCTCGCCTTGCTCGGGCGCTTGCCCGTTTCAAAGCAGTTGCCGTTTGAGTGGTACGATACGCCCAACATTCACTGCATCACGCTCAAGGACTTCCGCGCCCTCTGCGAGAAGGAGGGCATCGACATCGTGGAAGTCAAGGCGGAGTCGCGCCATCTGATCGGCAAGGTGCTGATGGCACTTGGATTTAAGAATTTGGGGGCGTCAAAGATCGTCGCCCGCATTGCAAGGAGGCGCACATGACACTCCCCCAACGCATCGCCCGCGCCGTCCGCCGCGCGCTCACGCTTCTCCACCCCTGCGTCTATGGCGAGCTTGCCGCGAAGGACAACGCGCGCCTTCTTGCAGAGGAACTTGAAAAGGAGATTCGCCTTCTCATGCCAGAGCGTAACGCGACTGACGTCGTGAATGCCTTTCTTGCCACGCTCCCGAACGTGAGACGCCTCGTTGAGACCGACATTGCGGCCGCCTACGAGGGCGACCCTGCCGCGACGAGCCGCATGGAAGTCGTGATGGCCTATCCAGGGCTCTACGCAGTTACGATTCATCGTCTCGCGCATGAGCTCTATAAATTGAAGGTGCCGATTATTCCGCGCATCATGAGCGAACTTGCGCACTCAAAGACGGGCATCGACATCCACCCGGGCGCGCAGATCGGCGAGCACTTCTTTATTGACCACGGCACGGGCGTCGTCATCGGCGAGACGTGTGTCATTGGTCGCAACGTGAAACTCTATCAGGGCGTCACGCTCGGCGCGAAGTCATTTGCAAAGAATGAGGAGACGGGCGAACTCGTTAAGGGTATCAAGCGCCATCCGAATGTGGAAGATAATGTTGTCATCTACGCGGGCGCGACGATCCTGGGTGGCGATACGACGATCGGACACGATTCGGAGATTGGCGGTAGCGTTTGGCTCATCTCATCGATTCCGCCTTACTCGCGCGTCTACAACCGTCCACCTGCGCCGGTCATCCGTTCGCTTGAAGGAATGGTATAATGGAGGGAAGATGAAAACGTACTGGGCTCTCGCACTCTTCGCGTGCCTCGTCCTTTCGGGCGCGGCGGTGTGGATGGGCGGACTCAACCAGGACGAGGGGTGGTACCTTTATGCGGCGAACCTCGTTGCGGAGGGCGAGATGCCCTATCGTGACTTCTTCTTTACTCAAGGGCCGCTCCTGCCGCTTCTTTACGCGCCGTTTGCGGCCGTCTGGAAGGCGCACGGCCTTTTGGGTGCGCGGCTCTTCACGCTTTCACTGGGGCTCCTCAGTGTCTTGATCTCGGCCGCTCTCGCCTTTCGCCTTGTGTCCGACAATGAGAAAAAACGCGCGGCTTTTCTCGTCGTCCTCTTTCTTCTTGCGACCAATCTCTATCACCTTTACTATCTGGCGATTCCAAAAACATACGCTCTCGCCTCGCTTTTTGTTGCGCTCGCGTTCTATCTTCTCTCCTTTTTGGATCCGGATTCATCGCCTCTCAAGACCGTGACCCTTTCGTCGGCAACAGGCCTTGCACTCGCGTTTGCCGCCGGTGTTCGTCTTTCGCTCGGAATCCTTCTCGCGGTCGTTGGCCTTTGGCTTCTTGGTGGCGCGGTGAAGAAGACTCTGCCGCGTGCGGCGTGGATTCTTTTTGGCTTCTTTGGTGCGCTCGGTCTTTTTCTTGTCTATGGCCCGTTTTTCGTGGACGCGACGGCGCGCGCGGGATTTTTTGCGGCGCTCGGCTATCATAAGGCGCGTGGTGGCTCAGACATCATCTGGCTCGTGGGGAGCCTTTCACGCCTCGTTCGTTGGTATGTGCCTCTTTTCGTCGCACTCGGTTTTGGCCTTTTCACGAACGTCTCGTTCTTGAAGACGTCGCCTTTTGTGCGCCTTCTTTTGGGGAGTTTTCTCGCCGTCTTTCTTGTTCAGATCTCCGCGCCATTCCCGTATGAAGATTACCAAGTTCCGGTGATGTTGCTTCTCGCGGTCATCGCCTCGTCTCTCCTCGTTTCTTCGTCGCGCCTTTCCGTTGCCTCCTCGCTCCTTCTTGTTCTCGGGCTCTCCTTCGCCACATCGTTCGGCTCGCCGCTTCTTGAGAAATGGACGACGAATGGGCAAGATCGCTTTTGGACGCGCAAAAAGGCGTCAACGGAATTAAAGCAACTCCAAGAGGCCGCGTGGCTTATTGAGGCGATTGACCCGAAGGGAACGCGCCTTCTGACACAAGACCTTTACCTCGCCGTTGAGACGAATCGCAAGGTGCCGAAGGGGCTAGAGATGGGGCCTTTCGCGATCCTCACCGACGAGGCGTGGCGCGCGCTTCTCCGCGAGGCTCCGAAGAGCTATCCTGTGGCCGCGCTCTCGGGCTATTCGTTCGCGATTGACCCGCCCGTCTGCCACGAGCGCGCCTTCTCGCAACAACTTGACTATTGGAAGATTCTAAAAGAGTCGTATGTCCCTGTCTCGCAGGAAGAAGCGTTTGGACAGAACGCGACGCCGCTTCTTATCCTGAAACGCAAATGAAGACCGCCTCCGATATTCGTCAGCGCATCCTCTCGGTCGTTCAAGCGAACGGCGGCCACCTCGCCTCGTCGCTCGGCGCGGTTGAGATTGCGATGGCGCTCGATGATGTCTTTGACGCGCATAAGGATCGCGTCATCTGGGACGTTGGACATCAGGCGTATGCGTGGAAAATTCTCACGGGGCGCGATGACCGCTTTGATACGCTGCGTCAGATAGATGGCCTTGCGCCTTTCCCAACGCCACTCGAAAGCGATGCGGATGCCGCCGTTGCGGGGCATGCGGGTAGCGCGCTTTCTGTCGCTCTTGGCTTTGCGGCGGCGCGCGACTTGAAGGGGACGGATGAGCATGTCGTCGCTGTCGTCGGTGATGCCTCAATTGTGAATGGCCATTCCTTTGAGGCTCTCAATAATTGCGATGCCGCGACAAAGAAACTGATTGTTGTTCTCAATGACAACGACATGGCGATTTCGCGCCCTGCGGGAAGTTTCGCAAAGTTTTTGGGTCGGCTCATCACGGGCGTTCGCTACAACCGCGTCAAGGCGGCGGCGGAAGCGGCGGGGCACAAGATGAAACTCACCTTCTTGCGCGGGCTCTACCACCGCGTCGAAAGTCGCGTCAAGGGGCTCTTCTTGGCGAGCCGCTACTTTGAACAGTTCGGCCTTCGGTATATTGGCCCTGTTGATGGCCACGACCTCGCCGCGCTTGAGGCGGCCTTCACCGTTGCGAAAGAAGACAAGCGCTCCGTCCTCGTTCACGTCGTCACGAAGAAGGGCCAGGGTTACGCGCCCGCCGAAAGGCACCCGACCGAATACCACGGTGTTCCCGCAAATTTTTCAGACGCTCCCGCGCCTTCTGCTTCGGCGGCTCGCCCTGACTGGAGCGCCACGATGGGTGCGGCACTCGTTGCGGCGGCGCGGAAGGATCCGCGCATTGTCGCGCTCACGGCGGGCATGAAGGACGGGACAGGGCTGGTCGCGTTTGCGAAAGAGTTCCCAACGCGCTTTTTTGATGTCGGCATCGCGGAAGGTCACATGGTCGCGTTCGCGGCGGGGCTTGCGGCGGGGGGACTAAAGCCTGTTGTTGCTGTTTATTCAACGTTTCTTCAGCGTGCGATTGATCAGGTCATCCATGATGTTGCGATTGCCTCTCTCCCCGTTGTGTTCTGCGTTGATCGCGCGGGCGTTGTCGGGGCAGACGGCGCGACACACCAAGGGCTCTTCGATGTCGCCTTGCTCAAGGCTGTCCCGAATCTTTCAATCTGTCAGCCGTGCGACGGCAATGACCTCGCGCAGCTTCTCAACGAGGCGCTCTCGCGTCACACGCCGACGCTTCTTCGTTATCCGCGCGGTGAATGCCCCGCGAGCCTGCCGCATGGTGAATGTGTCGGTCTCGCGCAGGAGGTCGCAAATCCCGAGGCGAAGGTGCAAATTTGGGTGACGGGTGACTGTCTCAAGAAGGCGCTTTCCATTGCGCGTGAGACGGGCGTGGGCGTCGTCTGGGCGCGTTTCTTAAAACCGTTTGACGAGGCTCTCTTAACGCGTCAGCGGGCCCGCGGGTGCGGCATTATCTCACTTGAGAACGGTTGCACGTTGGGTGGTTTCGGCGAGTCGCTTGGCGCGGACTTGCGTCTCGGGTGGCCCGATGTATTCGTTCCGCATGGCGCCGTGGGGGATCTTGAGAAAAGATACGGCCTTGATGCCGAGACCCTCACGTCAAAGGTAAAGGAGTTCTCAAAATTATGGCGGTAGTTCACGGTCGAGCGGGTGAATGGACACGTGTCCGAGGGTCGGTCTTCGGGCTTTGGCCTCTTTTCCTCTGCGTCTTCATTCTTGGCTTCGCTCTGGCGATGGCTCTCTTTTCCGCATCGTTCGCGATGATGGCCTTGGGTCTCGCGTTGGCCATCGCCGCGCTCATTGGCGCGTCAATCTCTCTCCAAAAGGGGTTCCGTTGTCTGGAGCGCTTTATGAAGGGCGCGCGTGGCGAGGAGCGTGTTTCGGGCATTCTCAAGAGCCTTCCAGATGCCTACCATGTCTTCAACGGCTTCGTGGCCTTGGGTCGACACGTTGATCATGTCGTCGTCGGCCCCGCAGGTGTCTTCGCGGTTGAGACGAAGTTTTGGCGCGGCAAGGTTACGCTCGATGGCCGCCATGTTCTTTTTGATGGACAGCTTCCTGATCGCGATCCGATTGTGCAGGTTCAGAAAAAAGCGGCCGCCGTCCGAGCGGCCCTCGCCGCGAAGGGTTGGACGGGGACGGTCACGCCCGTTCTCGCGTTCGCCTCGGACACCTTTGAGGCGCGGATTGCCGAGGCGCAGGGTGTCGTTGTTCTGAATGCGAACCATCTTCTCGAAAGTTTTTCAGCAGGCGGTGCCCAGCTCTCAACGGCGGAACAGACGCGCCTCGCGCAACTTATGGAGACACAAGCATGAAGCAAATTCTCTTTCTCTTTTTGGCCGCGCTCGTCGCAGGCGGATGCTCGGCCAGTGAGACATCAACGGAGGTGTCCTTTTCGGAGACATCGGGTGTCCGTCGTACGCTTTCGCCGCGCTCGTATGATGGCAAGATTGCCATCCGTCTCGTGAACGCCCTTGAGAAGTCGCATGTCCTTCATCGGAAAATGGATGACGAAATCTCGCAACGCGCGTGGACAAATCTCGTTACCTATTATGACTTCGACCACTCCGTTTTCTTGAAGAGCGATCTTGAGAAATTTGCGGCGCGCGAGAAGCGGCTCGATGACGAGATTCGCAAGGGTGACGCGAGTTTTGGCTATGACCTTTATAACCTTTATGTTCAACGTCTTAAAGAGCGGATTGATTTTGCAACGAACCTCGTTCTCTCAACGACCTGGGACTTCTCGTCCAACGAGACCTATCGTGTTCGGCGCAAGGATGCTGAATGGCCCGCGACAAAGGAGGAGGCCGAGGAGCATTGGCGTCGCCGTCTCAAGAACGAGGCGCTCGTCGCGACGATCAATCACGATCTTGATCAGTCAACGAACACGTTGGATGTCGCGAGTGACCTCATCAAGCGTTACCGCCGTTATGCGGTCGTTCTGATGGAGCCCGATGAGGAGACGGTCTTCCAGCATTATATGAGCGCGCTCGCGCGGGCGTTTGATCCACACTCCGACTACTTCTCGCCCGCGACGAAGGAAGATTTTGATATGGAGATGAACCTGACGCTGTGCGGCGTCGGCGCGGTTCTTTCGTTTGATGACGGCGCGTTGAAGGTCGTTGAAATTATGCCAGGCGGCCCTCTTGATAAGGACGGGCGCATTCAGGAGGGCGACCGAATTGTTGGTGTTCAGCAAGGCGATGGTGAGATGGAAGACATCATGTGGCAGGCCATGAACAAGTCCATCAAAAAAATTCGCGGGCCCAAGGGAACACGCGTCACGCTTGATGTGCGCACATCGGGTGACGCGAAGAAACTCGTTGATCTCGTGCGTGATGAGATTAAACTTGAGGATCAGGCCGCGACGGGACGTGTTGAGACGGTTGTCTCGGGTGGCGTCACGAATCGCCTCGGCTACATCTACTTGCCCGGGTTCTATGGGACGATGGACAAGAAGCCTCAGGAGGAAGGCTATCGGAGCGCGGCACTTGATGTTGCAAAAATTCTCGCCGGCTTCAATGCCGAGGAGGTGAAGGGGCTTGTTCTTGACTTGCGTGGCAACGGCGGTGGCTCGTTGCGCGAGGCGATTATTCTTTCGGCGCTTTTTGTCTCGGGCGGGCCTGTCGTTCAGGTGCGCGATCGGAATCGGACGGACTGCCTCGGTATCCCGCCAGGGAATCCCGTCGCGTTCCGCCGGCCGCTCGTCGTTCTGACCGACCGCGCGAGCGCGTCCGCCTCTGAGATCGTCGCGGGTCATCTCAAGGATGTGGGGCGTGCCATCGTAATCGGCGATGGTCGGACGCACGGCAAGGGGACGGTGCAATCCGTTTCGGGACTCGGGCCTGAGAAATATGGCTCGTGCAAGATTACAACGTCGCGTTTCTATCGCGTGGATGGTCGTTCAACGCAACTCGAGGGTGTTGAGTCCGACATCCACTTGCCCTCGCTTCTTGATTCGCTTGACATCGGTGAGGACAAGCTGACCTACGCGCTACCTTTTACACGTATCGCGCCCGCCGACTACCGTTATGCGTGGGACATGCCGCGTTACGTTGAGATTCTGAAAAAACTTTCTGACCGTCGGTTGAAGAATGACGCGCGTTACCAAAAGCATCTTGAGAATGTGAAGGGGATGAAGGAAATTGCCGACCGCGAAGAGGTGTCGCTTGAATACGAGGCGCGCGCGGCGCAGATGGCCGCCGACCGCACGCTCCGCGAACTTGACGAGGCGCGCGAGGACGATGAGGACAGCGAGAAGAAGGCGCGTCGCCGCAAGCGCAACGAGCGCCCTGAGGACGACTGCGTTCTTGACGAGGCGTATAAGATTTTAATGGATGTCATCGGGCTTAAACTCGGCGAGGAGTTGCCGGGTACAATGGGGATTTGGTGATGACGGTCTCGTTCGTCAAGATGCACGGCGCGGGCAACGATTTCGTCCTCGTGGACGATCGCGCCGTGCGCCTGCCGATTGACGAGCCCGCTTTCATTCGTGCGCTCGCCCTTCGCCCAGATGGGATCGGCGCGGAGGGTGTTCTCGTTGTGCGACCTTCCGCAAAAGCCGATTTCGCGATGCGTTTCTTTAATCCCGATGGTGGTGAGGCCGACTTTTGTGGCAACGGCGCACGTTGCATCGCTTTTTTTGCGCATCAAATCGGCGTGGCAACGGGGCGCACGATGCGTCTGGAGACGCGCGCGGGCATCCTTTCGGCCGAGATTCTGGATGACGGACGTGTGCGCGTTGAGATGCCCGCGGCACGGGTCGTGCGCGAAAATTTCGTTGTTGTCGGTGTGCCGCATTTTGTTGTCCCTGTCAACGACATCAACTCGTGCGATGTCGCGCGCGAGGGGCGCGAAATTCGCTTCTCGGCGGCGTTTCAACCCGCGGGGACAAATGTGGATTTTGTTCAATGGACAGGCGCGCACGCGCTTTCTCTTCGCACGTATGAGCGTGGCGTTGAGGGAGAAAGTTTTGCGTGTGGGTCTGGCGCGGTTGCCTCGGCGATTGCGGGCGTCCTTTCAGGTCGTCTCGCGTTCCCTGTCTCCGTCACGACGTCGCGCGGTTTTGTTCTGACGGTGGATGGTGTGCGCTCATTGGATGGTGGTGTTGAGAAGGTTTCGCTTTTAGGGCCTGTGAAGAGAGTCTTTCAAGGCGAGATGGAGGTTTAGGCATGCTTGAACTTATTGAAAAGACATTGAATGACGTTTTGCCGACGGCGGCGGATGCGCCCTCTGAACTTTCGGAGGCGATGCGCTACGCTGTTGGTTCGGGCGGCAAGCGTATTCGCCCGCTCGTCTGTCTTTATGCCTCGCTCGCCGTTGGTGGAACGGCTGAGGACGCGAAGTATCCAGCGGCCGCAATTGAGATTCTCCATAACTACACGCTCGTTCACGATGATCTGCCCGCGATGGATAATGATGTTGAACGGCGCGGCAAGCCCACGGTTTGGAAGGCGTTTGGTGAGGCGAATGCGATCCTTGTCGGCGATGCGCTTCAGGCTCTCGCTTATCGGACGGCCGCGCGCGCCCCGCGCCGTGTCGCTGAGATTCTGGAGGTGCTCGGCGAAATGGGCGTGGGTGTTGTGCGCGGGCAAGTCGCTGACTTGAAGGCGCAAACGGCGGGCGGCGTGGCATCGGCAGACGACGCGGCCTTCATCTACGAGCACAAGACATCCGACCTTTTTATTGCGGCGGCGAAAATGGGCGGGCTTGCGGGTGGTGGCACGGATGACGAAATTGAGGCTCTTGGGTCTTTCGCCAACAATCTCGGTCTCGCCTTTCAGTATGAAGATGATCTTTTGGATGGTGATGGTCTCTTTGACCGTGCGACGACGGAACGACGTGTTCAGGAGACAACGCGCGCGGCAATGGAAAAATTGACGGTCCTTTCAGGGAATCCTGAAAAACTCTCTTCTCTCGCACAAAGCCTCATAGGCAGAAAGGTCTAGGGATAAAATGAAACTCACGTTCTACGGCGCGGCGCAGACGACGACAGGTTCCATGCATCTTCTCGAGACGAACGGGAAGAAGATTCTTCTCGACTGTGGCCTTTATCAAGGCCATCGCAAGGAGGCCTTTGAGAAGAATCGCAATTTGCCAATCGACCCCAAGACGATTGACTACGTCATTCTTTCGCACGCGCATATTGACCATTCGGGAAATTTGCCGCAACTCGTGCGTCAGGGCTTTCGTGGCCGCGTCTTTGCGCGTTCGTCCACGACTGACCTTTGTCAGATTATGCTGAAAGATTCGTGCTTCCTTCAAAAGCGCGACTTGGAGTATATCAACAAAAAACGTCGCAAGGAGGGTAAGAAACTTTTTGAGCCGCTCTATGATGAGAGCGATGTGGATGCGCTCATGCAACTCTTTGAGCCCACACATCTCCATTCGCCGCGCGAAATTTGCCGTGGTGTCACGCTCGAGTTTTTTAATGCGGGGCATATTCTTGGCTCGGCACTCGTTCAACTTGATATTCGCGCCGATCATGGGCGGCACCATCGGCTTCTTTTCTCAGGCGATTTAGGTCAGCCCGATCAACCGATTTTGCGTCACTACGAATATCCATCGGGCGCGGACATTCTTCTTGTTGAGTCAACTTACGCCGATCGCTTTCATCCGTCGGCCGACGATGTTGAGTATCGTCTTGAAACGTACTTAAAACACATTGATCGTCACAATGCAAAATTGCTTGTGCCGGCTTTTTCGGTCGGTCGCACACAGCAAATTATTTACTATCTGAACCGCCTCGCTGACAAGAAGAAATTGCCGCGCGAAGTGAAGGTCTTCGTGGACTCACCGCTTTCGCGCAAGGCGACTGAAATTTACGCCAAGCACCGCGAGGTCTATAACGAAGAGGCGCGGCGCATGATTGAGAGTGGGCGCGACCCACTCTCGTGCCCGAACCTCACGTTCGTCGGAACGCCCGAAGAGTCAATGGCGCTTAACGATATGCCAGGACCTATGGTCATTATTGCGGCGAGCGGTATGTGCGAGGGTGGGCGCGTTCTTCATCACTTGAAGCATTGCGCGACAGACCCCGACAATATCATTCTCATTTGCGGCTTTCAGGCCGAGAATACGCTCGGTCGTCGCATTGTTGAGAAGCGCGAGGTGGTTCGTGTCTTGGGTGAAGAGATTCCGTTGCGTGCGCGCGTTGAGGTCATCAATGCGCTTTCGGCGCACGCGGATCGTGGGGGGCTTATTGATTGGATTTCCGAGGTGAAGGATAATGTCCGTCACGCCTTTGCTGTCCACGGTGAGCCTGAAAAGGTCGCGGCTATGTCGGAAATCTTGCACGAGCAGGGCATCCCCGCTGTGTCTGCGCCAGTCCCCGGTCAGGTCTTCAAATTTGACTAAATGGACGCGCTCTCTTCCTTCCGCCGCCGCGCCGAGATTATTCGCGCCATACGTGCGTTCTTTGACGCGCGCGGTTTTGTCGAAGTTTCAACGCCCGTTCTTATTGACGCGCCCGCGCCTGAACCGCACATTGACTGTCCGCGTGCGGGGCAAGGGTTTTTGCGCGCCTCACCTGAACTGCAAATGAAGAAACTTCTCGCGGTGGGGATGGAAAAGATCTACCAAATAGGTCCGTGTTTTCGTGAGGGTGAGTTTGGCGCTAGACACAACCCCGAGTTTACGATGATTGAGTGGTATCGCCGTCAGGCTTCTTACCTCGACATTGCGCAAGATCTTGAAGACCTTCTTCGCGCGCTCTCGCCGGACCTCGCGCACACGACGATCGCGCGTCTCACCGTTCGCGAGGCGTATCGTCGTTTTGCGGGCTGGGATCCGTGGGTGGGTGATTGGAATCAAGATGCCTTTGATTACGATATGGCCACGAAGGTTGAGCCAGCCCTTGGTGAGGGTCCTGTCTTCTTGATGGATTACCCGCCACAGGCCGCGTCGCTTGCGAAATTGAATGGCGATGTTGCCGAGCGGTGGGAGTTTTATTGGAAGGGGATGGAGCTTGCCAACTGTTTCACGGAACTTTGCGACAAGGATGAGCAACGCAGGCGTTTTTTGGCGGCGAAAGAGGAACGCCGTGCGCTGGATGAAAGTGACTATCCTCTTGATGAAGAGTTTCTTGAGATGCTGCCTCTTATTTCGTCGGCGGCTGGTGTTGCGCTCGGTGTTGATCGCTTCGTGGCTGCGCTTCTCGGTGAGACGGACATCCACGCCGTTATGGCGGGCATGTGACACACCTGTGACAAGGTGTCTCATTCTGAACTAAAATTCTCTCGGTTTTGCTTTTTGGCACGCTCTTTGCAAGAAAATTTGCGTCGCCCATGGTGGGTAGACAGAAAGAAGAGAGAAAAAATTATGGCAAAAGTACTTGGAATTGACCTCGGCACGACGAACAGCTGCATGGCGGTG
>CAVHJW010000015.1:0-22182 GCA_963636335.1 bacterium
GCGATTTGAGCCGCGGCGGTGTTGCCGTCGACCATGATCTTCTTTGCCATGTACCTTATTCCTTATTGGTGGTTACCGTTTAATCAAAATCAATTCTTTGATTATACCTTTTTTAGAAGGTCAAATCAAGGCGCAACCTTCTTGTTATCACGGCATTGCATTCACACCGCCGTCGTGGCATGCGTTGCGCCGTGGCGATAGGCATAGCCCGTGCCGCGCACACTCGCAAGATAAACTCCATCGCGACCGAGTTTCTTTCTCAGCGCGTAAACGAAGGACGAGAGCGCGTTGTCCGAGACCTCCGTCTCAATGCCCCAAAGCTTCACCAAGATTGCCTCGCGCGAAAAGACCGTCCCCGGGTTGCGCGCGAGGAGTCGCAAGAAGGCTATTTCACGCTCCATGAGAGGCTCAACACGCCCGCGAAGGCGCACCATACGGAGCTTCCCGCCCTCAACGCGCCATGAGCCAAAGTCAAAATCGCCGCCGTCCTCCGCCTCTTGCGACCGAAGACGCAGAAGCGCGGAAAGCCGCGCCAGCAGAACATCATCGGAGACAGTCTTCGAGATAAAACTGTCGCCCCCCGCAGCGAGCGCGCGCACCTCATCCTCTGGCGAAGAGAGTGCGGTCAGAAAAACGACGAGAAGGTCTCTATCGACCTCGCGCAGGCGACGGCAGACCGTCTCGCCATCCATCCCGGGCATCATAATGTCCAATAGGACAAGATCGGGTCGCCGTTCGCGAACCGCCGCGAGCGCCGCCTCGCCACCAGAAGCAAGGCGCACCGAATAGCCCGCCACCTCAAGCCGCGCCGAAAGCGATTGCGCGAGCGCACGCTCGTCATCCACGATAAGAACCTCGGTCACCGCGCCGCGCCCTCCTTTGGGAAAAGCGCGACAACCTGCGCAAGCGCCTCACCAGAACCCGATAGAAGCGCACACGTTTCCTTAAGCCGCGTGGCCGCCGCCGCACGCGCCGCGGGATCGTCGAGAAACGCCTTCAAGCATGCGCGCACGCGCGGTGCCGTAAAGTCCTCTTGCAAAAGTTCCGTCATCGGTGCCTCAGCCCCGTGCGCGCCACACTTCTCCCAGATGATGTTTGCAAGCCCCACATGGCGAACGCCTTTAATGAGGTGGCGCAGAAGAAAACCTTGAATCGCGCCGACGCGGTAAACGAGAATCGTTGGGCAACGGGCAAGCGCGGCCTCAAGCGTTGCCGTGCCGCTCGCGACGACGGCACAATCGGCCGAGAGAAGAAGCGCACGTGCGCCGCCCAACTGGAGACGCACCGTCGTCTCATCACTCCGCGCCTTCAAGATGGCATCAATTTGAGCGTAGGCGCGGTCGTTTGCGGCGGGGATGACGAAGTCGGCATCAAGCCCCTTCACGGCATCAAGAAGCGTTGGCAGAAGGCGCGCAATCTCGCCCGCGCGACTCCCAGGAAGAAGCGCGACACGCGCACGCGAATGCGCGTCACGCGCGCGCGAGGCCGTCGCAAACGCCTCAACGAGCGGGTGCCCCACGAAGGTAGCAAACCCGGGCCGAAAAAGCGAGGGCTCAAACGGGAAGAAGCAACAAAGCGCATTGAGCGCACGCTCAATCTTCGGGATGCGTCCTGGGCGCCACGCCCAGACTTGCGGGCAGACGACGTGTAGAGCGAAGATGCCGCGCCGCTTTGCGTAGGCATCTAGTTTCAAGTTAAGCCCTGGATAGTCCACCGTGCAAACGACGTTAGGCCGCCATTCATCAATGGCGCGCTCCATCGTTCGCTTGACGCGCAGAAAGAAGAAGATCTTGCGGAGGACAGCAAAGAAGCCCATCACCGCGAGGTCGTGCGTCTCAAAGCCGTAGTCCGCATACGTGCGGATCTCAACATTCGGGAACACCTCACGGGCACGCGCGGCGATTTCTCGCGCGTAGAGGAGACCCGACTCTTCGCCAGCGAGAAGGAGAAGTTTCATGGGCGAAGCGGGGCCCTTTCAAGCCCCGAATCAATGCCAACGAGCGCAATGTCGTGGCGATTGGCGTAGCGAATCACATCTTCACGCTCAAGGAGGACGAGACGCCCCGCTTGGAAAGCGAGTGCCGTCGCGCCCGCCTTCTTGATCGTCTTCAGCGTTTTCATTCCGACGACGGGAATGTCAAAGCGCATATCGTGCCCCTCACGCGCCGCCTTGAAGACGACCGCGCCTTTGCCCCCCAACTTTCCGCCGCGACGAATAGCCGCATTCGTGCCCTCAAAGGCCTCAACGGCGAGCACCATGCCGCCCTTGACCATGACGGTCTGACCGACATCATGAACCCCCATGTCGCGCGCGACGGCCTGCGCGTGACGAAGATCCGAAGCCTCCGACTCCGTGAGACCACGTGATGTAAGCGCGCCCTCGCCCGGCATATGATCATCCATGAAAAGCGACGCGGGGAGCACCTTCACGCCCGCTTCAGAAAAGAGGTCGATCAACTTCCGAAAAATGGAATGCGCATTCTTGACGGGCATCGCCTTGAGCGCCGCCTTAATGACGGGATCAAAGCCGCCACGAAAGAGAGAAAGCGGATTTACTTGCCCTGCGAGAATCGCGCCGTCGTAGCCGCGCGCGCCCGCCCAGCGGATAATTTCCGAAATCTCACCCAACGTGGCCCAACGCACGAAATCGGCCGCACGCACCGTCGCCCGCGACGTTGAGCCACGAAGCGCGGCGACTTCAACGCGCTTCACGCCCGCCTTCTTCGCGCCGCGCACGATGAGTTCAGGATAGATGCCAGAGCCCGCGAGAACGAGAAGAGAGTCCATGGCCTACCTCTTATTAGGCGGTGACGGAAGACGCCCTTCAAGCGCGTCGGCGGCAATCGCCTTCACGTCGGTATCGAACTCACCGTTCACAATCCACCGCAAGAAATTTGGCTCGCGCATGAGAATCGTCTTGAGCGGGGTGCCCTTCTTCTTTCCAAAATTCACGTAGAGGACGCCGTCGCGCCAACGGAACATACCGTTGCGATCCGCATTATTGGGGTCGTGCGGCACGAGCGTGTCATCAATCTCGGCAATGCTTTTGCCCGCGAATGCGGCATAGCGATCGGTCGCATCAGCCGCGTTTGCGCGCTGAAGTTGCGCGGCGAGGACATCACGCGTCGCGACGGCATCTGCGAGAGCGCCGTGCGCACCCGCGTGCGAGCGGTTGCAATAAAACGAGACGGCCGACGAAAGGTCGCGCGGCTCCATCTTGTGGTAAATGCGCTGAACATCCACGCGATTCACAATCGCCGTGCCGAAGTTTTTCCCCACGCGATAAAACGACTCTTCGAGGCACGGAATGTCGTAGCGATCGGAGTTGAAGCCCGCGACATCGCACCCGACGAAGAAGGCGTAAATCTCGTCTGCCAACTCTGCGAACGTTGAGCAGTTCTTCACCATCTCGTCAGTGATGCCGTGAATTTTTGTTGTCTCCGGTGGAATCGGACGCTCGGGGTTGATGAGGTGCTCAAGGGTCTCTTCCGTTCCGTCCGGGTTCATCTTCACGGCCGCGATTTCGACGATGCGGTCGCGACGCGGGAAAAGCCCCGTCGTCTCAAGGTCAAAGACAATCAGGGGGCGTTCAAGTTCAATGGGAAACTTCATGACGACTATTATACCAAAATGCGGACAAAGCGAACGCCGAAATAAGCATCTCTCCTGAAGCGACACGCGGCGAATAAGCCAGATTCTGTTCATCCCCCTAGCCCGAAAGCTAAGGAAGACTCCGATCATTCATCTTCGCAATCAACCCGAAACCTTGAGGCGGCCTCACGAAGAGGCCACCACCCGACGGGCCGCCGGTCGGTTTCCTATTTGATCTTGCTCCAAGGAGGGTTTTCCTTGCTGCTCGCGTTTCAACGAGCACGGTGGTCTCTTACACCGCCCTTTCACCCTTACGCAGCAACACGGCAAAGCCTTGCCGCCACGCGGTCTTTCTCTGTGGCACTTTCCATCACGTGCGTTGACCACACGCCTCCCGCCCTTAACAAGCGGGTCCTTCGCCCTGTGGAGTCCGGACTTTCCTCTGTCCCTTTGGGGAACAGCGATCGGTCACACGCGCGTCGCTTCAGAAGAGATGTCAAAGATCTTACGCGCGGTAGAGAACGCGACCGCACATCGTGCAAGCGACGATTGACTGGGGCTTCCCAGCCTCGCCGTTGCGCGCGTTCGCGTCTGCCAACTGCCCCACGCTCGGCGGCTGGACGAGATGGCAACCATCGCACACACCGTCATGCGTCAAGGCAACAACAACCGGCCAGCGCTTCGTGCGAAGGCGCTCATAATAAAGGAGGAACTTCGGATCGGAGACGGCGTTCTTCTTCTCTTCGCGCTCCTTCTGCGCCTCGGCGAGTTCCGCCTTCACCGCCTCAATGCGCTCGTCAATTTCGGCGCAGAACGCATCCACACCGACCTTCTCGGCATCATACTTTTCTTGCGCCCGAACGATGCGATCTTTCGCGCCCGGCAGATCGTCCATCGCCGCGAGCTGGTTATTCTCAACCGTCTCAAGGTCATGACTGACGAGATCGATCTGGACGGAGAACTCCTGATACTCTTTGTTCGTCTTAAGAGACGTCTGCGCCGTCTTAAGCTGACGAATCTTCTCCTTGAGCGCCGCCGCGTCGGACTCAAGCCCCTTCACGCGATCATTGACGTAGTCTTCACCGGCCTTCGCGGCCTGAAGATCCGCTGAGACGCCAGAGAGTCGAGCCATTTCAAGCGCCTTACGACGCGGAAGATCCTTCAACTCCGTCTCAAATTCACGAATGCGACCATCAACTTCCTGCAACCCAATCAGCGCTTCAACGATTGTCATTTAAGACCTCATTTCGAGTGGGGCAGGAGACGGGACTCGAACCCGCAACCCACAGAATCACAATCTGTTGATCTAACCAATTGATCTACTCCCGCCAACGTGGAGCCAGGTAAGGGACTCGAACCCCCGACCTGCTCATTACGAATGAGCCGCACTACCAACTGTGCTAACCTGGCCTGTCGTGTTCTTGAAAAAATAGTATATCAAATTTACTAGCCTGTGGTCAAGGGCAAATTTCGCGAAATTCATGACCTTGCTAGCTCTCCGCCGCCCATGCGAATTTCGCGCGCCGTCAACCCCGTGGCACGCTTGACGAAATTCGCAAAGTGTGAGGGCGAGATGAAGCCCGCCTCAATCGCGACCTCACCAATCGGCTTGCGTGTCTCTTTAAGAAGATGCAGAACGAGGGCGAGCTGCTCGTGGCGGATATAGGCAGACGGGCTCTCAAGCCCCGCATGGCGAAACGCCTCATTAAGAGCCGTATGTCCAATTCCAAGTTGGGCATAGAGCGGCGTCAAGCGAACGACCCCCTTCTTCAGATTCTCGTGGATCTTCTGAATCGCATCGCCAACCACGACATTCGCGCCGACGCGAAGGTCGTGCGCGTATGTAACGAGCGCATCCGAGAGGCGCTGCATCAGACACTTTGCGTCAGCCGTCTCATGCGACTCGAAGCGGTTCTTGACTTCGCGAAAGAGCGGAATCTGGTCGCTCGCGGGGCCGTGAATGCCATTAAAGAAACCCAGCGAATCAAAATATGCGACGACATCAGGCCCCTCAAAAATGACATGGACAAGACGATTTGATTTCTCAAGCGCCTCAATGGTCATGTTCTGCCCGGGATAAAGAACGACAACCTCGCCGGGGCCAATCTCAATGGGCAGCCGTCCTGCGGACGTGAATCTGAAGCGCCCACGATAACATCTTAAGACATCCCCGCCGTCAAAAAACACATCGCGCGCGAAGACACCCGCCTTCTCCGTCCGCTCACACATGATCCGAATGCGGACGCCGCCATCGTTCACGAACGTCGACCCACCTAAGACCGTCTCATGACAACTGGCGCAATTGTTTGTTTTCCCGCTTTTCGTCACCGTTTTCGACAAAATTTCTTTTTTCATCTACTTATTACTACCGCACGACGGCGAAATCTTACGCGCAAGTTATGGGATCTCTTTGATAAACGCATCGTTTCTTACACAATCTGTAATATCAAACATATTCGTAGAACAAAAAATGTAAAAATCATCGTGAAAATGGCACGAATAAAGAAACTCACACCCCTTTGGCGCGATTTTTGCTATAATATCCGCATACCATTTATCTTTTTTCACACAAAACCAAGGAGATAATAAAAGTGAGCAAGTACATTGACGCGGTCGTCAAAGACCTCAAGAAGAAAAACGCCGACCAGCCAGAGTTCCTCCAGGCGGCCGAAGAAGTCCTCACGACGCTCGCGCCTGTCGTGGACGCGCATCCCGAATATGAGAAGAACGCGATTCTGGAGCGCATCGTCGAGCCTGAACGCGTTATCATGTTCCGCGTTCCGTGGGTTGATGACAAGGGCATTGTCCGCGTCAACCGCGGCTACCGCATCCAGTTCAACTCGGCGATTGGTCCGTTCAAGGGTGGCCTCCGCTTCGACCCCACGGTCAACCTCTCCGTCCTCAAGTTCCTCGGTTTCGAGCAGATCTTCAAGAACTCGCTGACGACCCTCCCGATGGGCGGTGGCAAGGGTGGCTCCGACTTCAACCCGAAGCAGTCGCCCCACACGCCGGGTCAGCGTTGCAGCGATGGCGAAGTTATGCGCTTCTGCCAGAGCTTCATGACGGAACTTTATCGCCATATCGGTCCTGACACGGACGTCCCCGCCGGTGACATGAATGTCGGCGGCCGCGAAATTGGCTACCTCTTCGGTCAGTACCGCAAGATCCGCAACGAGTGGACGGGCGTTCTGACGGGCAAGGGCCTTTCCTTCGGCGGCTCGCTCATCCGCCCCGAAGCGACGGGCTACGGCTGCGTCTACTTCGCCGAGAACATGCTCGCGACGAAGAAGCAGAACTTCAAGGGCAAGCTCTGCGCGATTTCGGGTTCGGGCAACGTCGCGACCTACGCCGCGCAGAAGCTCCTCTCGCTCGGCGCGAAGGTGATCACCCTTTCCGACCGCTCGGGCGCGATCTACGTGAAGACGGGCCTGACGCAGAAGGATCTTGAGAAGGTTATGTTCCTCAAGACCGTCACGCGCGGCGAACTCGCCGACATCGCCAAGGAAATTAAGGGCGCGAAGTTCGTCAAGGGCGTCAACTCGTGGCAGATCGTTGACAAGGTTGACTGCGCCTTCCCGTGCGCCCGCCAGAACGAGCTCAACGGCGCGGACGCGACCTACCTGCTCAAGCACGGCTGCAAGCTCGTCGCCGAGGGCGCGAACATGCCGTCCACACCAGACGCAATCGAGGCATTCCTCGCTGCGAAGATCCTCTTCGCTCCGGGCAAGGCGGCGAACGCGGGCGGTGTTGCGACGTCGGGTCTCGAGATGTCCCAGAACTCCGAGCGCCTCTCGTGGAGCGCGAAGGAAGTGGACGAGAAGCTCCACGGCATCATGACGGCCATTCACAACAACGCCTTCGAGGCGGCGGCGAAGTATGGCCACAAGGGCAACTACGTGATGGGCGCGAATATCGCGGGCTTCACGAAGGTCGCCGACGCGATGGTCGCGCAGGGCATCTAAAGGCCCTGACCGCGCGTTGCGCAACAAAAAGGGAGAGGTGGCAAAAGGAGCCACCTCTCTTTTTGCCTCTCGCCTCTAAATATAGTATAATAGACGCCACTTATGAATCGTATTCTCAAGAAGCGCATGCTCTCCGAGACGGTGTGCCAAATGGAAATTGACGCGCCGCTCATTGCCAAGAACCGCAAGGCGGGGCAATTCGTCATCCTGATGGTCGACGCCGAGCACGGCGAGCGCATCCCCCTCACCATTGCCGATGCCGACTCTGCGCGCGGCACGATTACAATCATCTTCCAAACGGTCGGCGCAACGACGATGAAACTCGCGCGTCTCGTTGAGGGAGAGGTTCTTCCCGCCGTCCTTGGCCCCCTCGGCCGCCCGACACACCTTCCCGAAAAGCCCGCGCGCGTTGTCTGTGTGGGCGGCGGTATCGGTGTCGCGCCGATGCACCCGATTGCCCAAGCCCTCAAAGCGGCAGGGCACGATGTCACAATCATCATGGGCGCGCGCACCGCCTCACTCTTCGTGATGGAAGACGAGATGCGGAAGATTGCAGGCGACAAACTCATTCTCGTCACCGATGACGGATCCAAGGGAATGAAAGGCGTCGTCACCGCGCCGCTCAAGGAGCTTTGCGAAAAAGGCGCGGTCGATGAAGTCATCGCGATTGGCCCGCCGATCATGATGAAATTCTGCGCGCTCACGACAAAGCCTTTCGGCGTGAAGACGACGGTCTCGCTCAACACGATTATGATTGACGGCACGGGCATGTGCGGCGGTTGCCGCGTCTCGGTCGGCGGCAAGACGCGCTTCGTCTGCGTGGACGGGCCCGAGTTTGACGGCCACGAAGTCGACTGGGATCAAATGCTGAGCCGCATGGGCGCGTTCAAGCCAGAAGAGCAAAAAGCGCGTGAAAAGACGTGCAACCTCTTCAAAATGGCGGACGAAAAGAAAGCCTAACCCGTCACCCTTTTTCACATTTCTACTTTTCAACATTTCTCATTTCTGATCATGACTGCTAAAGAGAAAATGGCCATTCCGCCGCAGGCAATGCCCGAGCAAGATCCGCATGCGCGCGCGAAGAATATGAACGAAGTCGCACTCGGCTACACGGCCGAGCAAGCGAAATGCGAGGCGAGCCGTTGCCTCCAGTGTCCGACGAAACCTTGTATGCAGGGTTGCCCCGTCGCGATTGACATCCCCGCGTTTCTCGCGAAGGCCGCCGAGGGCGATTTCGCGGGCGCGCTCGCCATCATCAAAAAGACCTCCCTTCTCCCCGCCGTGTGCGGCCGCGTTTGCCCGCAAGAGAAGCAATGCCAGAAGTTTTGCACGATGGGCAAGCTGCTCAAAGATGTCGAAAAGTCCGTCGCAATTGGGCGCGTTGAACGCTTCTGCGCCGACTTTGAGCGCGCCGCATCGGAGAAGCCCGCCCCTGTCGAGGTCGCGGCCGCGACGGGCAAGCGCGTTGCGGTTGTCGGCTCGGGCCCTGCGTCCATCACGTGTGCGGCCGACTGCGCGAAGGCGGGGCACGAGGTGACGATGTTTGAGGCGTTCCACAAGTGCGGTGGTGTACTCGTCTACGGCATCCCCGAATTTCGTCTTCCGAAAGCCATTGTTCAGCGCGAAATCGACGGCCTTCAAGCACTGGGTGTCAAGATTGAAACGAACGTCTGCGTCGGCCGCACCGAAAGCCTCAAGGATCTCATGAAGACCTTTGACGCGGCATTCATCGGCACGGGCGCGGGGTTGCCGAAGTTCATGAACATTGAAGGCGAAAACTTAAACGGCGTCTTCAGCGCGAATGAATATTTGACACGCGCGAACCTCATGAAGGCCTATGACGAGGAGCACGCCGACACGCCCTTCTGGCATGGGACGCGCGTTGCCGTCCTGGGCGGCGGCAATGTCGCGATGGACGCGAGCCGCATGGCGCTTCGCCTCGGCGCGGAGAAAGTCTATCTGATCTACCGCCGCTCACTCGATGAGATGCCCGCGCGACGCGAAGAAATCCATCACGCCGAAGAAGAGGGCGTTGAGTTTCGCATGCTTCAAAACGCGAAGCGCGTCCTCGGCGAGAATGGGCGCGTGACGGGGCTTGAGTGCCTCAAGTATGCGCTCGGCGAACCCGATGCCTCGGGTCGTCGTAGCCCCGTCGCGATTGAGGGCAGTGAATTCGTCCTTGACGTTGACACCGTCATCGTCGCTGTCGGCAACGCCTCAAATCCGCTCATCCCTGCGACAACCGAGGGGCTTGAAGTCAATCAGCGCGGCAACATCGTTGTCAACCCCGAGACCAATATGACATCGATCCCGGGCGTCTTCGCGGGCGGCGACATCGTCCTCGGCGCGGCGACCGTCATTCTTGCGATGGGCGAGGGGCGGCGTGCGGCCAAGGGCATCAACGAATACCTCAAAAAATGAAAACGCTTGAGACGATTGAAGTCGGGCCCTATCAGGTCAACTGCTCCATCGTGAACGCGTGCGGCAAGACGCTCGTCATTGACCCCGGTGCAGAGGCGTCGGTCATTCTCGCGGCACTCAAGCGCCACGCCGCCACGCTTGATGCCATTCTTCTCACGCACGCGCACTTTGACCACATCGGCGCGGTCAATGACCTTGAGAAGGCATTCCCGGGCGTGCCCGTCTACGTGGGCGAGAAGGATATCCCCGTTCTCACGCACCCACTCAACCAGTGCCCGCCCGACTACCCCGCGATAACGAAGCCCACGAACCTTCGCGCCGCCGAAAAAGAAGCGCTCGCGTTTGGATGCGACGTCATCGAAACGCCCGGGCACACACCGGGCGGCGTTTCTTACTTCTTCACGGACGCGAAAATCCTCTTCTCGGGCGACACGCTCTTTGCGGGCTCCGTGGGGCGGACAGACTTCCCGGGCGGCGATATGGCGACGTTGCGAGAAAGCCTCCGCCGCCTCACAGCGCTCGATGACACAACGCGCGTCATCCCAGGTCACGGGCCCGAGACGACGATCGGCGAAGAAAAAGAATCCAACCCCTTTCTCCAATTTTAATTTCACGTACGATGAAAAAAATTGCAGTTCTCATGGGTGGCACATCGAGCGAGCGCGAGGTCTCGCTCGTCTCCGGGACAAATGTCGCGAACGCCCTTCTTGGCCTCGGCAAATACGAAGTCTTGTCTGTTGACCTCAAGCGTGACAGCCTGGACGCGCTTCCAGAGGGCGTCGATGCCGTCTACATCGCCCTCCACGGCGGCTGGGGTGAGAATGGCGGTGTGCAGGCCGCTCTCAACGCGCTTAAAATTCCCTACACAGGCCCGGGCGTCATCGCCTCGCGCATTGCGATGGACAAGATTGAAACGAAGAAGGCCCTTGAGAAAGCGGGTATCCCGACCGCGCCGTGGGCACTCGCAAGCCGCGAGACAGCGTCTTCTCCCCTGCCGCTTCCCGTCGTCGTAAAGCCCCCGTGCGATGGCAGTTCCGTGGGCATCTCAAAGGTGACGACCGCAGACGAGTGGGCGAACAAACGCGATGCCGCGCTGGACGAAGGAGGAAAGGGAAAGAACGGGAAAGCAAAAGCCCAAGAAGACGACGTCATCCTCGTTGAGGCGTTCGTCCCCGGGCGCGAATTTACCGTCGGCATCATCGATGGCGAATGCCTGCCTGCGATTGAGATCATCGCCAAGGGCGGCTGGTATGGCTACGATGAAAAATACCGCTCCAACGAGACGCGGTATGAGTTCCTATCCGCCTCCGCCGCCGCGCTTGAAGAGAAACTCGCCTCCCTCGCGCGCCGCGCCTATGATGCCATCGGTTGCCGTGGTGTGACGCGCGTTGACTTCCGTGTCGCGGGCGAAGATGACGCCTTCGTTCTTGAACTCAACACCTCGCCTGGCTTCACGCCGCACTCGCTCGTCCCCAAAGCGGGCATGAGAACGGGCCTCTCGTTTGCGCAAGTCTGCGACCGCATTCTCTCAACAGCCACCTTTGACAGATGAAGGCGAACCGCATCCATCGTCCCAAGCGTGGGCTTATCAAGGCGATTGTTCTCGCCCTTCTTCTCGTTGTCGCAGTCTCCGCGCTCGTCTTCGCCTTCACACGCCTTCGCGCACGCTACCTCGCGCTCTGCACCATCACGGATGTTGAACGTCAAGTCTCCATCGAGTCGGGCAAGATGGTCAAGAAGGACGTCCTCGCGCATTGCCTCGGGCTCACGAACGGCGCGAACATCGCGATGATTGACTTTGAAAAACGGCGCGAAGAGACACTTCGCAAGATTCCGAACCTGCGCGAGATTGTGATCCGCCGCCACCTCCCCGATCGCGTCTCGGTGACCATTGAGGAGCGCAAGCCCATCGCTCGTCTGGCGCTTAAAGGAAAGAGAAAGAACGCCAACACGGGGCGTGTTGCCGATGAAGAGGGCGTTGTCTTTGAGTTCATGCGCGGAACGGAGCTTCTGCCTGTCATTCTTGAGAAGGCCGCGCCGCTCACGGCGAGAGGGCATCGTCTCACGGGCCGCGCGCACGCGGCGATCTGCCTTATCGCCGCCTGCCGCGACCCCGAGTTGCAAGAGATTGGACTTCTGGATGTTGATCTCTCGCGCCGCGACTATTTGCTCGCAACGATCTCAACGGGGACGCGCTACGCACAACTGAAAATCGCGTGGGAAGGCATGGACGAAGCGGAAACACCCGCCTCGCGTGCGAGCCTCATTCGCCAACTCACGCACGTGCGAGATGCCATCCGCGCGCGCGTCGCCGATGATGCCGTCATCTGGAACGCGACAGATTTTTCGACACCTGGGCGCATCTACGCCGATACGAAAGGATCTTTAAGATGAACCCCATCTACGCCGCTCTTGAAATCGGCACGACGCGCACCCTTCTCGCTGTCGCGCAAACCGAGGCGAGCGGTCGGTTGCGCATCCTCTGCCACGCCGAGATTCCCTCGTCCAACGTCCGCAAAAGCGAGATTTGCAGCATTGATCAGGCGCGCGATTCCATCCGCTCCGTCCTCCGCAAAACCGCCGAGGCGATGGACGCGAGCGGCGCGGGCGTTGAAATCGGCAACGCCTACCTTGTCGTCTCGGGTGCGCATGTGCAAGCAACGCACGCCGAGGGGAACGTCCCTGTCTGCGGCAAGGCCGTCGATCAAGACATCATGGAGGAGGTCGCACGCGCGGCCGACATGGTGGCGCTTGCGGATGACCGCGAACTTCTCGATCTCGTCAAGCAAGATTATGTCCTCGATGGACGCAAGGGGCTCACAAACCCCGAGGGTATGTCGGGCAACAACCTCAAGCTCAACGTTCTGCGCGTACACGCCGATCGCCACAAATTTATGGATGCGCGAAATGCGGCCAACCTCGCGCACCTTGAAATTTGCGAGGGTGTCTTCGCCGCGACGTGCGCAGCCGATGCCGTCCTTGAGGAGCATGAGAAGCGAAACGGCGTCCTCGTCCTGGACCTGGGCGGCGGCACGACGGGCTACGCCGCCTATTCCGACGGCTACCTCGCCACGGCGGGCGTTGTTGGCGTCGGCGGTGACCACGTCACGAACGACATCGCACGCGCGTTCCAAATGACAAACGCCCAGGCTGAAGAAATCAAGTGCAAGGAAGCTTCAGCCGATCTCGCCACACGACCTGGTGAGGAACCGCGCGTCAAGGTCGCGGGCGCGTCGGTGCTTATGCGCGACTACACAATCTCGCGCCACGCCCTCAAGACCGTTGTCAACGCGCGCGTCACTGAACTCTTTGACATCATCCGCGAGAAGATGGAAGCGGCGGGTCTTCTCGGTCTCCTGCACGCGGGCTGCGTTCTCACGGGTGGCGGCGCCGCGCTCGACGGCATTGACGCCATCGCCGAGCGCGTCTTCGGTTGCGCCGTCCGCATCGGTCGCCCTCTTCATGTGGATGGACTTGAGGATGTTGAGAACCCCGCCTCGTTCGCCGCAATCTCGGGTGCCCTTCTTCAGGCGCAGACGAGTGAGCCACAACCCTCGCCGATTCTCAGCGGCCTTTTTAGGAAGTTCTTCACATGAGCACCCAGACACCCCTCGTCCTCATTGGCATTGGCACAGCCGGCGCACGCATGGCCTACGGCGTCCGTCGCGCCTTCGGCGAAGGCTTGCGCTTCATCGTTTGCGATACCGATGCGCACACGGCCCAAGAAGATGACGACGCATTCGTCCTTCTGGGCGGCGACCGCCTTGCGGGTCTCGGCGCGGGCGGCGATGTCGTCAACGCCCAGCTGGCCGCGCGCGACTCCATTGCGGCCCTTGACGAGCGTCTGACGGGCGTTCGCCTCGCGATCGTTCTCACATGCCTCGGTGGCGGCACAGGCGGCGGCGCGACAGTTGAAATTGCCAAACGCCTCGCCGAAAACGGCATCCCCTCGCTCGTCTTTGCAACGCTCCCCTTCTCCTTTGAGGGTGAAGATCGCCAACGCAACGCAAACCGCGTCACCGCCTCACTGGAAGAGGCCGCCTCGTCCACATTTCTCATACCGCTCGACAAACTTGTCGGCGGCATTGACAACATGGAAGAAGCCTTGCGGCGCGCGACGGACACGCTCGCAAGCGGCATCGCCCTCTTCTGGCGCCTCGTTGAGAAGCCGGGCTATATTCGTCTTGACGTGGAACGTCTTCGTCTCATCGCGCAGCAAGCAGGGCGCGGACGTTTCGCCGTCGCGACGTGCCAAGGCGCCACCCGTGCGGAGGAGGCCGTCGACCAACTTCTGCGATCCGAACTTCTCGCAACGGCCAACACGCCCGTCCGCGCCGCAATCTGCGGCGTCCTTGCGGGGAAAGATCTCCTGCTCGGCGAACTTGATACGATTGCGAATGGTCTCCAACAGGCGTTCGGCTCGCGCATCACCTTCGACCTCGGCACAGTCAATGACGAGGAGACTTTCTCGGGGCGTCTCTCGGTTGTCGTTCTTCTCTTTGAGACGCCGCGCGCAACCTCGCCGCGCGAACGAAACCCGACGGGGCGCGGACGCGCGCGCGCGAAGACCGACCCGCTCGCCCTCAACGCGCCCGGTCTTGGTCGCTTCGACAAGACGGCGCATGTCGAGTGGCACGGTCAGAACCTTGACGAGCCCACGTATCTGCGCAAAGGTATCACGCTGGAAAAATAGGGCATTTTCCCCAATGGTCAACGACGGCACAATCCGCGTTCTTCCCCTCCATGTTGCGAATAAGATCGCGGCGGGCGAGGTTGTGGAGCGACCTGCGAGTGTCGTCAAAGAGCTCGTTGAGAACGCCATCGATGCAGGCGCGACAAATATTCGCATCGCGATTGAAAAAGGTGGCGCGAAGCTCGTCTCGGTGCAAGACGATGGCTCGGGTATGACGCGCGAGAACGCGCTTCTTTCGCTGGAGCGGCAAGCGACCTCAAAGATTCACGATGTTGACGACATTGAGCACATCGCGACCCTCGGCTTCCGCGGCGAGGCGATTCCCTCAATTGCCTCCGTCTCGCGTTTTTCGATTACGACGCGGCGGCATGATGCGGATGAGGGCACATTTATTCAAGTCGACGCGGGCACACTTGCCGACACCCGTGCGGCGGGTTGCCCCCCAGGAACGCGCGTGGACGTGCGCGACCTCTTCTGCAATGTCCCCGCGCGGCGCAAATTTCTCCGCGCACAAGCGACCGAAGAGCGGCATGTGAAGCATGCCTTCACCGTCCACGCTCTCGCACATCCCGAGATTGCTTTCGTGCTTATCATTGACGGACGTGAGACCTACCGCCTCGCGCGCGCGAACGGTCTTGATGCGCGCGTCCGCGATCTCTTCGGTGAGACGTTTTTGGAAGCGCTCTCACCCCTTCCCGCGCCTGACGCGAACGCAGTCGTGCGCGTCACGGGCTACGTTGAGAAGCCCAACCTCTCAACACCCACACGCCGTGAGCCCTTCGTCTTCGTGAACCGGCGCCCTGCGAGTGCCGCCGCCGTGGCGTATGCCTTACGCGAGGCCTATCCGCGCCGCGAGGCAGATGTCCGACCTTCGGTTCTCCTCTTTTTGGATATGGATCCGACGCTCGTCGACGTCAACGTGCATCCGACAAAGCGCGAGGTTCGCTTCCGCAACAACGCCGCCGTCAAGGATGCGCTCGTCGCGTCAATCCGCGCCGCATTCAGCCCCGTCTTGACGGTCGAACCACGCGCGGGCGCGGCAACGGTCGCGCAGACAACAACGGATCATCCCGATGACACGTGCGCGCGCGACGAAGCACCGCGCGCGCGCGCCTTTGAAGTGCCGTCCCTCGCGCGCACGTTCACGCCCCTTCCCACACCGAGCCCCGTTCAGGAGGAAATCTCGTTCTCAACTGACGGCGTGCGCGCGAAACCGTGGAAGTCGTTCAAGGTTCTCGCCATGACGGCGAGCGGCTATCTCCTCGTTGAGACAGACTTGGGTCTCGTCACCATCAACCCCGTTGCCGCGTGCGAACGCATCGCCTACGAAAGGCTCTTGGATGGCGCGGACGAAACGCTCTCGCAGACGCTCCTCATTCCAGAAGTCGCACAATTCCCACCCGCCGACTTCGCGCGCCTCGCCGCCGCTCTGGACGTCGTCCGAAAGATGGGCTTCCAGTTGGAAGCCTTCGGCACCGACACGTTCAAGGTTGATGCCGTCCCCGCGCTCATCGGCGAGATGAAGGCCGCGTCCGTTCTCGCAACAATCGCCCACGACCTCGGCGAGGGTGGCGCGCGTGCGCAGGGCGGTCGATGGCGCGAAGAGCTCGTCGCAAAATCTGTCGCACGCACATTCGCGGGCTCTAAGCGAACACTGACGGACGATGGCGCGAAGCAACTCGTGGAGTCGCTTGCCGCGACGCGTATGCCCTACGTCTCGCCGCGCGGCAAGCCCGTCATGATCTTCACGTCAACGCGCGAGCTCGACCGTCGCTTTGACCGCACGTAATACGCGCGGGTCAAAGTAGAGCGCATTCTCCTTGTCATTGAAGCCATTCAAGTAGCCACCCTCCTTGAGCATCTTCCCATTCTCGCTCGCTTGATTTTGCTGATTCGCAAAATTGAGACACCCACCGGCGCGAAACGCATACTTCACCGCCGCGGCCTCTGGCGTCTTCTGCGTACGGTTGACAAGAAGGCAATTCTCCAGCATGACAGTGATAACGCCGCGCTCGGGCAGAATCCGCCGATCCAGCGTTGCGTCAAGAACGCCTGGACCGATGATATGCCAAACGGGCCCTGGGTAAATTGGGATGGGGTGCTTGAATGTGAGAGACCGCCCTTGAAGATCCACTGTAACAATCTGTTGGCTGTTTGTGACAACATAGCGACACATCGACCTCCAAAGCTGACTCTCTTCGCCCCGCTCCGCCGCAACAATCGCCTTGCGAACGGCCGCTGGGTCGAACATCTCCTCCTCTGGCGCAAAATATGCAATCGCCGCGAGAGACGCGACCGCCGCCACGCCGCCGACCCCAACGTAGATCCACGAGAGATGTCTCCAAAAAATTGCGTGCATCATCTCCTCAACGTCTTGATAGCGATATTTTGGCAGTGTGCTCGTTGCGCGTCGCACGATACGGTTCCACGCACGCGGCGGCCGTCCCGCGAAGCATTCGTCAATCAAGATACCGAGCGCATGAATGTCTGTCGCGGGTGAGATCTCGCCGCCACCAAACTGCTCGGGCGCGGCGAAACCAGGTGTCCCCGCGCCCACAGCGCGACCGCCGACAATCGTCACCGCCGTGCTCGCGCGCGCCGTGTCACACCCCAAGCCCGTCGTCTCCTTCAAGAGTCCAAGGTCAATCAGAACGGGCTCGTGGCCACGAAAGAGGATATTTGACGGCTTGATGTCGCGATGAACGAGCCCGCGCCGGTGTAACGTTCGCACCGCGAGGCAGATCTTCGTCAGAAACGACGCGACGGCGTGGTCACGCGATGGGAATGCGCGCATCTCAAGAAGTTCCATCACGAAGAACACGCGACCGTCCCACTCGCCCGCCTCAAAGAACCTCGGGAAAAACGGGAAGTGATTCTCAGCGAGAAACGCAGCCTCGCGCATGAAGTGGCGCACGTCAACGGCGCGCGCGTCCTCCGTCGCACCGTCTCGCGCGACATGAATCTTGAGCGCGGCCATTTGATGCGAGGTCGTATTCTCAACGCGATAAACCTCCCCCGCCCCACCGCGCCCCAAGAACGCGACAACGCGCCACGCGCCTATTTGCGCGCCATCCGCGAACGTCGGCTTCGCAAAGACAGGCGCATGTGCCGAGAGAAAATTCGCAAGTTCCGTCGTATCAGAGGGCATCATCGCCAGCCTTCTCCAATGCCTGCACGAGCGTGCGAAGGCGCATCATCGCGCGGTTCTTAATCTGGTCAACGGCGTTGCGCTTCAGTCCGAAAGCCGCCGCCACCCGCTCGGGGCTTTCGCCGTTCACCGCGAGGCGCACGAAGATCTGCTTCGTCCGCGCCTGAACGGTATCATCCGCAAGATACTGTTCGAGGGCAATCTCAAAAATCGCCTTATGCCACGCCTGGATCTCCTCATCGTTTGCACAGTCGCTTTGCGCCGCCGCGTCTTTTGCGAGCGTCTCGCAAAGATTCGATTGGCGCTTCGCGTGCGAGAGCTCGCGAAGCGCCTTGTGACGCAGAATGCCGATAAGATAGTTGTGAAAATGACCCTTCTCCTCTGGCACATAGTGATAGACGGGCATCTGGTGAATGATGGCAACGAGCGTCTCCTGCACGACCTCATCCGCATCAACACTCGGAAAATCCTTGCGCAGAAATGCGAGCATCATCGGGCGATAGCGCGCGACAAACTCGCTCCACCGCGCGTGCTGGGCATCGCGCTTGAGATCGCTTAACAGCGTCTTCGATGTCTGGGGAATCTGGGGCATAGCCGATTTTTTGTGTCGCTTATTATACCACATTTCCCCCGCCGCCACGAACGCGAAGTTCCACGGACGGCAGGGGATCAAAAGAGCGCGAAGAGGGAGCGAAAGCGTCTGCCCACATTAATTGCGCCCAACACGGAAGAAGGCGCGGCCTTCCTTCGCAGGCGCAACGAGAACGATGTCTTCGTCCGCCTGACCGTTCACCGGGTTCTTCGCCGCCTTCGCCTCGTCAAGGTTCGCGGGGTCTGTCCCCGCCGAAAGGTTGTACTGGAGGTAGGGCGCGGTGTCGGCGACCGTCACGTAGACTTGGCCACCCTCAACGCGAATGCCCTTCACCATCGGCTGCGGCGCATCCGCTGGAATGGCCGATGCCGTCGTGGCCGAGGCGAGGCCTGTCGCCGCGACAGACTGCGGACCCGTCGCGCCACGCGCCGCGGATGGCGACATCACCTGAACCGTCGCACCCGCGACCTCGTCCGCCGCGTTGACCGCCTTCGCGCGTCCGTTCGCCGTGCCCGCGAGCGAGACCGTGCCGTCTGCTGCGATTGTCCGCGTGTCAAGCAAGTAGAGTGACCACGTGCCATTCTCGCGCGCGGCCGCGAACGATGCGGCGATTTGGATGGTGATCGACTTACACGCCCCATCCTTTGCCGCCGGCGCGGTAAGAATCACTTCGCCAACCGCGCCGTCCGCCGCCGTCCCATCTGCCGCAAAGGTGAACGTGCCCGTTGCACCCGTGGGCCGCCAGACGAGCGCATAACACTCGCCGTCCAGAACGGTTGAGCCGTCCGCATACGTGTCGGGGCCCTTCGTGGAGAATGTGAGAACAATATCTTCAACGGCGGCGACAGCCGAAAGGCTCACCGCGAAAACACACAGAGCAATCATCTTTTTCATCTTCGTCATTCCTTTCTCTTTTACGCCTTCTGATGTTTGCGTTTGAGCGCGAGTGCGGCAACGCCGAGAAGCGCGAGGAGACCGCTCGTCGGCTCAGGGACGAGTTGTGAGTCCGTGACCACGTAGGGCGTGTCACCCCTCATCGCCATATCCGAATAAATGTAGCTCACCAAGTCTGAATACGCGAGTGACGTGTATCCAACGCGCGTCGCCGCCGCCTCAGATGTCGCGCCATCTGTCCAAAGTTCAACGAGGAACGAACTGATGCCGCCATTGGCGTCAAGACCCGCAAACGTGCCACCGCCCGTTGTTGTACCGAGCGAATAGTCGCCGTTCACGCCGTAGTTCGACGAGTAGACCTTCGTGCTGGACGACTCAGTCTGGCCACCGCCGTAGAGCTTGAGGTAGTCGCCTGTCGTGCCGTTTCCATCCGTCGCCTTGACCGTCGCGTAGTTGAACGAATAGATTGAGTTATCGTTAAGATCGACAGACCAGTAGAGGAAGTCTGCCCGCGCCATTGTCGCGCACGCAAGCGCCGCCAAAATCATAAGTTTCTTCATTTTCACGTCTCCTTTTAAATCGGCTTGCGGTAGGGCGGGCGTTCCACCGCCCGCCGCGGCGGGGTCAGCGCCCCCGCCCTACCACGTTTGTCTTTACCAGTTCACATTCTTTTCGTCGCCCGCGTTCAGGTACCAGAAGCCCGTGCCAGGCTCCAGCGTCGCATCCGTCTTGCGCTCGACGCGCACGCCACCCGTCTTATTACCCCAACGATCCACAATCTCGACCGTCTCCTCGCAGCCCCACGCGCCGTCCTTGACCGTGTAGATCTTCGGCGCACCATCCGTCGGCACAATCACCTTGTCGTCGGCGGAGCTCGCCGGCGCGGCAATCGTCGCGAGCGAAACGCTCTCCGTCGTCGGTACGGCGGCAAGGCTCCACTTCGGATCATCCTTCGTGCCAGAGGCCATCGCCGTCTCCTGCTTATCGCTCGTCGCCTGTCCGTAAGAGATGATTGGCGTCGTCGTGTCCTGGCGCTCGAGCCAGACACCACTACCGCGCGCAATCTTCGTGCCATCAGGCGTGCCCGACGTCGCCGATGATGTCTGCCCGTCCGCGCCAATCGTGTAGACCGCCATCGCCTCCCACGTCTTGTCCGCCTTGAGCGTGTAGACATCGTAGCGCTTCTCGGCGATGTTGTAGACATAGAGCTTATCACCTTCCGTCAAGTTCGATGTCATGACGAGATCGGAGACCGAAATGTTCTGTCCGTCCGCGAGCGAATGCCATGGCACAGAGATAATGGTCTTCTTCGCCTTGCGCGTTGTCTTCTGGACGCCCACGAGTGTCGTGGTTTGGACGGTCGCGAGCGTCGCGCCGTTCTGACGGACGAGCACCTTCACGCTGAAGATGGCGTTCGACTCAACGGCGTTGACGTCAATCGCCGGTGTCGTCGTCACCGCGCCCATCTTCTCAATGTTGCCGTCCGCATCGACCTCATCAATCTCATAGGCGATCTCAACGTTCGCGCCGACATCCGCGCCCGCCGTGATGTTTGCAAGCCCGAGGTCGATCGTGTTCGTGTCCGCATTCGCCGCCGTTGCAACGCTGACGTCCTTCGTGTCATCAATACCTGCGACGAGGTTCACCCACGTGGGGTTGCCATTCTCGGCCGTCTCGTTGAGTTTCGCGGCCACGGCTTCGGAGGTCTGCGAATCGCCTGCCAACGATGCCTTGACCTTCTCGATAACCGTCTCCGACAGCGCGAGATCGACCGTTGCGGCAGAGGCTTCCGTGCTCGCCTTCACTTCGAACTTCTCGCCCGTCTCAAGGCCGTAGAAGCCGTCCGCTTCGAGAACCGAGACAATGCCCGCGGTGAGATACTTTGAATCAACAGGCTTGTCAAACTTGCCGCCGGAGATCGTGAGCGAGCCGCCGCTCGTTCCCATCAGCGGCTTGCCGTTCGTCACAAACGTGCCGCCTTCGACCGACAGTTCCGACCCCTTAAGGACGTTCAGCACGGACACACCAGCGGATGTATAATTTCCATCCTTGATAATCGCCTGAGCCTCGTCGTCAAGCCAAACGGAGTAGTAGTTTGTACCAACATAGGACAGCCCTTCGAGGACGACGCCCGTCGCATTGTAGATATTGACGCCACCCGTCATCGTAACGCCTGTCACGATGAAGCTCGTCGTCTCGCCCTCATCGCCGATGAAGAGCGCGTAGGATCCGCCGTCCAGGCAAACCATCGAACCGTTCTTGATCACGCCGCCCGTGCCTTGGAAGACGTGTGCGAAGTTGTAATGCGAATAGGTATGTCCGTTCAAGTCAAATGTCACGCCCGCCATGTTATAGACGAAGCAAGAACTCGCCGCGTCCGTCTCCGTGAGATCCGTGAGAAGCGTCACCGTGTCGCCCGCCTTCGCCGCCGCAAACGCCTCAGCGAGACTCATATATTTGTCATTGCCAATCTGCGCGACTGGATTCGGCTTCACATAGAGGTCATTGTCCTCAACATAGGCTTCTCCGCCCGTCACCTCGACCATGCCGTAGCTCTCAAGCGTCATCGCGGCATCGCCCGTGCAGTCGATGACCTTGACCGCCTCGGTGATGCCCGTCGCGTCAATGACAATCTTGCCCGCGTTCTCGATGCTCATCACCGAGAGAAGCGAGCCCGCCTCGATTCTGACCACGCCATCGGCGATGTTCTTGAAGTAGCCAGAGCCCGCCGTGCCAGCGTAGTCGGGCGCGACCGTCATCTTCGCGCCGTTCTTCAGTTCGATCTCGTAGGCGGACGTCCCCTTCGAGCTCGCCGTGCCGGTGAAGCGCGAGACGCCGTTCAGGGACGCGTTGTCGAGCGTCAGCTTCGTCGCGCAGTCGG
>CAVHJW010000016.1:0-21468 GCA_963636335.1 bacterium
TCTGCGCCCATTGGCATCTTTCGCCATCAGAACGCCACTTGAAACCGCGTGGGCGCAGATTCGCTGAATCGACCGCATTCTTCGGTGGGTTGGGTTGTTAGTGCTGACACTTCCGTTTCTTCCGTATGCGAAGCATTCCGTATTTTCGCGGGCCCTTGCGGGCGTCTCGCTTCGCTCGCACCCCTGTTAGCACACCGCTTTGCGGCGCCTTCGGCGGGGGATATGTCGCTTCGCGACCTTCCCTCCGAAACGCTGCGCGTTTCTACGGCGCATGTAGTAGCGCCGCAGGCAGAAAGGTGTATTTCTTAGTAGCCCCGCAGGGAGAAGAAAAAACGACTCAACTACAACGACGATGCGTGAGGCGACGAATGAGGCAGAAGGCCGTTGGGAGAGCGAAGATAAGCGCAAAGAGAATCGCAAAGAGCGCGCCTTCAAGAACGAGCGAAACAGGAACAACGAAATAGTGCGGAAGCCCTGGCCAAAGGCTCCCCGTCTTAAGCGCGAAAAGCCACCCCACGAGCGCGCCGAGGGGTGTCCCCAAAAGAACGCCCCAAAGCGCCGTCCGCATCGCCGTCCGCGCAAGGCGCAACAAAAGTTGAAGGCGCGTGGCCCCAACCGTGCGCAAGAGCGTCAGTTCCTCACGCGTCGCGTCCGCCTCGGCAACGAGCATTGAAACGAAGCCGAGCGAGAGGATGAAGAGAAAAACGAACGGAATGCGCGCCACCTGTCCAATCAACTTATCGCCGTGCGCAAGCGTGCCGTCGGCAATCTCGTCGCGCGCATGGAGGCGCACGGTCACACTTGACGGATTCCCCAGCCGCCGCGCAATCTCCGCCTCAACGAGTCGCCCCGCCTCAAAGACACCGTGCGCCCCCAGAAACCCCTTCTCATACTCCACAAAAAGATGCGTCATCGGCGCGGAGACGGACGCCTCAACGAGGTAGGTTCTCTTGTCTAGAATCCCCATCGTATCAAGCGAGCAGAAGACAGGCCCATCGGTCATGACACGCGCACCCTGAAGCCCGCGCACGAGGCCACGACTCGTCACCATGTGCCAATTAAGATCCACGACACCTGCGATGGGGAATGAAAGCGTCTCGTCGCCGCGCCGCGTTCGCGAGACGACCGTCAAAAAATCGCCTCGATGAAGATGATGAGCGCGCGACATCATTTCCGTGATGACGACGGCATCACCACCGAAAAGTGCCTCCTGCGCCTCTTCCCACGTCCCTTCAAGAAAACGAAATTTCGGCAAAAATTCGGCCGCAAGAAAGAGCGCATTGCGATGAGGCGGAAGCCCCCTAAACGAACACTGGCGCGGCACAAGTTCGGAAATGCGCTGAACGCCCTCAATGGTGCGCAGTTTCTCAACATCAAAACTGGAGACGCCCGCAGGCAAGAGTGAAACAATGGCATCGGGCCACTCGGGCGACGGCACGAATGCCCGCATGAGCGACGCGCCCCAAACCTCAACGGCAACGAATGCGGCGAATCCACACGCGAAGGTGGCCGCCAAGCCCCACCGCCGCGAGTGCCCGCGTCGTGGCGCGGCCGCGTCAAGCGGGCGAACACGCAAGGCAGGGAAAAGCGCAAAGAGAATCGCAAAAAGAATGAGGACAGGCAAAATCTCAAGAGAAAGAAAGACCTTCTGAACATCAAGCGCAAGCCCAAGCGGAAAATCAACGGGGCACGCGGCCACGTAGAAAAAGAGGGCGAGTGTCGCCAAAAAGACACCTAACGCCCAACCCACAAAACCCGAGAAGAACGCCTCCGCCGCAACGAGGCGAACAACACCAAAGCGTGTCAGGCCGACCACACGCAAGAGTGCGAGCGTCCGACGCGAGGATTCAACGGAGAGGAGGAGCGCATTGACAAGAAGCGCGAGCGCGGTGAGAAATGAGGCGACCAGAAGAAGTGGCGTCGCGTAATCCATGCGCTTTTGCTCATCGGCCTGAAAGTATCGAATGACCGCTGGGCTTTGAGGCGTGAGCATATCTTCCGTCGCATCGCGTGGCATCGTGCGATAGAAAAGAACCTCGCGAAAGGATTCGTTCGCAAGCGCGAAGGTCGCCGCCTCGTTCGCAAAAACATTCGGAAACTCGCGCGGCAGTTTTTCACCATCAAGATAGCCGACAATCCGCGCCGTCATCGTGCCGCGCGCGCCAACGAACGTCAACTCCGAACCGAGGGGCGGCTCTTGAAGACGGCCAAAACGCTTGAGCGCCGCGCGCACGCAAACGACCTCGCGCGCGCGTGAGGCGGGGTCAATCCACCGCCCTTCGGCGAGATGAACCGCGCCATAGATGTTTTCAGTCGGCGCGCGCGCGAGGAGCACACGCATCGGGGGGCCTTGCATCACGCGACCGTCTGGACGATAATCAAGCGTGAGCGAGACGGCTTGAAGTGCTTCAGACGCGCGCGCGTCCGTGTCTAAAGCGGTCACGCGCCAGGCGGCAAAGGGCACGGCGGCGCGGGCGGCGCGGCGCGGTGCCTGCGCTCGATTTGTCGCCACAAGCGAGGTCGTAAAAATAAGCGCGCACGTCGCAAGCGCAATGCCGAGCGTGGCGCACACAAAGCGCGCCTTGCCGCGCCGAAGGGATCGGAGCATCAGCGCAAAGATCATCCGTACGTCTCGAGATACCGTTGCGAAATGACGGCTGGGTCATGGTTCGTCTCAAACGATGCGACGAGGCGACCGTCCGCGAGGAAGACAACGCGCGAGGCGGTCGCGGCCACGACGGGGTCGTGCGTGACCAAGAGAATGGTGGCCTTCTCCTCTTCATTGACATCGCGCAAAAGGCGGCAAATTTCGTGCGCCGACTTCGCATCAAGGTTGCCCGTTGGCTCGTCCGCGAGAACAACCTCAGGCTTCATAAAAAGCGCACGTGCAATCGCAACGCGCTGGCGTTCACCGCCCGAAAGTTCGCTTGGAAACGATTTCGCTTTTTCAGTCAGCGCGAGGCGGTTGAGGAGCGCGTGAACGCGAGAAGAATCGACGCGCGCGTGGTCAAGGCGTGCGGGCAATGCAATGTTTTCAGCGACTGTCAACGTGTCAATGAGGTTGAATGACTGAAAGACGACACCCACGTGACGGCGGCGGAAACGCGCGGCGTCCGCGTCGCTCAATTTTGTCACCTCAACGTCACCAACGAGGATGCGCCCCGCCGTTGGCAAGATGAGCCCCGCCGCAAGATGGAGAAAAGTTGATTTGCCACTTCCGCTTGGCCCCATCAACGCGACGAACGCGCCCGTCTCCATCGCAAAGTCAAGCGACGCAAGGACCGGGCGCGAGGCCCCGAAATATGAATGGCATACACTCTTCGCCTCAAGCGCCGTCACGAAGGTCTACTCCCCGACGTAGCGAACGCGGATTTGGTAGAACGCCTTGCCGGCGGGCGCGTTCGCATCCTCGAACTTGACACGGCAACCGTCCGCCTTCTCTTCCATGACGCTCGTCCATGTCGTGCCAAGTTCTGTCGTGCGGTAGAGGCCGTAGGTAAGGCCCGGAATCGTCTTCACGCCGAGAACAGGTTTGCTCTCAACGAGGACGAACGGCACGAGGCTCACCGACTCATCGTTCTCAATCGTCGCGAGCTCTGGCATCACGAAAATCGTCTCTTCCGCGCTCGACGACGTCTTGACTGTCACCGACTTTGCGCCGTCCAGCACCCACGTCCCGTTCGCATCCTTCGTGAACGCGCCCGTGATTTCGTAGGTCTTCCCCGCGCTGTCCGTAAAGAAGATGCCATCTGGTTTCTCGGCATAGGCAACCCACTCGATGTACCAGCCTGTCGCATCCTGGCCAATATAGTAAGTGCCGACCGCATCGGTCACGGCGACAGCCGACGCCTTCAATGTGCCACCCTCAACTGTCGCACCGCTCGTCACAAGCGTCCCCGAACCGATGACAAGATACTTCTTCTGAATGGCGCGCCCCGTGAGCGTTGAATCGCCGAGTTCAATCGTCGCGACTTTAAGCGTATGCGTGCCAGCCGTGAAGTTCTTCGCATAATAAACAGAACCCGAGCCGCCGATATAGTAGTTGACGGACGTATACGTTCTATTGTACACGACGTTAAACACGATACCGCTCGGCGCAGCCACATAGAAATCAATCGCGTCCGCGCTGTTGCCGTCACCCCATGCGTTGACCGTGAAACGCGATGTCTCATCAACAGCGATAAACTTCGGCGTACCTTGGAACTTCACTTGCGTGTCAACCGTCACATTCGCGCCGTTGTAGAGGCCGTAGCGCGAGCACCACCCCTCCAATTGCGCGGCCTTAACCGTGACACCATCCAGGAGAACAGGTTCCCAAGCCGCACTCGCCCCATCTGTGCAACCTGGTGCAATGTCCGCCGTGTAATCAACATAGTTCGTTGAAATCGTGCCGTCCGATGTGGACTTCAAGATCTCGACCGTCTTCCAGTTGGATGTTGTCGCCCACGTCTGGTCATCCGTGCCCGACGGCTTGTAGACGTAAGTAAACTCTTGCGCCGCACCCGTCACAGGAAGCGGACGGGAAAGAGTTGTTCCGATAACCTCACCCGGCGCAACATATTCAACCGTAAAGTAGGCTGTACCAGTCGTTGAAACGGTGGCATTTGGACTTTCACATTCATACGAAATTGTGCCCGTCACCTCCTCGCCCGTCGTCGCGTTATAGACCTTCGTCATCTCAGGGATAACAGATCTATCATCATAGCCAAGAGCCTCACTATACTTAATGCCAGATGCTCGATAAAGTTCGTATTTAGCGCCATTCGTCTTCGCTTCACTATCCGTCAGAAAGACCTCAATCTTGCAACCTGCGTTCTGCGTAATCGCGACATACCGTGTCCCCAAAATTCCGCGCTTGGCAAGTCGCAATGTTGCCCCCTCCTTAAGGCAAATGTAGCCACCTGAGGGCTGATCGGCATCAAAACAGACCGTGCCGCCGCCCGTGAGGTTGAGTTTCTCTAGTACAGAAGCCATGTTACCAGACGTCGTCACAATTGGCGCGTTGACATGCATCGTCGTTCCTGCGCTAGCAACAAGAGAGGCATCACTTGTAAGTCTAAGCCCCTTCGGCGCGCTAATTGTCGCGTCAGCCGTCGTCGTAATCGTGCCATTGAAAGGCGTCTCGGACGATGTGGCGAGCGAGATGCCGTCCGACCCAATTGTCAGCGACGAGCCGATCGAAAGAGACGATTTGCTATTACCACGAATACCTTTAAGGCGATACGTGCCAGAGCCCGAGAACGAGAGCGAGGCCGTGCCCTCACCGCCCAAAACGAGCGGCGCGGAATCACTCACAAAGGTGCCACCCTGAACGGCATACTTGACGACGCTTCCCGAGTCACGCGCGAGCACGAAGCTACTGTCGCTATCTCCCGTCACCGTGAGCGACGAGCCGCTTGTCTGCGTCATCGTGACGCTCGTTCCCTTCCCCGCACCCGCGACGAACGAAGAGGGATTGAGACTTGCGCCATCGCCCAGAACGAACGTGCCCGTTGCGGCCGAGTCGTCCGTTGAGCCAAAGACAGCCTCATTGACCGTTATCGGCAAACGATATTCAACGGTGCCCTTGAGCCCGTCCGCGTGGTAGATCTCGCCGACCGCATTCGCGCTCTTGTAGATGATTTTTGACGACGTGTTCGGAATCTTGATTGTGCCGTTCCACGTGCCATCAACAATCGTCACGACACCGTTCGTCGGAACATTGAGCGTGTCATAGGTGACGGACTGATCCGCCGCACCCGTAAACGTAAGCGCGAGACCCGCGTCAACATTCGCATCCGCGCCCACCGTCGCCGCGAGAATCGTCGTGCCTGTCGAGGCGGCGTCGTTGAGGTATTCCGTCACCGTCAGCGAACCACGGCCGCTCGTTACGACCGTGAGCGATCCCTTCACATTCGTGATGAGGCGCGGAACGGAAATAACAGAAGAAAGCGTAACCGTACTCGTCGTTGACTCGCCGACGATGAGTTCTGCCGAGGCGACATCAGACCAATCGCCCGAATACGCCGTGCCGTCACCCGTCGTCCAAGAAAGCGACGACCAGGCGGCATCCGCCGTCACAGTCGCCGTGACCGAGATGCTGCGCGTCGAAGAATCATCGCGTGTCAGAACAACAACCGCGCCGTCGCTTGAAAGGATGCCCGTTTTCTCTTCCTTCGCATCGCCCTTCGTGTTCTCGTAGAACGGCGAGACAAAGGCGTGGAGCGCGGCATCATCCAGGCTCTTCGCCCAATCACCGCACGTAAAGAGATTAAACGCCTGGCCGGCCACGTATTCGCTGTAGTTGAGCAGGACGCGAATCGCGCCACCTGTCGGCTTTGCGGCGAGCGTCATATCAGCCGTGTTGCGCGCCTCGCTCATATCAACCGTGCCGCTTTCAAGCGTCCACGCGCCAAGCCCCGTCAGCGTCAAGGTCGGCGTAACAAGACCCGTCATCGCCGCATCGCTCGCCGAACCGAACGCCACGGTCGTCTCGGTGCCGCGCGTGAGGGCGAGATCTGCGAGATCAAGCGTCGCCCCGTCAAGCGCGCCGAAATGAAGGGATGTCTTCTTTGTCGCGCCGATTGACCAGTCACCCGCGACAGACGCCCCCGACTCAAAGGAGACGATTTCAACCGCGCCCAATGCCGAGAACGATGTGAAAGAATCGCGCGCAAGACCGAGCGAGCCGATCTCAAGGCGCGCGGGTTTCGCGTCATCGTCAGAGGAGAGCGAAATCGTCGCCGCCGCGCCCGATGAGGCCAGGCCCTTCATACGCAAAAGTCCGCCCGCGCCGACCTCAAAGGACGAGGCGCGGCAGAGGGTCACAAACGCATTCGAGACACTGAATGTACCGCCCGCAATCTGAAGCGCGAACACGGCCTCATTTGTTTCTGCGCCATCGCCAATGACAAGGCCTTCGCCCGTTCCAACGCCCACGCCATTGTAAGCAAAGGTGCCGCCCGTCATCTTAAAGGTCGTCAGCGTGTCGCCCGATGAGCCAAAGCGCGTCTTCACGCTCGTCACATCCACGGCGACCGTACCGCCGGCGATATCGAAGTTCATGAGAAGCGTCTCCCAACCATCGGAGGAGGCCCCCTTCAAGGTGACCGAATCACCATCGCTCACACGGAGCGTATAAGCCGCGAGATCGAAAGAGCCTGAAAGTGTCGCGTTCTCAAAGGCATACGTGGCCGCGGGATAGTCCGCAAGAACAACGTTCGTGCGCGTTCCATTAAAGCGCACCTGGGCCTTCGGATCAATCGTATATTCCGCAAACGAAACACCCGCACCCAACACCGCGCATTTCCCCGCGTCGACCGTGAGCGAACCCGAGCCCGCCGCGCCACCGCCGATCGTTGTCTTTGCGCCCGCAACAACCTTCGTCGAGCCAATGGGGAGATTCCAGACAAGCGCGCCCGTCTGCGCCGAGTCGTCAATCGTCTGCGGAATGAACGCGTTCGTGACGGCATCAAGCGTCAGGTTGCCCGCGCCCTTGATCGTCAACGTCCCCGCCGTTCCGCTCGCGTCCATCTTGACCGTCGCATCGGCCGTGACCGTGAGCGTGATGTCGGCTTGAGGGCGTGTATTGACCTCGCTCCACGTGAAAGTCTTGCCCGCGCCGTCCGTAAATGTAAGCTCCGACCAATTCGCCGACGCGGAAATTGTCGCCGCATACGGCCCTTCGCGCACGTTCGCCGTCGCCGCATAGACATCGCCGTCCTTCAAGAGAAGCGTTGCCGTTGAAGGCGAGGCGGCGAGGCGTTGGAAATCGTCCGCGCTCACATTGAAGCCCGTCAGAACGGGGAACGATGTTGACGTTGCGGTCACCGTTGAGAGATCAATCGTCACCGTTCCATCGCTCGGCACGACGAGAGACGCATTGTTCCCCTTGAGGACGGACGCGCCGTCCGCCTTCAAGATGGCACCCGCATCCGCCGTGAGCGCGCCAACGAGCGTGCCGTCAAGATGGAGCGTGCCGCCCTCGTAGACGCGAAGCGACGAAGAAAGCGGCTTATCAAACGTGAAGAGCTTCTCGCCTGCGCTGTTCGTGTACCACTGGTAAGCGTTCGCCCCCGTGTGCCCCGTCACCTCGGCAATCTGCTCAAGGCTGTCTTCCGACACACCCGCGTAGACCTTCCACGCCTTCGGATCGCGTGGGCGATAGTCAGAGGTCGCGAGCTCATACCCGACAAGCCCGCTCACCGCCTCGGGGAAGACAATCTCAAACCACGTCACAGACGTCTTCTGCGCCCACCACTTGTTGTTGCTTCCCAGTTTACCGTCAATGAGCGCGGCCAGTTTCTCGTTGCCCGAACTTCCCGACACACTCTGCCCCTCGTCGTTCTGCGGCGTTGTTGAGGTAACAGTCATGGACTCGCCATCGCTATCACGAATCACCGTTCCAACAGGCAAATAGAAATGGCCCGCCGCGTCAAAAAGGCGGAACTCACCAATCGCCGTTTTCTGATTCGCGTTCTGCGTCGCCGAGAACTCGAAACGCAGTTTCTTAACTGCCGAAGAGATCGTGCCTGTCACGCGCGCCGTTGCGCCCTTCGCGATCTCCAACTTCGGCGCGGAAATGTCGCCAAAGACGAGGTCGCTCGCGGTCACGCCGATACCCTCGCGAACCCAGAGCGGATTCTTGAAGGTGAGCGGTGTTGAGAGAACGAGCGAGTCAATGGTGAGCGTCGCATTCGTCCCCTCAACGGGCGAGAAGACGTAGCGTGTCGCCGCATTCTCAAAGAGGATAAACTTCGGTGCGACATTGTCGCCCACCGAGACGGCGACCTCCGAAACGCCTTCAAAGTCCGAGAACTTGACGAGCATCCCGTTCGCATAGGCACTCGCAACACCCGCCGCCGACTCCCACGTGGCCGTATTCGTCGCGTTCGTGTTCCAAAGCCCACCCGACGAAGCCTTCCACCTGAGCTGACTTGACGAAAGAATGTAGTAGCCCTGCGTCACCTCGCCCGACAAGAGATTGCCGTCTTTATCATAGACTTGCGCCCCCTCTTCTAGCGTAATCGTCGTTGACGTCGCATCAACGAGACGCCAAAGCCCGCTCTGCGTCGGCTCGGGCAAACGCAACGAGCCACCCGCCTTGACCGTCACGCTCTTAAGCCCCGTGAGCGGCAGGACATCGGGCTTCAGCGTGCCGCCCTTTTCAACGACAATTGAATGACTCACGACATCTGAGGCCGTGCATTCAAGCGTCTGACCCTCGCCAACCGTGATCGCCTCATCAAGTGAGGTCTTCGTTGTCAGCTTCAGCGTGCCCGCGCCAGAAAGTACCATCTTCGCGCCTTTGACACCCGCGACAATCGGCGCGGCGATTGTCAGGACGGGCGAAGAATCCGCGAATACGATGCGCAAATCTTCGTTGACGGGCAATTCGGTCTTGCTCTCAATGCGCGAAGAGCCCGACACCGTCAAATCAAGACCGCCGCCATCTTCTGACCCCAAGCGCGTTGTTTCGTAGCCCATTGAAAGCGTTGAGTCGGCGAGCGTGATTGGATTTAAGAACTCCATTCGCTGCCAAAGAGGATTCACCGCCGTTGTGATTGTCGCGTTTGTCACGGCAAGGGCGGGCGCGTCAACGCATTGAAGCGAAAGTGCCGTATTGACGACAGGAACGACGAGCGACGAAGGGAAAAACTTGCGTGTGCGCGAGCGGAGGACGTTATTCGTCAGCGTTGTCGCGCCCTCACCCACAAAGGCGAGACCTTGGAAGTCAACGTTGTTGCCGCTCCCATATTTCGCGTTGCACGGCGTGTCAATTGTCACATTGGAGCCCGTGACACGGATCGTCCCAACATTGGAGAATGTGTCGCCGAAGTAACGCGTCGCATCACCCGAAAGGATCAGGTCGCCGCGCGCGCCCACGAAGCGGACGCCGTTTCGACCCGCGCCACCTGCGACTTCCCAGCGAAGGTTACCATTTGTGACGACGGTCTCTTTCGTCGTGCGGAAATGCCCCGCGCCCGCAAGCGTCACCGTCGCGCCCGCGTCTTGCGACAGAACAAGATTCGCCGCCGAAAATGTGCCATCCACCGTAAACGAAACGTCGCCCTTGTCCGCCAAATCAACGGAAAGGGTCGGCGAATAATCAAGCGCGACGGTCTCCGTGCCATTCGTCAGCAACCAGTTCTTCTCGGTCGCGCTCCAGGTTGTATTCGCGGCCGTCTTATCCCAAACGCGCGAAGACTGCGGCGAGAACGTGACAAGTGGGTCACCGAAGCCCGTCACCTGCAACGATGAATAGCCCGCGTTGTTCGAAAAATGGTTCGCGCCATATTTCTTCACAGCCAACTTGTGGGCCTCGCCCGCATTCAGCGGCTCGCCGTTCGTAAACGAACCCGAGAGCGCACCAAAGAGCAGGTAATCCATGCGAACAGAAAGACCACTGCCGCCATTGTTCCAACTCGTTGAATAACCCATGAACCAACCGTTCCGCGTATTAAAGAACGAGGCGAGCGCGCCGCCCTTTGGCGAGAGGATGGGTGCCTCGCCCATTGAAATCGTGTTCGTCACGCCCGAGCTGCCACCCGCGCAGTAGTCCATCATGCCCGAGTCGCACGGAATGGGGCAACAGTAAATTTTGTAAAGGCCCGTTGAAAAGAAGACGCTTGTCACGTCAAGAGGACTGCAACCGCGCGCCCAACCATGCGCGAGGTTATTTAAGACGTCACCGCACGAGGCGTAAAACGTGGAGGCGGACGCGGACTTATAACTATCGGCGAGAATAATCGTCTTCTCAATGTTACCCGCGCGGTTACGCGTGAAATGATCCCAGTGGCGGTCGCGCGGGACCGCCTCGGCATCCGTTGTCTCCATGGGATGCTGGGGCGCGAACATATTCAGCCCGCCGTCGAAGAACGCACGCTCGTCAACGAGTGGGCCGGACGAGACAGAAGAGTGCTTGGATGAACTAAAGCCCCTCGAGCCGCCATAGCACGCGCCATAACGACCCGCGAAGTCGTCCGCGTCCGCGCGCGCGACCTTCGCCATGAAGTTCGTAATAATCTCGCCCGCCGTTAGCGTCGTGCGGCTGTTGACGACATAGCTATACCCATAGTTCGTCGTCGTGCGCTGCTCCTCAGTGACGCGATCCATAAGCGGAAAACGGAAGACGACGATATCTGGATTGGCATCAACATAGTTGACACCGAAGTTCGTCTCGTAGTCATAACTACCATCGGAGTTCTTCGTGCCGATGTAGACGCCGTCACCGTTCCAATCCCAAACCTCTTTACCCGTTTCGTTGCCATTACTGTCAAGCGGTAAGCGATCCATACAGGCGTAATACTGGTCAAGAATCTGCGCGTTCGGCGACGTACCGACCGACACATAGCGACCTGGAATCATCGTCTCGCGATTATAGCCCGCCTTGCGCGGCGCGGCACCGAGAAGGATATACTTTAGATGGCCCTTCGCGTAGAGGTGCTCGATGTAGTGGTGGATTTTGAGCGGGTCGTCGCCGTCTGCGTACTCGCTATAGATGTCGGCTGTTGACTTAACAGCAAACGTGTGCGAGGCGCCCTCCTTCGTCCCCTTGCGGAACTTGGCGTATTCGGCCCAGAGCGCGACAAACTTCGGCGGCGAGATGATAACAAAATCGGCCGTATGGTCGTCGCCGTAGGCGGCGGTCTTCTCACTCGTCGGGCAAGGAACATCCGTTGATTTAAGCGGCATCTGGATGCCCGAATCGGGAACTGTAAACGTCGCGCGAATTGTGATTGTCTTCGCCTTGTAGAGCGTCTCAGCCGCGCCGTCCCACTTAAAGGGCGTCACCGAAACGGAAACCTTCGGCTTGCGGTCAATACGGACAAGACCCTGCTTCTCGTAGCAGACGGCGGGGTAGGTCTCCGTGTACGTCTTGTTGAGCGCAGGGAATGTTGATGTTGAGCCAATAGGTGTCGGCTCAAAAATTGGCATCGGTTTCACGCCCGACTCAACGGCCGTCCACGTCGCCTCAACATCAAGCGAGACGAAAGAACCCGAAGCGGGGAAGTCAAGGGTGACAGGGAGGAAGGGCAAATCAGGGTCGCCCGTTTGCCCATGACCCATGCGTGGGATGAGGCTCTCGCTCGTAATGACGCGATAGCCGTCAACGAGACTTAAGGAGACATCCTTCTCCCAGTCGGCGGCGAGACTCCACGTAACAACCTTCTCGGCCGCAAAAAGCGATGAAAGCGCGAAGACACCACAGAGTGTGGCGACAAATGACGTGCAAAGTCTATTTTTCATATTAGATTGATTATAGCGAAACGCGTCGCGCGCGTCAACGGCGAAGCGGAAGAAAAACGAAATCTAGCGCGCCGCGTTTTTTCCGGGATAGAGCGCGTAGGCCGCCTTCTCGTTCGCAGGCGTGAAGTCGTCCATGATGACATTCGCGCCCGCGTGAATCCCACGCGCGCGCGCGCCCGCGCCACCGAGAGCCTCAAGCGCCGTCGCCGCGACAATGTTAACATCATGGAGCATGAGGCGCGCGAGCGCAATCATGCGAAGCGCAAGACGAAGACGGCTCGCGTCATCGGGAATCGCAAGCCCCGCAAGCGGCGATGATGGGTCAGGGACGTATGGTCCCATCCCCACCATATCGAGGTGCTCGTCCGCAAAAAAGAAAAGGTCTTCAATCAGATCATCAAGCGTCTGGAACGGAAGGCCAATCATTACGCCCGAACCCGTCACATAGCCGAGACGCTTCAGCGTGCGAACGCAACCGAGACGACGGTCGAAAGAATGATCGGCGGGATGAAGTCGCGCATAGAGCGTTCGGTTTGACGTTTCAATGCGAAGAAGATAGCGTAAGACGCGCGCGCCGGCCGCATCTTTCCAACGGCGATACACTTCGTCGGTCTGTTCGCCCAGAGAGAGCGTCACCTCAAAAGCGGGGTCAAGCGTGCGGAGGAGATCTTCGTAAAAGGCCGTATTGGCCTCGCTCTCAATCTCGCCCGCCTGAAACGCAAGCGCCGTCCACCCGCGCCGAGCGACCGCGCCGACGGAATTGAGAAGATCCTCCTTCAGAAGGCGGTAACGCGCAAGGCCCGCTCGTCCCTTCCGAATGCCGCAGTAATGGCAATCCTTCTGACAGATATTTGAGACCTCGATGAGCCCGCGCGGCAGGACATCCGTCTTGCCGACCTTCGCCTTGACCTGACGCGCACAATCAAAAAGAGCCTCTTCAATAGAATCATCGGGCGAGGTGAGCAGTTCTCGCACCTCCGTGCGACAAAGCGCGTACGGCGCGGCGACGGCGCGACGAAGCGTCTCTTTCAGATGATCCGTCATAGGAAAGAAAAAAGGCGCGAGGGCTCTTCGCCCCCGCGTCCTTTTTTTGATGAACCGACTTTCATCGGTCGGCCGTCCTTAGGCCTTCTTGAGCTCGGCCGTGACGTCGGCGAGAACCTGACGGAGCGCCTTCGGCACGCGATGAGCCGTCTTCGAGGCGACCTTCGAGTCCTTCGAAGGCTTCGCATCGTACTCGTCGTAGCTCGCGGCGATCGTCTCGATCTCCTTGACCCAGCCCTTCTTGTCGACCTTCAGAATCTCCTTGAGGAACTTCGGATTGACCGTGTCCTTGCCCGTGTTGTTCGTCAGGTCAATGTCCGCCGGCTTCGGGAGGTTGCCGATTGCCGTCTTCTGGCAGCCGACCTTGCCCTCGATACGCTGGCAGATCCACTTCAGGACGCGCGAGTTGTCGCCGAAGCCCGGCCACATGAACTCGCCCTTGTCCGTCTTGCGGAACCAGTTGACGAAGTAGATCTTCGGAAGCTTCGTGGCATCCGCCGACGTGCGCTCCATCTCGAGCCAGTGCTGGAAGTAGTCCGCAACATTGTAGCCGAAGAACGGAAGCATCGCCATCGGGTCGCGACGAACCTGACCGATCTGGTTCGAGATGACCGCCGCCGTGACTTCAGAGCCCGCAGCCGAGCCCATGAACACGCCGTGCGTCCAGCTCTTCGCCTCGTTCACGAGCGGGATCGTGGACGGACGACGACCGCCGAAGAGAATCGCGTCGATCGGCACGCCCGTCGGCTTCTTGTTCCAGAGGCCGTTGAAGCCGTCCTTGTCAAGAACGGGGCAGTTCTCGGCCGGAGCCGTGAAGCGCGAGTTCTTGTGCGCGGCGACATACTTCATCTCCTTGACCTCGGACTTCGTCATGCCCGGCTTCGGGCCCATGCGGCGCTTGTCGTCAACGCAACGATAGCACTTGTTGCCCTTCCAGTCAATGCCTTCGACCGGCGCGTCAATGCCCATGTCTTCCCACCAGATGTCACCATCAGGCGTCAGAACGACGTTCGTGAAGATCGTGCCCTTCTTGCACGCGAGCAGCGCGTTCGGGTTCGAGTCCTTGGACGTGCCCGGCGCGACGCCGAAGAAGCCGTTCTCCGGGTTGATCGCGTAGAGGCGGCCGTCGTCGCCCGGCTTGAGCCACGCGATGTCGTCGCCGATCGTCTGGAGCTTCCAGCCCGGGAGCTTCGGGAGCATCATCGCGAGGTTCGTCTTGCCGCAGGCGGACGGGAACGCCGCCGTGACGTGGTACTGCTTCTTCTCAGGCGAGGTGAGCGTGAGGATGAGCATGTGCTCGGCCATCCAGCCCTCGTCCTTCGCGAGCTTCGACGCGATGCGGAGCGCGAAGCACTTCTTGCCGAGGAGCGCGTTCCCGCCGTAGCCCGAGCCGAACGACCAGATCTGGCGCTCTTCCGGGAACTGCGTGATGAACTTGTCTTCGATGTTCTTCGCGCACGGCCAGGCGACGTCCTTCTGACCCTTCTTGAGCGGCGCGCCGACGGAGTGGATGCACGGAATGAAGTCACCGTCCTTGCCGAGGTGATCCATCACGGCCTTGCCCGTGCGCGTCATGATGTTCATGTTGACGACGACGTAAGGCGAGTCGGTGATTTCGATGCCGTACTGGGTGATCGGGTTGCCGATCGGGCCCATCGCGAACGGGATGACGTACATCGTGCGGCCCTTCATGCAGCCCTTGTAGCTCTTGAGCATGAGTGCCTTCATCTGGTCAGGATCCATCCAATGGTTCGTCGGACCCGCGTCAATTTCCTTCTTCGAGCAGATGAACGTGCGGCCTTCGACGCGCGCAACGTCGCTCTCGTGAGAGCGCGCGAGGTAGCAGCCCGGGCGCTTCTTCTGATCGAGCTTGACGAACTGGCCGTTCTTGACCATCATCTCGCAGATGGCGGTATGTTCAGCCTTCGTCCCCGTCACGACCTCGATCTTATCGGGCGTGCAGATCTGGTTCCACTTATCAACCCACGCGAAGACTTTCGCGTTTTCGAATTTCGGCGTCTTGGCCATGTTTGTTTGCTCCTTAGGATGAGTCCCTTATCGGGACATTTTTGAAACTTTCTAATTATTATACCACAAGATGACGTCCAATGGCAACCGCAACAACCCCTTCTTTGGTATAATAGGGATATGAAAATTTTGATTACGGGCGGAAAGGGAATGCTCGGGCGTACGCTGGAGCGGCGACTGAAGGACGAAAACGAGATTCTCATCGCGGATCTCCCCGACTGGGACATCACCGACGACGCACACTTCTTCGAGCAAGTTCAAGCGGCGAAGCCTGACCTCATCATCCACTGCGCGGCCATGACAAAGGTTGATGACTGCGAGGCGAAGCGCGAGAACGCCTTTCGCCTCAACGAAGAAGGCTCGCGCAATGTCGCGCTCGCGGCAAAGGCCTGTGGCGCGCGACTCTTCGCGATTTCAACCGACTACGTCTTCTCAGGCGAACCACCGCGCGAGCCATGGGCGTGGAGCGAGACCGACATGCCGCGCCCGCGCACGGTCTACGGCGCGTCGAAGTTCGCGGGCGAGCAAATGATTGAGATGATTCACCCTGAAAATGCCGTCATCCTCCGCATCGCCTGGCTCTACGGCGCGGGCGGTCCCTCGTTTGTTCATACAATGGCGAAACTGGGGCACCAAGACGGCGCACCTCTTAAGGTCGTCAATGACCAGCGTGGCAACCCGACGAGCTGCGACGCGGTCGCAGATGTCATCCGATTCCTCATGACAAAGAAGGATGTCTCGGGCATCGTTCACGCAACGTGCGAGAACGCCTGCACGTGGTACGACCTCACGAAAGAACTCTTTCGCCTTCTCGGCCTTAAGCGCGAAGTCGTCCCCTGCACGACGGAAGAATTTCCGCGCCCCGCACCGCGCCCGCACAACTCGGCGCTCAAAAAGAGCGTTCTCAATTTGCTCGGCTATCGGACGCCCGACTGGAAGGACGCGCTCGCCGCGTTCGTCCGCGAGGAATTTGCCGCGCGCTAAATCGGCTCGTCCGTCGACAGGCGCGTCGCCGAATGAAGGTGACAAATAGCGAGGCCGAGCGCATCGGCCGCGTCATTTTGTGGAATCGCATCTAGCGAGAGGAGCGTCTTCACCATGCGCTGAACCTGCTCCTTCTCGGCGAGGCCGTTGCCACAAATGGCCCGCTTCATACGACGCGGCTCATATTCATAGGCCGGCAAACCCGCACGCGCCGCCGCCGCAAGAACCGCGCCACGCGCCTCCCCTAGAACAAGCATCGTCCCCGCGTTCTTGCCGTAAATGACAGACTCAATGGCCATGACATCGGGGTGATACGTTTCAATGAGCGAAGACACCTTCTCGTCAATGGCCCGCAGGCACGCGGTGAGCGGCAGGCGCGGCGCGTTCTTGATGGCACCGCATTCAATCATCCGAAGACGCGAACCCTCCGCCGAGAGAACGCCATAGCCCGTTGAGCGCAACGACGTATCAATGCCGAGAATAATCATCGCCGAAACTTTGGGTTATTGCCCGCGATGACGAGCGCAACCTCGCCCTTCACCGTCTTCTCGCGGAACGCCCGCGCGAGATCTGAGAGATAGCCGCGCTCAACGTGCTCGTGCACCTTCGTCAATTCCACGCAGACGGCGGCTTCACGATCGCCCAAAACCTCAAAGGCCGCCTCAAGCGTTGCGGCAATGCGGAACGGCGACTCGTAGCAAATGAGCGTATGTTCTTTGTCGGCATCTTCCTGAAACCAGTTTCGGAGCGCGCCGGGCCCGCGCGGCGGAAAACCGCGAAAGGTAAATGACGAGGTGGAAAGCCCACTCATGAGGAGCGCGACATTGACCGCGCTCGCGCCAGGAATCACATCGTAGGCGACACCCTGTTGCGCACACGCCCGAATAAGGCGGTAGCCCGGGTCAGAAATTCCAGGATACCCCCCATCGGAGCAGAGAACGACCTCCTCGCCCGCATCCAAAAGCGCGAGCACCCGCTCGGTGACGCGCTCCTCATTGCCCTGACGATATGAGAACATCTCACGCGGACGCGGAATATCGAAATGCGTCAAAAGCGCCCACGTACGGCGCGTATCTTCGCACGCAATCGCGACCGCCGCCCGAAAGGCCTCAAGGCCACGTGGCGAAAGGTCGGCGAGATTTCCGATAGGCGTCGCGACGACGTGGAGCATTACATGTCCTTCGTCAATTCCCACGTCTTCGCGAGCATACGCGGAATGTGGAAAGGCCCCTTAAAGATATTGCCCTTCGCAGGCTGGGCGACCGTTCCATCGCGATGGAGATAGCCGTACCACTCAGGGAACTTACGATCCTTGAGGTGCTTCCACGCCCACGTGTTCGCAAGCTCGTGCATCTTCAGATACTTCTTCGCGCCCGTCAACTTATAGGCGTAGGCGCTCGCAATGATTGTCTCGCACTGCGGCCACCAAAACTTCATATCCTGCTCGTAGCACTGCGGCGGCAAGTTGCGGCAGTCCTTAAAACTAATGATGCCACCGAACGTCTTATCCCAGCCCCAGGCCCACGACCAGTCAAGAATTTTAAGCGCAATTTCGCGAAGCGCAACATCGCCTCGCGCCTCGGCCACATCGAGAAGGAACCAACTCGTCTCAATCGCGTGGCCGGGGTTGATGACGCGACCGGCAAGCGTATCAATGAACTCGCCGTTCGGCCCAACCATTTCCAGAACCGCCTTGAACTCGGGGTGAATAAAATACTTCACGAGCTTCTCGATGGACTCGGTAATTTGCTTATCGAGAACAGGGTCATCACTCACTTGCTTGACCACATTCGCCACATTGATGAGAATCATCGTCAGCGAATGTCCCTGCGCCTCCAAGGCCGGCTCATATTTGGAGGGCATCCACTTCTTCGGATTCGCCATAAAGGTGCGAATGCGCTTAAAGAGCGCAAGAGCCTTCTTCGCCCACGCCGTGTCGCCCGACGCGAGCGAATACTCAGCATAGGCCATCGCGGCGAAGCACTCCGAAAAGACATAGCGGCGGCGGCGCAAACCCACGCCCTCGGCCGTCACCTCAAAGAACGCACGGCCGTCCTTGTCGAAGCAATGCTTTTCAAGGAACTCACAGCAACTCTTTGATGCGGCCAAGAACGACGCATCTTTCTTCACGTGGTTGTAAATGTACGCGCACACCCAACCGAAGCGCCCTTGGAACCAAACGGATTTCGTCGTGTCCATGAGCGAGCCGTCACGATCCAAGCACGTGTAGACGCCGCCGTTCTTTCGATCCCAGCCGTTCTTCATCCAGAACGGCATGACATTCTTGAGAAGCTCCTCGCGATATGCCTTGTTCCATTTTTGCCAATAAGCCGTCTTCATGATCAACCCTCCTTAAGATTTTTTTAGGACCTGATTACAAAGGTGTCTGACGGACGAAGAGCCCCGTCGTCCACTCGCCGTATGTCTTATTGGACTCTTCTTGAAACCCACGCGCCTCATAAGCGGCGCGCACCTCGCCATAAAGTTCGCTCAAAATGCCCGAGAGAATGAGATACGAGGAGGCGTGCGGCACAATTTCGTCGGCGAAGCGGATGAGAAGAGGCCCTAAGATATTGGCCGCGACTAAAGAATAGACAGCGCCCGTCTCACTTTCAAGCGCACGCGGCAGCGGCGCCTTGCGGCCAAGCGCGAAATGCTCGTATGTGACGCCAACGCCATTCGCCGCGGCGTTCTCGCGCGCGGCTGTGACGGCCTCGCGATCCACGTCAAACCCTTTGACCGTGCGAAAGCCCAAGAGCGCGGCGGCAATAGAGAGAATGCCCGAGCCACAACCCATATCAAGAAACGAGTCTTGAGGAATCTCGCGGCTCAACTGATCAATATATTCAAGGCACGCGCGCGTCGTCTCATGCTTGCCCGTTCCAAAAGCGAGGCCGGGGTCCAGGACAATCATCTTTCGATGACTCTCGCCCCACGCCTTCTTCGCCTCGTCCAGTTCCCAAACGGGCACCGTGAGAAGCCGCTCACCAATCGCCTCTGTCTTGAAGTGGCGGCGGTAGGAATACTTCCAATCTTCGTCGGCGATCTCCCCCGATTCAATCGCCACCGTAAGCCCCACGATATCAAGCGCGGACTGAAGTGCCGCCGTTGCCGCCTCACGCTTCACCGGATCGTCCAAATAAATGCGAAGGCGCGTGAGACTCTCTTCAACATCGCGATAAGACGATAAAATGAACTCCCCTCCATCGAAAACTTCGAAGAGGGGATTCACGAACCGTTCAGGCACGGAACAGCCGACGAAAGTCATTTATTTCGCCTTCTTCGCAACGATCTTCTTAACGACCGTCGGGCGCTGAACGAGGATACGCACGGCATCGGCGTCCATCGCGCTCACTTCCTCGGCGTTGAGGCCGAGCTTGACGAGACGCGCGCGCTGCGCCTTCGACTTGCGCGCCTTGCCGGCGGGCGTCTTGCACGGACGGACGTGGGATTCCTTGCGAAGTGTACGACCTGTACCCATTTTATTCTACCTCTTCTTTCTTCAGTTGAGAAAATGTTGATGAGTATTATATCTTATTTTACGAAAACGCGCAAGCGCGAAGATTTAACAGGCGTAGCAATCTGGTCGTTATGATTCCATTATTGAGCGGAAGTTGCCATTACCGCCGATGATTAGGTGGTCAAGTAGCTGGATGTTCCCCAACTTCTCGCACATCTCCGCGAGCGCGGCGGTGAAGACGCGATCTGCCTTGCTCGGCGTGAGATCGCCCGACGGATGGTTGTGCGCGACGATGATCGCCTTGGCGTCGGCCTTATACGCGACGGCGAAGATGTCTCCGAGTTGCACATCGGTCGTGCCGTAGCCATCGCCGAGCGCGACGAGCTGCGGCTCGCTCAACGCCTCGCCGCCCGCGCCAATCGGCAGAACGAACACGCCCTCGCGCGTCCCCGCGATCGCCGCCACGCGCCGAAACATCTCCGCCGCGTCGTCAATAGTTTCAATGCTCTTGCGGTTTTTCATCACGAACAACCGTCAATTGCCATACTCCACCATGATGTCGGCTGATTCGAAGCGCCTTGCCGTAGAACTTCTTGTTGCTGTCGAGTCACAAATCCGACCCCTTCCTCTGCGCGAGAAAGATTTCTTTCTGCCGCGCAATCTCGCGGCTCAATTCCGCCTCGCTCGGGATGCAGGTCAGATATTTCGCCGCGAACAACTGCTTGCTTCCATTCAACACGGAATACCGCGCAATGTCCTTCCCCGTTTCCGCGCAAAGCAAAAGTCCGATTGTCGGATTGTCGCCTTCTGTCCGCTTAAGATCATCATACATGCGCACATACATGTCCATCTGACCAACGTCTCGATGAGAAAGAGCCGTCGTCTTCAAGTCGACAAGGAAGAAGCATTTCAGTATGTAATTGTAGAAGACGAGATCTATGAAATAGTCCTGCCCATCTGCCACAAGATGCTGTTGCCGTGCAACAAAGGAGAATCCACGTCCAAGCTCCATAAGGAACTTCCCAATATGGTCAATGATGGCTTTCTCAAGATCCGATTCTGTGAAACTGAAATCGCTTGAAAGGCTGAGGAACTCTGCGACAACGGGACTCTTCACCATTTCCGCCGCATCTGTCGGATATGTTGCCGTCGCTGCCATCATTTCCGCAATGACGGCATCTTTCTTTGGCGAAGCCAAAAGCCGCTGGTAGTATTGCGATCCGACATTTCTCAAGAGCGTTCGCGAACTCCACCCTTCGCGCGAAGCCTCGCGAAGATACCAATATCTCGCATCGGCATTCTCGACCGTCAGCAAGGCGCGATAATGAGACCATCGCAGATTGTGAACGCGCGCGTTCACAATCTCGAAATCGGGGAACATCCGATAGAACTGGCAATAGTAGTCGAGATTGCGCTTGGAGTAATGCCCGCCATAGCAACCCGCCAATTGCCGGGCGAGCAGCGAGATCACACGCTCTCCATACCCGGCGCGATCCGATCCGCACTTGATTTCTTCGCTGATGCGCCGCCCGACTTTCCAGAATGTCATCACAGCAATCTGCTCGACAGAAGAATATGCAGACCCGACACCTTCGTCTATGATCTGCCGAATGTCCGACGCAAAAGTCGAATTCACTTCCTTCATGCCATCACTTTTCATCGTAGGAGATCTTCCCTTTCTTTAATTCGCCAATCCCATCTTGGCAATAGCCGCAACACAGATT
>CAVHJW010000017.1:0-20761 GCA_963636335.1 bacterium
ACGACATCCGCGCCGACCTCGTCGCCGAGATGAAGAAGGCGATCGAGGCCGAGCTTCACCGCGCACCCGCCGAGACGGAGAAACTGATCGCGAAAATTGAAGAGACGGGGAAGATTCGCTCGCAGCTCGTCTCGATCAAGAAGAAGGCGCGCGAGCACGCGCAAGCGGTCTCGGTTCGCGTGCCGCAGCTCAAGGACTGCCAACGTCACCTGAAGCTCGACAAGATCAACAAGAAGACGGGTAAGGCCGAGGGTGAAGAGACGATGATCTTTCTGACGGAAGGTCTCTCGGCTGGCGGTACGCTCGGTAAGGTGCGTGACGCGACAACGCAGGCTGTCTTTTTCTTGCGCGGTAAGTGCCTCAATACGTGCGGGATGAGCAAGAATGTCCTCTACGAGAATGTTGAGTTTTTCAACCTCATCAAGACGCTTGATATTGATGAGACGCTTGATCATTTGCGCTACGGCAAGATTATTTTCGCAACCGATGCCGATGTGGACGGGCTTCATATTCGGATGTTGCTGACGACGTTCTTCATGCGCTTTTATCGCCAACTCGTCACGGATGGTCGTGTCTTCATTTTGGAGACGCCGCTCTTTCGCGTGCGCAACAAAAAAGAGCAGTATTACTGCTTTTCGGACGCGGAGCGCGAGGCGGCCATCAAAAAGTGCGGGCGCGGGTGCGAGATTACGCGCTTCAAGGGTCTCGGCGAACTGGATGACGATGACTTCCGTGACTTCATTGGCGAGAATATGCGCCTTACGCCCGTCACGTGCGCGGACGATAGCGATGTTGAGAAGACAATCAAGTTCTACATGGGCAGTAACACGCCTGAACGCAAGGATTACATCATGAACACGCTCGTCTGCGATGAGACGAGTTTCGAATAGACGAAAGGAACGATTCTACTATGAAAAGAATGACGGCATTCGCGCTCGGCCTTCTGGCCGCCACCTCTCTCTTTGCCGACCCGATTGAGTTTCGCGGCGTGGTCGAGGGCTACTATGGCCGCCCCTGGGGGACGGAAGGGCGGCTCTCGCTGCTCAAGTTCATGGGTGAGAATGGCATGAACGTCTTCATCTACGGGCCGAAGGACGACCCTTACCATCATGCCCGTTGGCGCGAGATGTATCCCGAAAAGGAGACGGCCGACTTCAAGCGTCTTTTGGCCGTCGCCAAGAAGAACAAGATTCATTTTTATTGGGCGATCCATCTCGGCGGTACGTACCAAAAGGGCAACGAAGGCGACCGCGCCGCGCTCTACAAGAAGTTGGGCGCGATGTATGATATCGGTTTTCGTGCGTTTGCCGTCTTCTTTGACGACTTCGGCGGGAGCGATGCCGAGTTCCACGCCGATATTTGCAACGGCGTCATCCGCGACTTCCTGGAGAAGAAGGGCGATTGCGCGCCACTGGTCGTCTGCCCGAATGTCTACTGGGGAACGGGCTCGCGCTATCAGGATATTCTCGGCGAGAGGCTAGACCCCAAGGCGAAAATCATGTGGACGGGCAGTTGGATCTGCTCGGACATTCGCGCCGCGGATGTTGAGAAAATCACGAAGTCTCTGCGCCGCGCGCCGTTCATCTGGTGGAACTGGCCGGTGAATGACTATTGTCGCAAGCACGTTCTCTTGGGGCGCACCTACGGCATTGAGCCGTGCAAGGTCTCGGGCTTCGTTTCAAATCCGATGGAGAACTGCGAGGCGAACAAGATCGCGCTCTACGGCATTGCGAAATGGTGCCTTGACCCTGAGCACTTCGATTCGAAAAAGACATGGGAGGAGTCGTTCGCAAAGATTTATCCCGACAAGGAAGTCGCCGCGGCGATGCGCGTCTTTGCTGAGCACAACTCCGATCAGGGTCCAAACGGGCACGGCTACCGCCGCGAGGAGAGCGTCTCGGCTGAACCGCTCGCGAATCGCACGCACGAAGAATTGAAGGCGGGCGCGGTTTCGGAGGCCACGCGCAAGGAATTGACGACACTCTTTAAGCGTGTCGGTGGCGCGTCAAAACTCCTTATGAAGAAACTTCCGCTCGACAAGGGGCTTGGGTGGGAACTTCGTGGTTGGCTTGAGAACGAACAGTTCCTCATGAAGCAAGGTCTTCTCGCGCTCAATGAGAAGGATGATCACGCCTTTGTGACGCGCCTCGCCAAGATCCGCGCCCGCTCGGCGCAGGCGGTTGAGGAGGCGAAGGCGCGCTTCCGCGAGGCGACCTTTGATGGCGATAAGCCGCGCATGAATCCGCCGGAGGCTTCCGCGCGTGTCCTAAAACCGCTCGTGGAAGCACTCGTCTTGGCGCGTCTGAAGCCCATCTACGAAAAGCGCTTCCACCGTGCCTTCGGCGCGCTCGGCGGGTTCGTCGGCTTCTCAAACACGAAGTCAATGCCGCGTCTCACCGCGTCGCGTGACGGCAAGTATGCACGGCTTGATGCCGTCCTGGAGCAGAAGGAGGTTCGCCCGGGCGAGACGTTTGGCCTTTCGGTGCCCGAGAGCTGGCAGACGGACTACTTCCATGCGAAACTTGGCAATGCGCAGGCGGCCTCGGCGGGTGTCATTGAGGTCTCGAAGGACGGCAAGACGTGGGAGAAACTTTCCGTCCGCGTCCACGGCGAGGAGATGGAGACGGCACTTAAAGTTGAGGACGGCTATCGCCACGCGCGCTACCGCAACGCCTCGTCGTCGCCCGTCACCGTGAAGCTCAACCTCTTCAAGTTCGACGTGCGCGGCGAGTATTCGCCCTTGGATGGCATGGTTCAGGAGCTCGCGGAGAGCCTGGCGAAGTAACACGGCACTTATTTAATAGAAGGCTATGACGTCATACACAATCGGTCGCACCGTTTTTGGAAGCGAGGCTGCTATCCGTGCGGCCTATGAGCGGTTCTCCGCCTTGCCCATTGATGAGACAAGACTCGCCCCGACGCGCGTCTCACCGTTCGGTGAAAATCGTCTCACGCTCGCCGGCGAAGCGAAGGTGATGGATGTTGGAACATTTGATGGGCGCGCAAGTCAGACGATTGTCTTCGCGCCTTCTAAGAAGCCGGGTTGGTGGATTCGCCGCACGGACTTGCCTGAGCAACTTGATACGCTCGTTGATATTTCAAATCTTTGGACGAGCGCCCAGAACCTTGTTTTGCGCTCTGGCTCGCCTCATAACTACTTGCGCATGGTTGAGCACATCATCGCCCTTAAATGCGGCCTTGGGCTTGACGATGTTCTCTTGAAAGTTGAGTCGGGGGACCCGCCGCTTTTTGATGACTCGTCAATTCCGCTTATCAAGACCGTTGATTTTGCAGGCATCGTTCCGAGTGAGGCGAAGGCCTCGTATGTGACGGTTAAAGAGCCTGTTGCTTTTGGCGGCACGCGCGGTGATTTTCTTCTTTTCTTGCCCGCCGAGAAGGGCGAGAAAAATTTGCGAATTGATTGCGCGATTTCGTGGAATACGATTATCGGTAACGAGCGCGTTCTCTTTGACGTGACGCCCGAGACATTTCGCTACGCCGCTTATGCGCGCACGAATGCGACGCATCGCCAATACGTCCTCGCAAAGACCGTTGGCAAACTCTTTGCTTCAACGCGCAATTGGGGCTACACGAAGAAGAATATCCTGATTCATGGGCCCTCGCGCTATTACACCGAGCCGCGCTTCCCCGTGAACGGCAAATTCTTGGAACCCGTTTGGCATCGCGCGACCCTCGACTTGATGGCGGCGCTCTCGCTGACGGGGGCGGATCGTTTTTGTGGCACGGTCATCTCGTATCGCGCGGGGCATACGCTCGACTGCGATGCGGTGCGCGCGCTTTATCGAAACGACCTCTTGGTGCACCTTTAATTTTTATTCTTCCAACGATACATGGCGGACGGTGACTATGAACGACGAGACACGCGATTGGCTGAAATCAACCGATTCTCAAGAATACTTCGAGCTCATCAAGATGCCCTCGATCGGAGCCGACCCGAGTCACCTTCGCGATTGCGTGGCGACGGCGACTTGGCTCAAGACGTGGCTCGAGTCAATCGGCGCGACCGCGCGCCTCGTGACGCCGAATTTCTCTGAAAATCGCGCCTCCTCCTCGCTCGTCGTCCCCGTCGTCGTTGGCGAGCGCAAGGGTGATGAAGGCGCGCCCACACTTCTCATTTACGGGCATTACGATGTTCAGCCGGTTGATCCGCTCAATGAGTGGGAAACGCCACCTTTTGAGCCCACCGTGAAAGGGACTCGTGTTTATGCGCGCGGTGCGCAAGATGACAAGGGTCAGTTCTTCGCCTTTCTCTGCGGCGTGCGAGAATTTCTAAAGACGCACACAACGCGCGTGCCGACGATCAAGTTCGTTTTAGAAGGGCAGGAAGAGTCGGGTTCGTCAACGCTCTTCCGTCTGATTGATGACTCTGCGTTTCGCCGTGCGATTGCCGCGGATGTCTTGCTCGTTTCGGATACCTCGGCGGGCGTTGACCTCCGCCCCGCCATCATCGCGGGTTTGCGCGGCGTGTGTCATTTCACGGTGAAGCTTGAGGGCGCGTCGCGCGACCTCCACTCGGGCGAATACGGCGGCATCGCGCCGAATGTCGCGCAGGGCATGGCCGAACTCGTTGCGAGTCTCCACAACGCCGATGGGTCAATTGCCGTTGCGTCCTTCCGCGAAGGCATTGTGCCACCCACGCACGAAGAACTTGAGGCCGCCGAGGCGGGCTTCCCGACAGAGGCGCAGTTGCGCGAGGATATCGGTTGCGACCCCTGCGGGGGACAGCGCGGCCGCACACTCGTCCAACGCAACGGCTTTGAGCCGACGATTGAGGTCAATGGTATTCACGCGGGCTACGGTGGGCCTGGCTCCAAAACGGTCATCCCGTGCGAGGCGATTGCGAAAATCTCAATGCGCCTTGTGGCGGGCCAGTCGCCGCGCTTCGCGTATGAGGCTGTGCGCACCCACTTAAAAGATCGTTGTCCGCGCGGTCTGCGTCTTTCTTTCCCTGAAGAGCCAGGTCTTTCGGGCGCGATGCGGTTGCCGCTCGCTTCGCCCGTCTTTCATCTGGCGCGTGAAGTTCTCACGGAGATGGATGCGCGCGGGCCCGTCTTTCTCTGGGACGGCGCGTCGATTCCCGTTGTCGCGGCCTTGAAGGACGCGACGGGTGCCGCGCCACTTCTCGTCGGTTGGGGGCAGGCGGAAGATCGCATTCACGCGCCGAATGAGTCGTATTCCATTCGCCAGTTCACGGCGGCGAAGACGTGGGCGATGAAGATTCTTTCATCTCTCTAATGCGCCGCGCCTTTACGCTCATTGAACTTCTCGTCATCATTGCCATCATGGCGACGATGGTGAGCGTTGGCGTTGTTTCGCTCAACGCCTCGCGCGGCGCAACGCGCACATTTGGTGCGGCACGCGATGTGATGGCGATGGTGCGGCGTGCGCGGTCGCTTGCTTTGGTCACGCAGAAAGATGTCGTCCTTTCTTATTCCAACGCTCGCGTTGAGGATGAACCGTGTGCGAAAGTCGAGATCGAGGCGGCGCGTCTCTTTTCTTCAAAGCGTGATGTTGAGCGTATTGAGACATTGTCGGGTGAGGTCGTCCGCGAGGCGCAGAAGGCCGATGCGGCAACGAAGAAGGAGGATGGCGAGACGTTGGAAGAGGTTCTCTCTCCACAGGCCATTCCTGAAAGCGTTATGAAGGGGCTTAAGATTCTTGTTGCCGACGAACGTTCAGCGTGGTCGCTCCCTGAAAACGAAACACGCCGTTCTAAAATTTCAATCTTCTCAACCGCGGATAATATCTCGCGCACCCTTTCTTCGGCGGCGAAGGCGGATGCGGCGAAGACGACCGAGACGGAGGATGAGGCGGCCGATCTTGAGGGCGTGACGGATGATCTCTTTCGCGTCGCGTTCACGGCAAATGGTATGGCCTCACCTCCGCATCGTGTCGTCATTTACCGCGCCGATACCCGCCCCGAGGACGGCATTGTCCTCCACATTGATCGCTTTGGTGAGGTGTCCTGCGAGAAGCTGGACTAATGTGTTAAGACCTTCTCCCTCTGCCGAAATCTTGCTTTTATTCATTGCGTGCGTATGGGGTTTTGGTATAATAGAGACAATGAAAGTTCTTCATAAAATCTTTCTCGCGCTTACGTGTCTTGTTGGGTTTGCGCCGTGGGCGATTTCGGCTCAATATCAACACAACCACGCCGTGCTTCCGTCTAATACGGTTATTCGTGTTGCGGCGCGTCAAAGCGCGAAGGGCCCTGTCCTCTTTGGATTTTCCGATTATGGCTGGCGCATTATTGAGCGCCTTTCACATCGCCTCAACGTCCGCGACATGCTTTCAGAGGGCGACTATTCGCGAACCATTCAGAACCTTCCTTTAGATGGCCCCGAGGTGCTTCCTGCTGTCTTTTGGTTGCCGCCTTTAACCGAAAAGTATACGCCCATTGAGCAACCTCTTGCCTACGCGAAGATTGAACTTTCATGTTTACAAGAGAATTATTTCCGGTTTAATTCATCCACGTTCTCAAAGTGGCCTCCTGTTCGCATCGCGCATATTTCAGGGCTTCTGGATACACTCACCGACTTTCGCCGTTGGGCGGCACGCACAAAAATTCGCTACGAGATCGTTGATTTTGAAACGCTTGATGAGGCGCGTGCGGCTGTTTTGAATAAGTCGTGTGACCTCCTCCTTTTTGCGACGCGGCAGACGCCTTTCGGCTTTATGCGTGTCGCGGATATTGCCACGCGGCCGACCTATTTGGCTGTTCGCAAAGACTTAAGACTTCTCCACGCGGCGCTTTCGTGCGAACTTGAAGACCTGAAGCTCAATAATCAACATTGGCTTGATGATACGTGGAAGATAAGCTTTGGCGAGGAGCCTCCTCGTGGGCGTGTGCGCGTCGCCGTCTCGTTTGAGCCAGGCTTCTTTGAGCGAAATGATGATGGTGATGTGCAAGGGTATGTCGCCGAATATGTGAAACGCATTATGCGCCTGAATGCGTGGGAACCCGATTGGGTTGTTTGCCGTTATAATAACGGTCTTCAGGCACTCTCCGATGGTCGCATCGATTTGATGGGCGGTGTCACGCATCTTCAATTGCGTACGCGCCAGTTTAAGTATTCGCACTTCTCGGCGGGCATTTATCAGTATTATCTCTATTCGTCCACGTTGCCGGTTTTGAGCGCCGCGACGGCGGGCGAATGGGTGAACGCGCATATTGCGGTGGGCCCTGGCGAGGAGGGGATCTTGCGAGTTGAGAAACTTCTTGATGAGTTCGGTCTTAATTCGCAAAACGGTGCGAATATTTCCATTACGGAGTGCTCTTCGACGCAAGATGCCATTGAGCTTTATCGCGCCGGTGTCGCGAACGCTCTTTTTGCGCCCGCTTATGCGGGGGCGAAGGCCAGTGAGATTGTTTACACGTTTTTGCCGGTGCCGTGGTTCTTTTGCACGCCCTTTGGGCGCGATGATTTGCGCGATAAGGTTGACACGGCGATTGTCCGCATTCAGTCGCAGTATGCAGGCTTTCAAGAGTTGATGCGCACGAGCCAGACCGACGGCTCTGTGCGGGGTCAAGTTGATTGGACAGAGGCCGAGGCCGCGTATCTCAAAAAGCGTATCGCCTCTGGCCAGAACGTTCTTGTTGAGATGTCCCCGGATGTTCTTTTGTGGAAGGAATATTCATTGGCCGAGCACGAGGTTAAGGGTGTTCTGAAATCCTTCCTTGATAAAATGTCCGAGAAAACAGGTTTGACCTTTGAGGTTTTGCCACCCGTTGATCAGGCGGTTGCGCGCCAACGTTGTCTCAATGGCGTTGCCGATATTTGGGCGAGTTACATGGCCGATGTTGCAGAGTTTGGGCATGGCGTCAAACACGAGGTCGTCTTCTCAAACCCGACGGTCGTTCCCGTTCGTCATGGTGCCTCACGCATGACGCCTGGCGAGACGCGTTTTGCCGTTATGGAGTGTGACAGCCTCCGTCGTGCGGCTCTCACGCAGCGCGGTTATGGGGATCATCTTGTCCTGTGTGAGAGCGAGACGGCTTGTTTTGAGGCGATTCTGGACGGGCGCGCGGACGCGACGCTCGCGGCGCCGCGCGTTGCGCTTGTTTTGCTCCGTCAATTGAACGCCATTGACGAGATTGAGATCCGGAACATACCCGAGTTCTCAATTCTTGAAGACGTTGCCTTTGAGTTCTCGCCGAAGATGGATCCGACACTCTCGGCGATTCTTGAGAAGGCCATGGAATCGATTTCGCCGGCCGAGACCGAGCAAATGCTTCGAGACGTGCTGATCTCACGCGTCGGGCGCACGCGCTTCACCGCGCTCCAGTTCGTCCTCGTTTCGGCCTCGCTGCTCATCGTTCTCCTCCTCGTCTGCGCGATTGGCGCGTTTCAGATTGCGATTCGCGCACGCCGCCGGACGCAGGACGCGGTTGAGGCGGAGCGTCTAAAGTCGCGCTTCCTCTCAACGATTAGTCATGAAATCAGAACGCCCCTCAACGTTCTCGTCGGTTTTACGGACTTTCTGAATCAGCCCAATGTGACGAAGGAACAGATTCGTGAGTACACCGACGGCATCCGCCTTTCGGGACAGGTGCTCCTCTCGCTTATCAATGACGTTCTTGACCTCTCGAAACTTGAGGCGGGCAAGATGGATCTCTCGGGTCAGTGCGTGCTCGCGGATCTCTTTGCTGTCTTGCGCGTGATGTTCGCAGGTCTTGCGAAGAAGAAGGGTCTTTCCATTGAAATGTATTTGCAGCCCGGCATTCCGACGGTTGGCATCTCGGCGCAACGTCTGCGCCAGATCCTCTTCAATCTCATCTCAAACGCCGTCAAGTACACGGAGAAGGGCATGGTGCGCGTTGAGGCATTCGCCGTTGTCGCGCCTGATCCTGGGCACATCAACCTCACGTTGCGCGTGAGCGACACGGGCATCGGCATTGCGCCAGAGCGGCTCTCAGCCATCTTTGACCCCTTTGAGCAAGATGTCACGCATCGTGGCAACAAGGTCTTTGAGGGGACGGGTCTTGGGCTTGCGATTGTGAAGCGCCTCGTCGATGCGGCAGGTGGTAGCGTTTCGTGTGAGTCGCAGCCAGGGCACGGCTCAGTCTTCACCGCCTTTCTGCCGAACCTTCGCATTGCCCAGCCGAATGAGACGGAAGAAGCGGGCGTGGCGACAGGCGCGGTCGCGACCTCGTCGACGCTTGACTATTCAACATTGCGCGTTTTGATCGTGGACGATGTCGCGCTCAACTTGCGCGTCTTCTCAATCTATTTAAAGAAACTCGGCATCACGAACATCACGCAGGCGAACGATGGCACGCAGGCGTTGGAGATTCTGCGCAAGACGCCGATGGATGTTGTCTTTACTGATATGTGGATGCCCAAGATGAATGGCGCGGATCTTGCCGAGGCCATCCGACGCGACACGGATGCCGAGGTGCGCAAGACGTGCGTCGTCGCCGTCACGGCTGACGCAGACTCGGCGGCTTCATTCAATTTGTCAAACTTCAACCTTGTGATGACGAAGCCCGTGACCGAAGAGAAGGTTATTCGCGCGCTTGGCGCGGTTTCGTCTGTGTTGCATGGGGGGGGGTAATGTCGTCATTTAGTTGCGAATCGTCGATGAAACAGAAAGATAAGGAAGCGTAAAAGATGAAAGCGATGATTAGAGACTGGCTCAAACAGCAGTTTGGCGATGACGAGTCGCTCATCTGCGAACTCTATTCGCAATATCGTGTGGACATGGAAGCGGGGCTTCAGGTCGTCAAGGAGATTTTTGCGACAGAAGATGATATGAAGTTGCGCGAGAAGGCACACGCGATGAAGGGTTTGGCGCTCATTGTCGGTGACAAAGAGACGGCGAATGTGCTCATTGCCTTGCAACATGCCTGCGAGGTGAAGGAGCGCGACACGCAGGAGGGGCTTGTCGAGAAACTCGACGCGCTTGTTGCGGCGATGTCTGTTGAATAGGGTGAACGTTTAAGGAGAGAAAGAAATGGAATGGACAACGACTGAGAATAACGGCATTCTGACCGTCACACTTGACGGGCGTCTTGTTGCGGCGTGCGTGGATGACTTGCAGGAGCCGATTCTGAAGGAGATTGAGAAAACGCCGAAGGTCGTTCTTGATCTGACGAAGATGATGCACATTGACTCATCGGGTCTTGGCCTTTTGGTGCGCTTTCTCCAGAAAGCGAACGAGAAGGGTGGCTCGGTGAAGATCGCGTGTTTGCAGGCGCACCCGAAAGTCGTTTTTGACATCACGAAGGCGTATCGCGTCTTTGAGATTTATGAAAGCGTGGACGGGGCGATCGCGGCCTTCAACAAGGTCTAACCGCATTTCCTGAGACAAGGCGTTATGGCAAGAGCCTTCCGAGCCCTCGTGCCGCTCGTTGTTGCCTCGTTCGTTGCCGTGTCGGTATTCGGCGCGGTTGAATCGCCGAGCAATCTCCGTGCGGGGCTTTTGCCGAGCGGGGAGATTCGTCTCAATTGGGGGATCCCGGAGACGGTGACAAACGTCGTTTTGCAGACTTGGACGCTCGGAACCGCGGGTGGCATCAAGACGCTGACCGCCTCTGACATTCTCTGGCGCGAGACCTTCCAAAGCGCGCCCGCGACGAATAACACGGTTCAGATTGATACGCCCGAGAAATTCAATCTTTACACGGATCGCGGCGCGGCGGTGTGGGATTCTTCGTGCGTTTCGCGCGTCATGCTTTCGCCTGTCACCTCGTCCATTCAACTTGGCGCGGCGAAGGCGGCTGGGTCGATGGCGACGACTCCCTTTGCCCTTGATGTGCAGGAGGCGACGCTCGTGGTCACGGCGCAGTATGGAAGCCCCGAACGCTCGGGCGTCCGCCTTCACGCCGCGTTTCTTGATGGCGCGGGCGCGACGAATGAGATGGGCGTGACGACGTTGACGTCCGCGTGGGGTGAATACGCCTTCAAGATTCCATTTTCGCTTCAAGACCCTGCGTCGCTTCTTCTGTATTCCGAGATGGGCTCGCCGAAGGATGGCCGCGTCCTCCTTGACGATGTCGCCATCGTCCAAAATTACAGCCCGATCACGACCGTCACGAACGCGCTCACGACACTTCATCTTGGCGCGATTGAAGAATATGACCTGCCAGATGATGCGCGCGCGGGGCTTTATGTGCGCGTGGCCGCACAGGACAAGAGTGGTGAAACGAGCGACTGGTCGGAGACTCTTTTCGTTCACGGCGACTCCATTGCGAATTGGCGTGATCGTTCATTGACGTTCAATCATGACGGACAGATTGAGGCCGCGCTGAAACCCGAGGAGATCCCCTTGGCAACGGAGGCGAAACTAGATGTCTCAGAAGAGCCGTTCCTTTTTCTTATTGACGATGAGGAAGAGCTTACGATTTCGAGGCGAAAAAATGTTGAAACGCTGAAGAGCGTTGGTGTCTACGTCTGTACGAATGTTTTCTCGCGTGATTGGATGACGCTTGTGCCCGCCTCCGCCGACCGCGTGGCGGATGTCAAGACGGCGGAAGTGCGCGTTATGGTGAAGACAGGACCCAACGCGCTTGGAAGCCTTTCTTTCTCAGGTCTTTTCGCACAACTCGCCGCCAAGAACACATCGGCGCGATCGTTTCTCTTTCAGTATCGCGTGACGCCATCGGACGGCGCGTCGGGCGACTGGATCACCTTTGGCACATTTGAGAGCGTGTTCACATCAGCTGATGTCGCGCCAAATCTTGAGAGCACGATGACATCGCGCACGTTCACGGCGACCGTCAACGCGCCGCGGGGTGCGGTTGTTGAGGCGCGGATTGTGATCGAGAAGCGTAAGGACGAGAAAATCGCACCGCTCGGCTTCTCGTCGCTCGTCTTTCGCGCCGAACGTAGGCCTTTGCCGTTTGTTATTCTCTTAAATTAGATTTATGAAGACGTTTCTTTTTGTGGCTTGTCTCTCCGTTGTCTCCCTTCTTTCGGCGGACGAAATTTTAGAAGACGACTCATCGTTCAACTGGTCAATCGGCGCGGACCTTCGTGTTCGACAGGAATTCGTCAACAATGTGCCGGGGCTTCCTGGAAGCGCGACGGCGATGATGTCTTCAAAGCGCATGGCCTACCGCAATCAACTTCGTTTTCGTCCGCGCGTCTGGTTCGCGGCGGAGACGGGCCCGTTTCGCCTCTATGCGCGCGTTGCGGACGAGTTCCGCGAATATCCGACCTTGCACACGCCGCGCCGTGAACGGGCCTACACGTTCCCCGACGAACTCTTTTTGGATAACCTCTATCTTGAAGGGATGGGGCTTTCTCTTTTTGGGTTTGAGGCTCTTGATTTTCGCATCGGTCGGCAGGATATGCTTGAAGGGCATTCTGTCTTCGGCCTCGATCGCCTCATTGCCGATGGCACGGCGTCGGACGGTTCGCGCAACTTCTATTCGGACATGGCGCGTGTGACGCTCCATGTTGACGAGACGAAGAAGATTGATATTTTCGGTGTCTATGACTTTGGGCGAAACGACATTCGCTGGGGCAATCATCAAAGCCGTGGTCGGAGTCTCAACAATATTTCGGCGTCTGACTCAAATGATCTTGATGAGTGGGGCGGCGGTGTGATTTATTCGCAGACGGCGTTTGAGGGCGCGTTGCCGTTTAAGGTCTATGCGATCTTTAAGGCGACGACGGCGCACACGGCGCGGAAGCCCGTTGAACGGCGCGTTTCTGCGCGCGAGATAACGACGTTTGGCGCGCTTCTCAATCCGAAACTTTCCGACACTTGGGACTTTGAGATTGAGGCCGCACAGCAAGCGGGGCGTATCGTGGATACCGGGTGTTTCGCGGGTGGCACGATGGCACACGTTGCGGCGAACTACCATTTTGACACGTTTCGCGCGTATCGCCCGACGCTCTCGTGGGCGACGACTTACTACTCGGGCGACAAGGATCGCACGAAAGAGGGAAGAGGCGACCATACATGGGATCCCGTTTGGGGACGTTATACGCAAGATAGCGAGATGCTTGTTTATGGCACGCTCTATGAGAATTGTTGGTGGGCGAATATGATTTACACGAAGCTCAAGTTTACGATGGCCTTTGGCCCGCGCCATACGCTCTCGGTTTATTCAGGTCCGATGTTTGCCGCCGTGCAAGATGGCCTTGGGTGCGTCAATAATACGGGCACGTTCTTCAAGGGCATTCTCTCGGCCGCCCGCTACGATTTTCCTCTCCGCCTTGCGCCGAAAGGGGCCACGGGGTTTGATCGCGTCGAGATTGTCGCGCATGTTGTCGGCGAACTTTTCAACCCCGGCGGCTACTACGAGAGCGACAAGCCCGCCTACTTCTTGCGCTGGCAGGTCGAGTTCCGATTCTAATACTGATTTTTGGGGGTGTGGTCTTTACAGACGCGGTGGAAACTGATAAAATACGCAAAAGAGCGAAAAAATCATTTAAGGAGAGAATGTTATGATGAAGAAACTGAGAAAGGCGCAGACGATGGTTGAGTACATCATCATTGTCTGCCTCGTGGCCGTTTCGTTGATTGCGGTCTTCACCTACTTGTCGCGTGCGATTGGCAAGAAGGCGGCGGGCGCGACCGAGGCGCTGTCGAGCGAAGAAGGTCAGAAGGCGAAGTCTGCGGCCAACGCCATTAGTGAAGACTCCATCAAGAATCTTGGTGAGTAGTTGTCTTTCGCGCGTGCGAATCCGGGGCAGGCGATGGTCGAGACGGTGCTGGCCGTCTTGTTCATCTCGCTTGTCTTTCTCGTTCTTTTCAAGCTCTCACACCAACTGACGGGGAAGATTCTTCTTGAGCACGCGGCGATGCGCGTTGCACGCGCGCGCGCCGTTGGGCTCAATGACTTCATGTGCGAGAAGGCGGCGCGCGTCGCCGTCTTGCCCGTTGCCGGGCGACGTCTTTGGCCGACGGGCGAGGACGCGCTCAGCTGGAACGAGGAGCTTTATCGCGTCTCAGACTACATGGCGAGCGAGGATGAGGCGCGTGCGCGCGGCATCCTTGAATACGAGGGGTGGCAGAAACTGGATGTGCGCCCGGGGGATGGACGCGATGCGCGTGTCTCGCTGGGCTTCTCACTTTTTGACGGCGCGGTTCAATACGACCTTGAGGGGCGCGCGGGTGTTGAGTCAAGTGCCTCGCTTTATATGATCGATCAGGGGCTTTAGCGATGATGACGGTCAGAAGAGGACAGGTTGCGCTCTATCTCGTCTTGGTGCTCGTCGCCCTGACGTTCCTCTTCTTGATGAACGTGGGTGCCTACTTAGGTGTCTCGGCGCGCAACAAAACGATGAACGCGGGCGATGCAGCCGCGCTCGCCGTCGCGCACCGTCAGGGCGAGCTTCTGAATGAGGTCGGCGAGATGAACGTCCGCCACTTGAAGGCCGCGCTTGACGGCGACGCGGAGACGTGCGCCGAGATTGCAGAGGCGCAGATGCGCACCGTCTTCTTAGGCCCTCTTGATGGCATTCAACTGGGCAATGAGGCGGCGAAGAAGAACGGGGCTGAGTCGGATGCGGGTATGGCGGAAATCTTGAAGCGGCATGTGAGCGACATCCGCCTTTATTACGAGACAAACCCCGAGGCCTACCCCGAACCATGGGAGGGCGCGTGGGAGGAGTATGCGAAGACGCTCGAGGCGGCGATTGCGACGGGCATTTGGGCGGGGCCTGACAACATTGACTTCATGGATGGAGCCGACGACCATTTCCTTCTCAACCCCGCATTCTACGAGGCGATTGCGGGGCGCAACTGGTGTTGGTTCTTTTTCAATACGGCGGGGCTTCTTGATACGTACTCGTCCTTCCGCGATTGGGCACCGCTCCCCGCGGCGGACGCGGAGACGCGGGAAGCGCGCGCGTACAACTCGGAGGTCTATTCGCTGAATCTGAGGCGCGTCCGCGGCGCGGCCGTTGACCTTCTCGGCACGAATGTCATTCGTCGCCTCACGGGCGCGACGGAGGCGGAAATCGCCGCCTCGCCGCTCCTCGCCGACCGTGCGCAGGCGTGGTTTTTCTACGACACGAATGGGTTTTGGCGCGCCTGGCGCGAGATTTCCGTTGATGCGGGCTTCCCCGTGATGGGCGCGGTGCGACCTGAATATGACGTCTTGGGCGCGGCCGCCGTCTGCCGCGCGACGCGCACATTCTCAACACTTGTCCGCGACGCGACGACGAAGACAAGCGTCTGGTCGGCGGCCGCCAAGTGCTTCGGCACGTTGGAGGGGGAGGATGGGGATCTTGCTTGTGTCACGGCACTTCGCGGCTTCGTCGCGGGCGGCTTCACGGATGTTCGTCTCGTGCCGCTGGATGCGGTGGGCGGCAGTGACCTCTCAACGGCGGATCCCGACTGGATGACGCATGTTCACGATCATCTGGGGCCCTATCTCCTGTCGGGCCCTGGGCTCTTTCCTTCCTGCTGGTACTGTCAACAACTCGTTGACTGGGAAAAACCGAACCTACGCTCGACCGGCAGTCGTTGGCTCAAACACCATTCATCGAGCTGCTCTCGACCTTCAAGTGGCGGTTCCGGTGGACGCGGAGGCTCCGCGCATGGACACTAGAGCAAAAAAAGGACAGTCGCTTCTTGAGTTGACGGTCGGGCTTTTTGCTCTCTCGCTCGTCGTGAGTGCGCTTGCGGGGTTTGCGATTTATATCGTCAAATCCCTTGAGATGCAAAACACGCTTCGGACGGGTGCGTCCTCGCAGAGCGCGCGTCTGGATGTCTCCGAATTCGCAGGACACTACGTTTTCGGAACAACCGCGTTGCCGATTCATGAGAAGGTTGAAATGCCGCCGACAACAATACTCAAATGAGAACAAAAGAACTTATCGCCGTCGCCAAGAAGTTGAACCTTGATCAAGCGCTTGTCATGACGGTTCCCAATATTCAGGCCTTGACGGGGCTGAATTGCGACAACGCGATTCTTGAAGTGGTGCGCACGAAGACGGGGCGCGCCGCTGTGACATTCTACACCGACTTTCGTTATGTGCCGATGGTTCATCGTCTCGCGCCCAGCCTGCGTTGCCGCGATATGAAGGACTTCAAGGTGACGGGTCGGCGCATTGGCGTTGAGTTCGCGCTCACGCACCAGCAGTATCTTTCGCTCGCTGCGAAAGCGCCGAAGGGCGCGGCGTTTGTTGATCTCATGGACGCGCTCACGCAAATCCGCGCCGTCAAGACGCCTGAAGAGATTGAGAGACTGCGCGCGAGTGAGGCGCTCGCCTGCGACATCTGGAACAAGGCCTCAAAGAAATTCAAGGCGGGGATGACCGAGCGCGAGATGGCAGCCATCATCAAGAAGATGATGATTGACCTCGGCGAGGGCGAGGCGTTTTCAACAATCGTCTGCGTGGGGAAGAATGCGGCCGAGTGCCACCATGAGCCCGACGAGACGGTTTGGAATGGTCAGGAACCCGTTCTTGTTGACATGGGCGTCAAGTTAAATGGCGTCTGCTCAGATCTCACGCGCAACCTCGTTGTGAAGCCGACAACGCGCTATCGCGAGGTCTACGAACTCGTCAAGAAGGCGAATCTTGCCGCGATTGCGGCGGCCAAGCCCGGGATGACGGGGCGTGAGCTTGATAAGGTGGCGCGCGATGTCATTGCGAAGGGTGGCCACGGACCTGACTTCGGTCACTCGCTCGGCCATGGCGTTGGCTACGAGATTCACGAATCTCCGATGGCCTCAACGAAGAGCGAGACGGTGCTTAAACCCGGGATGACGGTGACGATTGAGCCTGGCATCTATCTGGAAGGGGATTTGGGCGTGCGTATTGAAGATCTCGTCCTCATCACCGCGACGGGATGCGAGGTTCTTTCGACGCGCGCGAAGAAGTAAGGGGGAAAAGGCTCATGCGCATTGGCTTTGGGTACGATTCGCATCGCTTTGAGGAGGGGCGGCCGCTCGTTCTGGGCGGTGTCCGTTTCCCAGACGCATGCGGGCTTAAAGGGCATAGCGACGCGGATGTCGTCATTCACGCGCTCATTGACGCGCTTCTCGGCGCGGCGGCGCGGGGCGACATCGGTTCGCACTTTCCTGATACGGACGAGCGTTGGCGGGGGGCCGTCTCAACGGATCTTCTCGCTTCGGTCGTCCGCGAGATTCGTGCGGCGGGCTATTTGATTGGGAATGTGGATGTGACAGTCATCTGTGAGACGCCGCGCCTTCGCCCAAAGATTGACGAGATGCGCCAGAGCCTCGCCGCTGTTCTCGGTATCGATGTTTCGTGTGTCTCTGTCAAGGGCAAGACGAACGAGCAGATGGACGATGTTGGCGCGCGTCTCGGCATTGAGGCGCACGCTGTGTGCCTACTGGAAGGTTGAGAGATAACCTCCGCCTTCAGATGGTGCAGAACGACTCGAAACGCGCGAGGCGTTCGCGATTGAGCCTCTCGCAGTGTGCGCGATAGTCGCTGTTGCAAAGGGCATCGCGCGCGGCGCGAGAGGCGAGAAGGGACTTTAAAGCCTCGGCAATCGCATCGGCCGAAATGTCGCACAGGGTGCCCTTGACACCGGGCTCGGACAGGAGATCAATGCCGCCCTGCGAGCGCGTCGAGACAACGGGGCGGTTGAGGAGAAGCGTCTCGGCGATCGTGAGACCGAACGCCTCCTCCTTGCTCGGCTGAAGATAGATGTCTGCGCGCTTCATCATCGGATACGGGTTTGGGTTGTGTCCGTGAAGGGTGACGTAGGGCTCAAGGTGGAGGCGCTTGAGCTGCGCCTCATAGAGGGCCGCGTCTTGGTCCCAGCCAATGACGTGGTAGTGGAAGTTCGTGATGCCATCCGCGACGAGTTTTGCCATCGCGTCAAGCGCGAGGTCAATGCCCTTGCGAAAATCAAGGCGCGCACAGGTGACGATGTGGAGAACGTCTTTGGGCGCGAAGGGGATTGAGGGTGGCTCTTCGGCCATCGCGAGGATGTGCGAGACATCGACCAAGTTCTCGGCGACATCAACCTTCGCGGCGTATTGCGGGAACCAACTGCGGATGTCGTCCGCCACGCGCCGCCCGACGGAAAGAATCGTGTCCGCCGCCTCAAAGCCGAGTTCTTGATGATGGATGCTTTCTTGTCCACCGCAATGATAGACGAGGACGAACCGCTTGTAGTTGAAGACGCGAACGCCCTCTTCGGTTGCGAAGGGGTGGTAAAGGATGACGGTGTCAACATCGGCGGCGGCGCCGAGGCCGCGGCGGATGTAGCGGCTATAGAGGTCGTTCTCAACGTTGAGGAGTCTGGCGCCGACCTTCCGCGCGAGCGGATTCTTTTGTTTCCAGTAGAGGTATCCACCGATGCGGCGTAGCAGGTTGAAGCGGTAGCGCGCCTTGAACGATGCGCATTGCGTGCGGTCGGCGACGTAGACGTGGGCACGCGCGTCGAGGCGCGAGAGGATGGACGTGCTTTCGTGACGCTTGTCGTAGCTCTCGCTCGTTGTGAAGAGAACCGTCACGTCGAAGCGGTCGTAGTCCATGTTCTCAAGAAGCGCCGCAAGCGCGACTTCAATGCCGCTCACGCGCGGTGCCCAGCAGACGAAGGCGAGACGTGTCTTTCTCATTTTTTTATCCACGTACCTTCCGAATCTTGCTGATGACCTTCTCCGAGACGGCGGCGATGAATTCTCGACCATCGCGTGTCCAACCGTAGAGCGCGGTGAAAACGAGGATGTAGGTGAGGGCGAGGGTCGTGGCGTAGACGAACCAGCCACCCCACGACTGTGGCGCGTAATGGACGTAGCATCTGACGACGACGGCGAAGGCCATGGGGAGCGCGGCGAGGCGGAGATATTGTGCCCAGAAGAGCCAGGTTGAGCGGTGGAATTTCTCGGTGAAGAGCAGATAGGGCACACGCCAGAAGATGGTGAGCACGTTTGAGGCGATCGTTCCCAGAAAGACACCGGCGATGCCGTAGGGGCCGACGAGCGCGATTGAGATGACGATGTTCAGGATAGCCTCAATGATGGGGCGTGGCTTGTCGCGGACGAAGAGGCCCGACGCCATGATGTTCGTGCCGTTCGTGATGGCGCTCGTCTGGATGAAGAAGAGTGTGGCGAGGACGGCCTCGGTGAGTGGGGTGAGGCACATGCGCGCGCCGAGCCAAAGCCGAATGAACGGCCCAATCAGGAGAAAGAGGCAGGTGGCCGCGAAACCACTGATTGCAAGATTTAAGAAGGTCATCTTGCGGTGGAGGGCGTAGAGGCCTTTGTCATCAAGGGTCGCGTAGGCGTTGCCGTAGTTCGAGGTGAAGCCGCCGATGAGTTGGTTGACAATGCGGTAGAGCGCGGACGAGAGTAGCGCGTAGTTTGAGTAGAGACCGACGGCGGCGAGGCCGACGAACTTTGAGAGGATGAGGCTGTCGGTTGAGTTGACGACCGTGCCGCCGATGCGGTGGAGCATCATCGCCCCAGCATCCTTGAAGATGCCGCGTTTTTCTTCGCGAGGGAGTGCGCCCGCGTTCGCGAAGACGGCGGGGTAGTGGCGCGTCGTCCACGCGCTTAAGAGGGCGTTCATCGTGATGACGAGGGCGAGGCCGGAGGCAATTGTCCAGACGAAGTTGTGCGTCAGGTAGAGAACGAGCAGCTGAATCGCGAAGCGGCCCGTGTCGGTCAGCATGTTCGTGAAGATCGTGACGTGGCTCTTGCGGTCGGCATCCCAGATTGTGAGGCGGTAGACGAATAGGTAGCTTGAGACGCTTTGCGCGAGGAAGAGGAAGTAGACGAGATTTAAGTTGACGTCGGCGGGGATTTCGCTCGTGTCGCGGATTAGGCAGGGGAGAAACGGATAGAGGGCGAGGCCAATCGTGAGGACGACGCCGGCAATCATGAGGTAGACGTGCTTATAGAAGCGCATGAGGCGCGCGACGTGCGCCGTGTCGTTCTCGGCAATCGGCTTATAGAAGCGGTAGGCAATCGTCGCGCCGAGGCCGAGCTCGGCGAGTGAGAGGATGCCGAAGAGATCCCAGAAGAGGCCGTTGATGCCGAGGTAGCGCTCGGAGAGAATCGCGATAAACGCAGTGCGGTAGACGAAGCCGACGATCACATTCAAACTGTGGCAAATCGTTCCGACACCCGATGTTTTGAGCATGCTCAGCGCGCGACTCTGCTTATTGAAGGCCATAGAAAAGAGGAAAGGCGAAATTGAAACGTGTATCTTTGTCTATTATATCACAACGGTATGGCGCGCGAGATGCGGCACACGAGAAGCGCGCGGCGCGAATCTTGCGTTTTGGCAAATCTGTGGGGTGAGAATCGTCCTCTCTTTTGTGGTATAATGATTTGTTATGAAAATTGACACTCTCTGCGTTCAGGGTGGCTGGCAGCCGAAGAAGGGTGAGCCCCGCCAAGTTCCGATTTACGCGTCGACGACATACAAGTACGAAACGAGCCAGCAGATGGCCGACCTCTTCGACCTGAAGGCGAGCGGTTATTTCTACACGCGCCTTGCGAATCCGACGAACGACGAGGTCGCGAAGAAGATTGCTGCGCTTGAAGGTGGTGTTGCCGCGATCCTCACGAGTTCGGGGCAGGCCGCCTCAACGTTTGCGATTCTCAATCTCTGTGAGGCGGGCGACCACGTTGTCGCATCTGCCCAGATTTACGGCGGCACGTTCAACCTGCTCGGTGTTTCCTTGAAGAAACTCGGCATCGAGACGACGTTCGTTGATCCCGACGCGAGCGCGGATGAGATCCGCAAGGCGTTCCGCCCAAACACGAAGTGCGTCTTCGGCGAGACGGTCGCGAACCCAAGCGGCGTCGTCCTCGACATCGAGAAGTTCGCGAAGGTCGCGCACGACTTCGGCG
>CAVHJW010000018.1:0-19043 GCA_963636335.1 bacterium
CCTCACGGCCGACCTCTATCAGATCGGCATCGGGCCGTCCGTCGCGTGGCATGCGCTCAGCTGGCTCGATGCTTACGCAGGCGTCGCGGCGCTCTGCAACATCGCCTCGCTTGACTTCGACGTGGGTTCGCAGAACTCAACTGAGACGCAGTGTCGTCTCGGCTTCGCGGGCGAAGTCGGGCTGATTGGGTATCTGACGGAGAACCTTGGGCTTTACGGCGAAGTCGGCTATGAGTGGGTTGATGGCTTTGATGTATCTGTCGACAACCTCAACGCCGACGTCGACTTCTCGTCGCTCGTCATCTCCGCCGGCCTCATCCTTGCGTTCTAACGAAGCGTGGCTTTTTGATGTGGCGGTGGGTGGTGTGATATAATGGGGAGTATGAGAAATACCGAGAAAGTCTTGCTGTTTGCGGCAATGTCCGCGATGTCGTTTTCGTCGTTCGCGTTTGACGCGATCAAGGATCGCCCGACGCCACCGAAGAGCATTTTCAACGAGACACCTGAGCAGCGTGATGCGCGACGCGCCTGGTGGCAGCACGACCGCTTCGGCATGTTCATCCATTTCGGCCTTTACGCGACGCCGGCGCGTCACGAGTGGGTGCAGTCAAATGAGCGCATCTCGCCCGACAACTACATGAAGCGCTACATGCCGCACTTTAACCCCGACCTCTTTGACGCGAAAGACTGGGCGCGTCGTGCGAAGAAGGCCGGCATGAAGTACGTCGTCCTCACCGCGAAGCACCACGAGGGCTTCTGCATGTGGGACACGAAGACGACCGACTTTAAGATCACCAAGACGGAATTTAAACGCGACCTCGTGCGCGAGTTTGTAGATGCCGTCCGCGCCGAAGGGCTCAAGGTCGGTTTCTATTTTTCGATTAAAGACTGGCACCATCCCGACTATCTTATTGACACGACACATCCCTCGCGCCCGGGCTCATTCAATGACACGACCTACGCGCGCGTCAACGCGGGTCGGGATTGGAATCGCTATCGTGCCTATATGTTTGATCAGGTGAAGGAGCTTCTCACCAATTACGGCAAGATTGACATCATCTGGTTTGACTACGTCGTGAAGACGAAATACGGGAAAAACTGGAAACTCTTTGAGGCCGTTGATCTCGTGAAGATGGCGCGTGCGCTTCAGCCCCACATTCTCATCGACAGTCGCCTTGACTTGATGGACACGGAAGACGGTTGGGACTTTGTGACGCCCGAGCAGTTCCGCATCACGCGCACGCCGCAAGTCGGCGGCAAGGACGCGCCGTGGGAACTCTGCCAGACGTTTTCAGGCGCGTGGGGCTATCACCGCGACGAGAATACATGGAAGGATCCGCATCAGCTTATTGAGATTCTCATCAACTGCGTGTCGTTCAATGGCAATTTGATTCTCAATGTCGGTCCAACGGCGCGTGGCGAGTTTGATTCTCGCGCCTGTGACCGCCTTGATGCGCTCGGCAAGTGGATGCATGCGAACGACCGCGCCATTTATGGTTGCGGCAAGGCGCCTGATGACATTGTGGCACCGCCTGGAACCCAACTCACCTACAACAAAGAGACGAATCGTCTTTACATCCACCTTCTGGACTATCCCGCTGAGTATCTGCCCATCACGTTTGCGAATCGGATTGACTACATGCAGTTTCTGCACGACGGCTCGGAGCTGAAAGTTCAGCACGGCTGGGCGTTCGACCATGCGCAGAGCGGCGAGTTGGGTATGGTTGACTTTATTAAGTTGCCCGTTGTGAAGCCGAATGTCGAAATCCCCGTCATTGAAATCTTTCTGAAATGAATGAGTGGGTGATGGGCGGCGTGTGCGCGGCGTTGGCCCTTGCTGCGGTCGCGCTCGGGTGGCTCTGGGTTCACGCCGAGCGCGCGCGGGCCGAGGTCGAAAGGCGTCTTGCGGCGGCCGAAGAGGCGAAGAAGGCGCTTGAGCGGCTCGCCGAGGTGAAAGAGGAGCAGTATCAGTGGACGCTCGAACAGGGCGCGGCGCGGTTTGAAAGCCTCGCGCAAAAAATTCTCGAAGACCGTGAGAAGCGGCTTTCCGAGAGCGGCACGAAGCCGCTCGGCGACCTCGTCGGTCAACTCAAGCGCGAACTTGAATCGCTGAAGGCGAGCCTGGGCGAAGTCGACAAGAACGCGGCAACGACGCACGTGAAGTTGATGGGCGAGATTGAGCGGCTCATGGGCGAGACGGGTCGCGTGACGCGCGAGGCCAACAGTCTCGCGGAAGCCATTCGCGGCGATGCGCAACTGACGGGCGAGTGGGGCGAGATTCAACTCAAGCGCGTCCTTGATCTTGCGGGGCTCGTGGAGTCGATTGACTACACCTATCAAGAGACCTTCCGTGACGACGAGACGTCTCGCCGTTCCAAGCGAACGGATTTCGTGATCAAGATGCCCGATTCCCGCGCACTCATCATTGACTCGAAGAGCACGGTCGCGGCGGCCACACGCTATCACGATGCGACGGACGCGGCTTCGCGCGACGCGGCGGTCGCCGAGATTGTCGCCTCTGTGCGCACGCACGTTGACGAGATTGATGTCGCCCAATATCAGGCCGCCGTTCCAAACGCGCTCCCAACCGTGCTCATGTACATTCCGCTTGAAGAGGTGTATTTAATTGCCATGAAGGCGAGTATTGTTGTGAGCGGCGCGAAGGAACTTCTGCGTGACTACGCCCGTCGTCGCAACATCGTCTTTGTGAACTCGGCGAGCGTCGTGCCTGTTGTGCGACTTGTTGAGATGATGTGGAGCGCTGAGCGCGCGGAGAAGAACCGCAAAGAGACGACACTCGCCGCCGAGGAACTCCTACGGCGGGCGAATGATTTCGTCGCCGAGTTTCTCGCTATCGGTGAGGCGTTTAAGGAAGTCTTCGCGCGTTATGAGCAGGCGAAGGGCCGCCTCGTGGATGCGCCGGGTGGCCAGAGTATCGCGAAGGCGGTCACGCGCCTTGTCCGTCTCGGCGTTCAGGCGAAGACAAAGGGCGGCAAGCCCTACGCGCTCGCCGCGCCCATCGCTGCAGAGGCGACGATATAGCGGAGATCGCGACGTAAATTTGACCTGAAAAACCTCCCGCAGTCACGGGAGGCCTTATTTTATTGCTCGAAATGAGGATTCGCCTCCTCACTTTCGCCTCACTTTTCTCTCACGGTGGCCTCATTTTTCTTTTCTCGCGAAATGCTAGACTAGAAGTGTTGGGAAAACCAAGGTGAAAGGAGAAAGAAGACAATGCTTTCAAAATGCTATAGCGGGGCGCTGACGGGCGTGGAGGCGCGCGCGGTTGAGATTGAGGTCAATTCGTCGCTTGGGACGAGCCAGTTCGCTATCGTCGGCCTGCCTGACACGGCGGTCAAAGAGGCGAAAGATCGCATCCCGACGGCGCTGAAGAATCAGGGCCTTGCTTCGCAAAAGGAATATGACGTGATGGTGAACCTCGCGCCCGCCGATGTAAAGAAAGAAGGTCCACTCTACGATCTGCCGATCGCCATCGGTCTTCTGAAGGCAACGGGGCGCATCCGCAACGAGCGCCTTGGTGACTACGCCTTTGTCGGCGAGCTCGCGCTTTCGGGTGAAGTGCGGCGCGTCCGAGGCGTTCTGCCCATTGCCCTTGAGATGCGGCGCATCGGTTGCCGCGCGTTTGTCGTTCCGCGTGAGAATGCTGAAGAGGCGAGTGTCGTTGAGGGTCTCGACATCATTCCGATTGACACGTTGCAAGAAGCCGTCCTCTACCTGAATGGTGAGCGCACAATCGCGCCCGCGCGTACCGACCTCGCGCGGCTCGTTGAGGGTGGGCCATCGGGCGGCGATGACTTCGCAGATGTCAAGGGGCAGGCGTTCGCGCGGCGTGCCATTGAGGTCGCGGTTGCAGGCGGGCATAACATTCTCATGATCGGAAGCCCAGGTTCAGGCAAGACGATGCTCGCGCGTCGCATCCCCTCTATTCTGCCGCCACTGACCGTTGAGGAGGCGCTGGAGGTTTCGCGCATCCATTCGGTTGCCGGGTTTGAGAAGGGCGGCGGCCGCTTCGTGACGCGCCGTCCGTTCCGCGCGCCGCACCACACGGTAAGCGCCATTGGCCTTCTGGGTGGCGGGGCGCATCCCGTCCCCGGCGAGGTTTCTCTCGCGCATCGTGGTGTTCTCTTTCTTGACGAGTTTGCTGAGTTTCCGCGCCAAGCGCTTGAAGTCTTGCGCCAGCCGCTTGAGGACGGTCACGTCGGCGTCTCGCGCGCCGCCGCCGCGCACGACTTTCCCTCAAAGTTTATGCTCGTCGCCGCGATGAATCCGTGTCCCTGTGGCTATCACGGCGACACGAAGCACGCGTGCCGTTGCACGACGCGCGCAATCTTGAAGTATCAGTCGCGCGTCTCGGGGCCACTCCTAGATCGTATCGACATTCAGATTGAGGTGCCCGCCGTTGAGCCGCGCGATTTGCCTGTTTTGGAGGCGGGTGAAGAAAGCGCGGCGATTCGCGCGCGCGTCATCGCGGCACGCGCGATCCAGGCCGCGCGCTATAAGGGGATGCGCGGCGTTCACACGAATGCTGATGTGAAAAGTCGCGACCTCGCGGATGCGTGCCGTCTTTCGCTTCGCGACCGCGAACGACTCGTCCACATGATCGAGCGGCTGAATCTCTCGGCGCGCGCCTATGACAAGGTGTTGCGCGTCGCGCGAACGATGGCCGACCTCGCCCAATGCGATGCCGTGCGCGATGAAGACATCTTGAATGCCCTCGGCTATCGGCGGATGGACGATGAGGAGAACTCTTTCTGGGCCTGACGGCTCGGGGCGGCGTAAAGCCGAAGACGAACAAACAAAACAAACACAAGGAAAGGAAAAAGAACATGAACGAAAATGAAGTCAAGATTGCGCCGCGTTTGGCGCTTTACCATGCGACGGGCCGCGGGACGGGAAGTGCCGCAACGTTTGAGGTCGTGCCCGCGACCGCGAACGAGGGCGGCGCGATTCGCCTGAAGTTGGCGCGACAGGCGACTGTCGGCAATCGTCAGGGTCCGACGCCGAGCTATTCGCGCTTCGACTGGGAGCACGCGCTTGTCGTGAAGCTCGGCTTCGCAGACCTTTGCGCATTTTTGCAGGTCTTTCGCGGCGAACGCGAGAACCTTGCGGAGGGGCGCGGGCTTTTGCACGTCTCGGCGCGCGCGCAGACGTCAATCCGTCTGAGTCACCGCATTGAGCCGTCACCTGGTTATTCGCTTGAAGTCTACCGCAAGACGCTTGCGTCGGGTGAGGAGTCACGTGCGTCAATACTCCTCACGGATAGCGAGGCTGTCGGGCTCTGTGAGGCCATTGCAGGCTCCATGGCGGTCATTTGCTTTGGCGTCCCCGTTGAACGTCCGAGCGCACCGCGCGCGGTGAAGGAGGCCGGCGATGCGGCGGCCGCCTGAGACGGGCGTGACGAACGTGGGCGTCGCCCACGGCTCGTGGGGCGAGGCGGTCGCGGCTGAGTTTCTCCGCCGCGGCGGCTTCGAGATTGTTGATCGTAATTCGCGCCCCGTGAAGGCGGATCAGCGTCTTGAGATTGACCTCGTCGCGTGGGACCCGAAGACCGACACGATGGTCTTCGTTGAGGTAAAGCAGCATGCGAGCCTCTCGCCCTACGCGCGTCGCCTCAGGAGCGTCACGCGCCAAAAGCGCGAGAACGTGCGCCGCGCGTGCAACGCATGGCGGCGAATGAACCGTTGGCACGGTGCCTATCGCTTTGACGTCGTCGAGGTCTATGGAACGCCTGAGGGCGGACGCCCCATCATTGACCACATCGCGCACGTCGAGCTTTTCGCGCGGCGCGACCGCTTCGTCAAGTGGGCGTGATGCCGACGGGGATGAGGCGAAAAAGCGAAACGAAAAACAGAAACGACAACAAAAACACAAGAAAGAAAGGAACGACAAATATGAACAAGATCATGGCAGAATTGGAAGAGGTGATGAAGACCATTCGCAAAGAATTTGGCGAGATGTCTATTTTGCGGCTCGGCGAAAAGACGGATGCGCACGTGGAGGCAATCTCAACGGGGGCGCTTTCACTTGACATGGCCCTCGGCATTGGCGGGCTCCCAAAGGGGCGCATCGTTGAATGTTACGGGCACGAGTCGTCGGGCAAGACAACGCTCGCGTTGCACGTCGTCGCGAACGCGCAGAAAGCGGGCGGGACGGCTGCGTTCATTGACGCGGAGCATGCGCTGGATCCAGGCTACGCGCGGAAGATCGGCGTGGATCTTGATAACCTCATCGTCTCGCAGCCGAACTCTGGCGAGGAGGCACTCACAATCTGCCATGAGCTCGTTAAGTCGGGCGCGGTGGATGTTGTTGTCGTCGATTCCGTGGCCGCGCTCACCCCGCAGGCCGAAATTGACGGCGACATGGGTGACGCGCACGTCGGCCTTCAAGCGCGCCTCATGTCGCAGGCGATGCGTAAGCTCACGGCCTCGCTCGCGCAGACGAAGACGTTGTGCATCTTCACAAATCAGGTGCGCGAGAAGATTGGCGTGATGTTTGGCAATCCCGAGACGACACCCGGTGGCAAGGCCTTGAAATTCTATGCCTCGTGCCGCCTTCAAGTGCAGCGCATCGGCGCAATCAAAGACTCGGCGGGCGCGGTGGTTGGCAATCGGACGCGCGTCAAGGTCGTGAAGAATAAGGTCGCCGCGCCGTTTACCGAGGCCGAGTTCGACATCCTTTATGCGTGTGGCATTTCTTACGAAGGCTCCGTTTTGGACGCGGCACTCGCGCGCGGTGTCGTTGAGAAGCGCGGCAGTTGGCTCGCTTTTGGCGACAAGCAACTCGCGCAAGGCCAACTCGCCTCCATCGCTTACTTAAAAGAGAACCCCACGCTGACGGCCGAGATTGTCCAGCGCGTCCGTGAGACACCGAAACCGAAGGAGGGCGCGAAGGCGAAGAAGGCCGCTTAAGAAAGTGCGCGCTCAAGCTCGGCGAGTTTCTGACGACTCGTCGAGCTCTTGAGTTCGACAACATGGTCAATTGTGCGCGAGCCGTTCTTGTAAAAGACAGCACGCGCACCTCGCACGTCAAGGTTCGTGACATGGTGCGCGGCGCAGGCGCAGCGCAGTTTCGCGACGAGAACAAATTCTTCGGCTTCAGGTGGCAGGGGGCCGAAGCGATCGCGCATTTCGTTTTTAAGCGCGTTCACCTCGCGCGCGTCCTGCGCCTCAACGAAGCGCTTCATGAGCGAGAGGCGCGCGCCCTCCTCCTCAATATAGGTGGCGGAGAGGCGTGCGTGGACGAAGTCAAGATTGAGCTTGACGTCCACAATCTCCTTCACGTTCTCGCCCTTTAGTCGCGCAATCGTCCGCTTGAGGAGTTGGCAGTAGAGCGTAAATCCAATGGCGGCGATATGCCCCGATTGTTGTGAGCCGAGAAGGTTGCCCGCGCCGCGCAATTCAAGGTCGCGCACGGCGAGGCTGAAACCCGCGCCGAGACCTTCGTGCCGTTTGAGCGCGGCGAGCCGTTCGCGTGCGTCCGAATCAATGTCGCCTGAGGCGGGCAAGATAAAGTAGGCCTTGCCTGCACGCGACGAGCGGCCGACGCGTCCGCGCAACTGGTAGAGGTCGGCCATGCCGAACATCTCGGCGTGATCGACCAGAATCGTGTTCGCGCGCGGGATATCGATGCCGCTTTCGATGATCGTTGTTGAGAGGAGGATGTCGTATTTTCCGCGCTCAAAGTCACGCATCTTCTCGGCGAGTGCGCTTGTCTCCATCTGACCATGTGCGACGACAATTTTCGGGGGGTGCGAGTCATCTTTGAAGAGACTCTCTAAGCGCGACTTGACGCGGCCGATGGTCGTTACGCGGTTATGGAGGAAGAAGACCTGTCCGCCGCGCGCGCGCTCGGCCTCAATGGCGGTGCGAATCATCTCGTCTGAATCGCGTACGATTTTTGTCTCGACCGCCACGCGTGCGCGCGGCGGCGTACGCAGAACAGAGAGATCGCGCGCGCCCGTCATTGAAAGATAGAGGGTGCGCGGAATGGGCGTTGCCGAGAGCGTGAGGACGTCGGCGTGCGCGCGAAGACTTTTTAGAAACTCCTTGTGGCGAACGCCGAAACGCTGCTCCTCGTCAACGATGATAAGCCCAAGGTCGTGAAAGGCGAGTCGCGAAGAAAGAAGGGCGTGTGTGCCGATGACGATATCACACACGCCCGCGGCGAGTCGCTTCATCGTTCCCTCATGCGCCGTCTTTGACTGAAAGCGCGACATCGACTCAATGCGGATAGGCGTTCCGTCAAAGCGCGACGTGAAGGTTTCAAAATGTTGCTCGGCGAGAATCGTCGTCGGCGCGAGAACGGCCACCTGCTTGCCATTCATCGCGGCGATGAAGGCGGCGCGCATCGCAATCTCGGTCTTTCCATAGCCCGCATCGCCGCAAATGAGTCGATCCATGGGGCGCGTTGAGGCGAGGTCTTTCTCAACGGCGTCAATGGCGGCTTGTTGGTCGGGCGTTTCCTCGTAAGGGAACGCGGCCTCGAAGGCTTCGCGTCCCTCGCAGGTGATGTCGTAGGCGAAGCCCGGCACACTTTCGCGTTTCGCCTGTGTTTCCAAAAGGGCGGCGGCGAGATCGGTGACGGCCTTTTGCGCCTCGCGTTTATCATGGGCCCAGCGTTTGCCATCGAGTCGATGCAAGGGGACACTCTCGCCCTTGACGCCGACATAGCGCGAGAGGAGATGCGCGTGATCGGCGGGGACGTGCAACTTCGCGCCATCGGCATATTCAATGGTGAAGACCTCGCGCCGTTCGCCATCAACGAGAATGTCGGACGAGCCAATGTAGCGTCCAACACCATACTCAACGTGGACGACATATTCGCCGGGCTCTAAGTCGTCAAAGTCGTTAAGGCGGACGCCCGCATGCGTCAACTGTCGCCTTTCGTGTGTTCGCTTTGTGAAGATGCGGTCGGCCTTCGTGACGACGAGAAGACCTTTCACCTCAAAGCCGAGCGAAAGCCCATCGGCGCGGAGAATTTTTTCGCCGCGTGCCTCGGCGGCGGCGAGGTGATTTTCAAGCCTCTTTTGCGCGGCCTCAAAGAGCTCGGGGTGGTGCGCTTTCTCTTGGGCGAGATCCGAGAAGCCGGGGAGGGGCGCGCTCTGGAAGCGGTAGGAGGCAACATGCGCGGGCGCGGGGTCGCCTGTGTAGATTGCCGGGAAGGGCGTTGTGACGGGCGGATAGGCGTTGTGTTCAAGCGCGAGGAGGAGCGTCTCGCGCGGAAGAAAGTCGATGAGCGTCGCGGTCGTCTCTGTTTCGTCATCGGTCGCCTCTTTGACGGGCAAGAGTTCGGCCGATGCGACGGCTGTCGTTGAGCGCTGGCTCGCGACATCCATTGTGCGCAGGCTCTCCATCTCTTCGCCGAAGAACTCAAGCCGTAGCGGTGTCTCGTCGCCCGGGCTCCAGACATCCACGATGCCGCCGCGCACGGAGTAGTCGCCCTCGCGCTCGACCTGACCTTTCCGCTCATAGCCCATTTTCGCAAGCGACTCCACGAGGTGTGAGAACGTGACGTTGGGAATGCGGAGCGAGGGGAGACTTCGCCTGACGGGCGAGATGAAGGCGGGGTAGGAGACGACGAGGACAACGGGCGTTTTCAAGATCGGCCACGCCTTGAGCGCGACGAGCGTTTTGAGGCGCGTGCCGAGTGAGGCCCGATCGCCTTCCAAAAGCGGCGGGAATTCGAGGACGCGAATCGGGGTCTTGGCCGTGACGAGCTGAAGGTCGTCGGCGAGGCGGTCGGCCTCGGGGAGCCCGGGCGTGAGCGCGAGGACGATGCGCGGCGCGTCGCAGCCGTCGGCAAGGCCAACTTTTGTCGCAAGCGTCGCGGCGAGAAAGGCATCGGACGCGCCAACGAGCGAGGCAATGGAGAGCGCGCCCTTCGCCGAAAGACGAGGGGGTGAGAACAAGCGCGAAAAGGTCTCGAGCGCCTCTAGCATAATGTCGTCAATGGCGTATTATAGCATAAGATGTGGTATAATTATAGAACTTATGTTGTTTGAGGCGTTTAAAAGACTTCGCGACGAACATCCTTCGGCGCCTGCCTTCCTCGTATCATCGGGTGATCGCTTTGTCCCGATTACGTGGCGGCAGTTCACGGACGACATCTCGCTCGTTTCGCACCTTGTGCGCGCGCATGCTGACGGTGGAAAGGTCGCTCTCCTTGGTGAGAATTCCTATGAGTGGATGGTCGCTCACGCGGCGATTGTTTTTTCGGGTGCGACAGCCGTGTCGCTTGACGTGAACCTTTCGCCTGAAGAGATTGCCGAGCGTCTCCGCTTTGTGGGCGCGGTCGCGCTTATCCATTCGTCGCTCTACGCCGAGAAGGCGAAGGCGACGGGGCGACTCGCTCCGGGCGTTGTCATCGCGGGCTTCGGCTCAATCAAGACCGAGCGGTTCTTAGGTAAAATTCGTGCGGCCATTCCAGGCGGTGCGTCGGACGATCTTTGGGACCAGAGTGCGCCACTCGTGGACACGGCGCACGCGACGAGCATGATTGTTTTCACGTCGGGGACGACGTCAAAGCCACGCGGCGTGGAATTGACACTCGCGAGCGTTGAGACGTTTTGCGAATGGACGGGCACGTGTCTGCCGATGAAGCCGGGCGATCACTCGATCATGCTTTTGCCGCTTTACCACATTTTTGGTCTCTCAACGACTTATCTCATGCTCGCGAAGGGCGTCGCGCTTGGCGTTTGTCCCGACTTTCGTCGCATCTATGATGTCTTTGAGCGTTTCCGCGTCTCCTTTGCCTTTCTCGTCCCTGCGCTCGCTGAGATTCTCGCAGGGAAAATTGCCCAACACGGCGCGTCGGCAGAGGAGGCAACGGGCTGCCCGATTGACTGGATTCTCGTCGGGGGTGCGCCCCTGCTGAGGCGGACGTATGAGAAACTTCGTGCGCTTGGTGTGAGGGCCATAACGGGCTACGGGCTCACCGAGACGGCGGCCGCCTACGCGATGACGCCGTTCGCGGCGGACGCGCCTTTTGGCGCACAGGGCGTGGCCTCGCGTGCGCGCGGGGTCGAGACAAAGGTCTCTGATGCGGGCGAGTTGATGATTAAGGGCCCGTGCGTGATGAAGGGCTACTATCGCGATGCGGAGGCGACGCGCCGTGTCTTGGACGCAGACGGGTGGTTTCATACGGGTGACATCGGGCGCATAGATGAGAATGGTTTCGTTTATGTGACGGGGCGCGCCTCGCGAACGATTGTCCTTTCGTCGGGCAAAAAGGTCGCGCCCGAGGAGATTGAAGAGAAGCTTCTCTCGCTCCCGGGCATTCTGGAATCGCGCGTGACGGGCGAGGGCGAGACGCGCGAGATTCGCGCCGAGGTCTACGCCTCAACGAGCGAGGAGTCGGCGCGTCGCGTTATTGCGGCGCTCAACTTGCGCCTCCCCGTCTACCAACGCATATCAAAGGTCGTCGTTCGCAAAGAGCCTTTCCCGCGCACGTCGTCCGGCAAGATCAAGGTTGAGAAGGAGACGAGATGATTCATTTCAATAAGCCGCACATGACGGGGCGCGAGACGCAGTACATCCGTGAGGCTGTCGAAAGCGGTAAGATTTCGGGGAACGGCGCGTTCACGCATCGTTGCCAGTCGTTCTTTGAGTCGCGCTATGGTTTCAAGAAATGTCTTTTGACGACGTCATGCACGGACGCGCTTGAGATGGCGGCGATCCTGACGGGCGTCGGCCCTGGCGATGAGGTCATCGTTCCCTCGTACACGTTTGTCTCGTCGGCGCTCGCCTTTGTGCGCCAAGGCGCGAGTCTCGTCTTCGCCGACAGCCGCGCCGATCAGCCGAATATCGACGAGGCGGCGTTGGAGTCGCTCATCACGCCCCGAACGAAGGTCATTGTCGTTGTTCACTATGCGGGCGTTGCGTGCGCGATGGATGAGGTGATGGCCGTTGCGAATCGCCACAACGTACTCGTTGTTGAGGACGCGGCGCAGGCGATTGACAGTTTCTATAAAGGGCGTCCGCTCGGTTCAATTGGGCATTTGGCCACGTTCTCGTTCCATGAGACGAAGAATATCATCTCGGGCGAGGGCGGGCTGCTCGTCGTGAATGACGAACGCTTCGTGCGCCGCGCCGAAATCATCTGGGAGAAGGGCACGAACCGTGCCGAGTTTTTCCGTGGCGAGGTGAACAAGTACGGCTGGGTCGACACGGGCAGCTCCTTCTTGCCGACCGAAATTGTTTCGGCGTTTTTGTTCGCGCAGCTTGAACACCTCGATGAGATTCAGACCGAGCGCAAGCGTCTTTGGTCGCGCTACTACGATTTCTTCTCGTCGTTTCAGGCGAACGGTTTTTCGCTCGGTCTGCCCGTCGTCCCGGAGACGGCGACGAATAACGCGCACATGTTCTACCTCCTATTCCCCGACCTTGCGACGCGCACATCGTTCATCGCCAAGATGCGCGAGAGGGATATTCTCTGCGTCTTCCACTACCTGCCGCTTCATTCATCGGCGTTCTTTGAGAAGTATGCGAAAGAGCATCCCGCCTCGCAAGCCTTCCCCGCGAATTTGCCGAATTGCGACCGCTATGCTGACACGCTTGTTCGTTTGCCGCTTTATTGCGGGCTTCAAGGCGATCAGGATGTCGTCATCAAGGCGGCGCGCGAGGTTCTCTCTTCAAGTTGTTCATAACAGAAAGTGTCAGAAAAAATGGTAAAGATTTTTAAGGAACCGAAGAAACTTCAAGCGTGGTGCCGTGCGCGCCGTTTGGCGGGTGCACGCATCGCACTCGTCCCGACGATGGGCTATCTCCACGAGGGGCATCTCTCGCTCATCCAGAAGGCGAAGAGCCTTGGCGCGGACGAGATTGTCGTCTCAATTTTTGTGAACCCCGTTCAGTTCGGGCCGAACGAAGACTACGACAAGTATCCGCGCGACGAGAAGGCGGATCTCGCGAAGTGTCGCGCCGCGGGTGCAACGGCCGTCTTCTTCCCGACGCCGGCAAATATGTATCTTGATCGGCATTCCGTCTACGTCGTTGAAGAGGATCTCTCAAAGGGTCTCTGCGGCGCGCGCCGTCCTGGCCATTTCCGCGGCGTGTGCACGGTTGTCGCGAAACTCTTCAATCTCGCGCACCCTGATTTCGCCGTCTTCGGCCAGAAGGACTACCAGCAGGCGCAAGTCATTAAGCGCATGGTGCGTGATCTCAACTTCGATCTCAAGGTTGTCGTGTCGCCGATCGTGCGCGAAAAAACGGGGCTTGCGCGTTCAAGCCGCAACACATATCTTTCTGACACCGAGAAGGCGCAGGCCCTCGTTTTGTCGAAGACCCTGAAGGCCGTGAAGGCGGGCACCATCAAGACGACGGCCGCCGCCGCGAAGGCGATTGAGAAGGGTGGGCTTAAAGTTGACTACGTTGAGTGCGTCGATGCCGAGACGCTCGAGCCACGCAAGAAAATGGCGAAAGGGACCACCGTCCTCGTCGCCGCATTCTGTGGCAAGACGCGCCTCATCGACAACATCGTCATCTGATATGACATCCACGGTCTACATCGCGAAGACAGTTTACGGCGGCGACGGCCTCGGACGCCTCGGCGATGGTCGCGTCGTTTTTGTGCCGGGCGCGTGGACAGGCGAACAGGTCAAAGCCGAGATTGTTGAAGAGCGCCGTCAATTCGTGCGTGCGCGTCTTGTTGAGGTTGTTGAGCCTTCTCCCGATCGTCTTTCGCCACCCGAGACGGCGGTCCCCGGTATGGTTTATGCGTCGCTCTCGTTGGCGGGTGAGTGCGCGGCGAAGAAGGCGCAACTAGAGGAGACGCTTTCTCGTGCGCACCTCGAGGCGCCCGCCGTCGTGGTGGAAGATCTATCCGCGTGTCCGTCTTCGCATTATCGAAACAAGGTCGTTTACCATTTCGCCGAAGAGCGGGGTGTTTGGGCGATTGGCTACCGCGAGGAGCCGAGCCACCGCATTTTGGACATCAAGACAGACCCGCTCGCATGCGACGAAATCAACGCCGCGCTCCCCGCGATTCGCCAAAACGTTTTGCGTCTTCTCTCAACGGGCCCCAAGGTCGTGCGTCTTTCAACCGCCCAGAAGGAATCGCTCACAATCCGGTGGACGAAGAAGTCGGGCATCAAGTGGTGGCTCGGCGACGCGCCGTCCGATCTCGTCCTTCGCGAAACAACGTGCGACGTTGACTTCGAGGTCGCGGCGGACGGCTTCTATCAAGTGAACCCCGCCGTTCATGAGCATCTCGCGCGCGCCGTTGTGGATGCGTATCGGCGTGGCGGCGCGCCCGACATTGTTGACCTCTATTGCGGCGTGGGCGTTTTTGGTCTTTTGATGTACCGCGCCGCGCCGGCCCCTGCCTCGCTTGTCGGCGTTGAGGCGTCGGCACGCGCGATCGCGTTCGCGCGCAAGAACGCCGCGCATCTCGGCGCGCGCGCGGCCACGTTCTTTGCGGGCAAGACGATTCAACATCTCAAGTGTCTCGATCTCTCACCGCGGACGACGCTCATCGTCGATCCGCCGCGTGGCGGCTTTGAGCGAGGGGTTGCCGAGTTTCTCGCGGCGCATCCCGTCGGTCGGCTTCTTTATGTTTCGTGCGACCCCGCGACGCTCGCGCGAGATCTGCGCACGCTCGCGCGCACGTACGAGATTGAGTCCGTGCGGCTTTTTAACCTCTTTCCGCGGACGGCGCGTTTTGAGACGCTCGCTGTCCTTCGTCCTAGGCTCCACGAAGGAGACGTGAAATGAACAAGAACATCGTTTGCATTGGCGCGGGCTACATTGGCGGTCCCACGATGGCCGTCATCGCGAAGATGAACCCGAGCCGCCGCGTCACAGTCGTTGACATCAACAAGGCGCGCATTGATGCTTGGAACTCGCCCGATTTCAAGTTGCCCATTTATGAGCCAGGTCTTCTTGAGGTTGTCAAGGAGGTGCGCGGCCAAAATCTCTTTTTCTCAACGGACATTGAACGCGCCGTGAAAGAAAACGACATCATCTTTGTGGGTGTCAACACGCCGACGAAGATGTTTGGGCGCGGTGCGGGGCGCGCGAGCGATTTGCAGTATTGGGAGGCGACCGCGCGCAACATCGCCCTGTGGGCAGAAAGCGACAAAATTGTCGTTGAGAAGTCGACCTTGCCCGTGCGCACGGCGGCCGCGATGGAGGCCATTTTGAACACGCACGAGGCGCTTCATTTTGACGTTCTCTCAAACCCCGAGTTTCTCGCGGAGGGAACGGCAATCAAGGATCTTCTTTCACCCGATCGTGTCCTAATCGGCGGCGCGGCGACACCGCGCGGCGCGGCGGCCGTTCGCGAGATTGTTGAGATTTACCGCGGCGAGACAGCGTGGGTGCCCGATGCGCGCATCCTCACGACGAATGTTTGGTCGGCTGAATTGACGAAGCTTGCGGCAAACGCGTTTTTGGCTCAGCGCGTCTCGTCCATCAACGCCATCGCGGGGCTTTGCGAGGCGACAGGCGCGGATGTTGATGAGGTCGCGCGCGTCATCGGCGCGGATCATCGCATCGGGTCAAAGTTCCTCAAGGCGGGCCCGGGCTTTGGCGGGAGCTGCTTTAAGAAGGACGTTCTCAATCTTGTTTACCTCTGCGAGAGTTTCGGCCTGCATACGGCGGCGGAGTATTGGTCGCAGGTCATCAAGATGAATGATCACCAACAAGAGCGCATCGTGACGCGCCTCTTCAAGGCGATGTTCAATACGCTCGCGAACAAGAAGATTGCCATGTTCGGCTTTGCATTTAAGGCTGACACGGGCGACACGCGCGAGACGCCGGCTGGCACGGTCGCGCGCCTCCTCGCCGAGGAGCACGTCCGCCTGGCTGTCACCGACCCGAAGGCGCTTGTCAACGCGAAGCTTGACCTCGCCGACGTGGAGGGCATTGATTATGAGGAAGATCCGTATGTCGCCGCACAGGACGCCGATGCTGTCCTCCTGATGACGGACTGGAAAGATTACCCCGCGCTTGATTGGAAGAGAGTCTATGACTCAATGCGCAAGCCGGCGCTCGTTTTTGATACGCGCAATTGCCTCGATGCCACCGCGCTCCGCGCACTCGGCTTTTCGGTTCTCGGCGTTGGCAAGTGAGACGCGCGATTGCGTTCAAAGAAATTTCCAAAGACAAGGGCAGGATCATGAAGTCGGAGAAGATTCTCGTTGTTGAAGACGACCCATCTATTCGCCGCGTCATTTCAATTGCCCTAAAAAGCCATGGCTATGAGGAGGTCGAGGAGGTCGCGACGGGCGATGCCGCGCTTGAGAAGGCGTTTCGCATGAAGCCCGACCTCGTTCTTCTGGATGTCATGTTGCCTGGCCTTGACGGTCTTTCTGTCTGCCGCGCCTTGCGCGCGAATCCCGAGACGGAAGCGCTCGCGATTATTATGCTCACGGCGAAGAGCGCGGAGGCGGACATCGTTCAGGGTCTTGACGCGGGCGCGGACGATTACGTGACAAAACCCTTCTCAAAGGAGGTTCTCCTTGCGCGCATCCGCGCTGTCTTGCGCAAGGAGGCGGGGCGCGCGACCGAGCAAGTCACACTGGATGGCCTCACGCTAGACGACGGCCCGCACCGCGTGAGCCTCGCGGGGCAGAGCCTAAAATTGACGCTCACCGAGTATCGCATTCTCGAGCTGCTCCTTCGCCACCCGGGGCGCGTTTTTAGTCGCACACATATCATCGACCGCATCTCAGGCGGCGAGAAGATTGTCACCGAGCGCACGATTGATGTGCAGATGGTGGGGCTTCGGCGCAAGCTCGGTGATTGGGCGAACCACATTGAGACGATTCGCGGTGTCGGGTATCGTCTCGCGTGAGACACGTCAGAAAAGGTGAAAGACGTGGAAAAAGAAAAGGCAGAAAAGAAGCGGCGGCGCGTGGATCGGAGCTGGGTGGCGGCGGCTGTGGCAACGGCCTGCATCGTCATCTTCGCGTCATTCCTCTTTGTCGTTGCGCGGAGTTTCCGCTCGGCGTTCGCGGAAATTGCTGAGTCGGGGACGCGCGTGACGATCGTCAATGCGGACGGCTCCGTCTTCTACGATACGGATGATGTGCGTGAGAGCCACGCGACGCGCGAGGAGGTCGTCAAGGCCTTTGCCGATGGGCAAGGCATCTCGCTCCGACGCTCACAGACGCTGGGTCGCGATTTCCTCTATTGCGCGCGCCGCGTCGGCGATCGCGTCGTGCGTCTCGCTGTTCCCTACACGGGCGTCATCAAGTCGGAGCGCCTTGTCTGGGTGTCGCTCGGCGCGGCGGGCGTTCTCGGCGCGTCGCTCGTCTTCCTCGTTTTCTATTTTGTGCGACGCGTCTCTTCGCGCCTTGATGAGCAGGCGCGGCGGCTTGAGATTGCCGCTGAGACCGAACGCTTTCGCCGCGAGTTCACCTCAAACGTGACGCACGAACTTAAAAGCCCGCTGACATCCATCCTTGGCGCGGCCGAAATGCTCGACGAGGGCGCGTCGCTCAAGGAGGACGACACGCGCGAGCTCTTCGGCATTATTCAGGGCGAGTGTCGGCGGCTCAACACGCTCATCGGCGATGTGCTCTCGCTCGCGCAGATTGAGCGCGAGGAGGACAACGAGGCGCGCGACTTTGCGCCGCTTTCGCTTTCGGATCTCGTCGCGGGCGTCGTCAATCTTGAGCGCACGAAGGCAGCCGTGCAACACGTGGCGATCGACCTCGTGCGCAATGACGCGGCAACGGTGAACGGTGACGCAGGGCGGCTTGAGGAGGCGGTCCAGAATCTCGTCGCGAATGCCCTGCGCTATTCGGGTTCTGATCGCATTGAAGTTTCGGTCGTGACATCGGGTTGGAGCGTGCGCGTGACGGTGTGCGACTTCGGCGTGGGCATTCCCGCCGAGCACCTGCCGCACCTCTTTGAGCGTTTCTATCGCGTGAGTAAGTCGCGGAGTCGCTCGCTCGGCGGCACGGGGCTGGGGCTCGCAATCGTCAAGCATATCGCGCGTCTCCACGGGGGCGAGGTCTACGTCTCGTCTCTACCGGGTGTGAAGACGTCGTTCGGCTTCCGCTTGCCACTCGTTCCAACGGTGACGCGCGGCGCGGCGGAGAAGGGAAGATAAAGAGATGTATGTTCTCAATAAACTCGTTGGTTTTTTGACCGACCCCATGATGTTGATTGTCCTTGGGTTTATTGTGACAGTCTTCCTGCCTCGGCGCGGTCGCTTTATGGGGCTCGTCTTCGCCGTGCTTGTCTGGATTGTTGCGATGCCCGTGACGAGCACGTATTTGATGGGCGTTTTGGAGCGCGCCTATATGCCCGTCCCTGTTGAGCGTTTTGAGACGGCCGATGCGATTTGTCTGCTCGGTGGCGGCGTTGGACAACTGGAAGAGTCGGACCTTTTGCCCTGTTCAGATTTGAAGGCGGCGGGCGATCGCGTGTGGATGGCCGCACGACTTTATAAGGCGGGCAAGGCGCCGAAGATTTATTGCACGGGCCCTGGCGCATCGAAGGCAACGACGCCGCTTCTCGTTGAGATGGGTGTTCGCGCCGAGGATATTCTCTCGCTTGATGAGTCGCGCAACACAGAGGAAGAGGCGAAGGGGATGGAGAAGGCGCTCCGTGCGACGGGCGGGCGAAAGATTTTGCTCGTCACGAGTGGCTTTCACATGCGCCGCGCGATGCGCATTTTTCAGAAATACGCGCGTGAGATTGAAGTCATCCCCGCGCCGACCGATTTCAATGGGCTTTTTCAGCGTTCGCGCTCGTCGCTACGCGATTACGCCCCGAGCGCAGAGGGCATGGCAACGTTCTATTACGTTTTCCACGAAGCCCTCGGCCTCGTGCGCTACGCGTTCTGACATCTGATCGGCGAAAGCCATCAAGCCGTGCTTATGTCGTCACCAACTCTGCTAAGTGCTAAGGCTAAATAACTCTGAACGCGCGGGATGATGCGAACGGCGCGAGGCGCGGTAAAAAACATCTGACGCGCAAGACAATGGTTCGTTGCTTCAGAGCGCGAAGTTGAAACACATGAGGAGGTTCGCGCCAAGTCGGTTGGGCAAGCTGCGCATATCGGTTTCTGACCGA
>CAVHJW010000019.1:0-18448 GCA_963636335.1 bacterium
TGCGTACGTTGTCGGGTCCTTTTGGGATTTTCCGACCCCTTGTCAGTCACGCGCCTTATGCCGCGCCGTTACAAGGTTCTGCCAAGGGCATTACACCCTTAGGCCGATAGCCGACGTCCTGTGCCCGCCGACCTTTTTCAAAGATCATCACCTTACCACCCGAACAGCACAATTATCCGAGCGTATGAGCGAATTATACCATATTCTCAAAAACGAGCGCAAGTGGGTGGCGCGAGGATTTTGGGCTCAACAGGTGATTTTTACCGTCCCCAAACGAAGTCCGAGAATCAACGACTTCTCGACCCGCCCGATTAGCGCAAATCCTTCTTGTTCTGCAGTAGCATCGCCTCTTCAAGCGCAGCGCGTTCACGCTGGAGTTCCCGCTGAAGTTCCTCGACCGTTGGAAGATGGAGGTGATACTTCACCGCGAAGAGATTGCGCTCGTGTTCGTTCAAAGTATACTGAATGACCGTCTCGTCCCGCTCCGATCCGAGCACGATGCCGATCGGCGGATTGTCGCCAGGGTTCATCATCTCACGCTCGTAGTAGTGCTTGTAGAGCTGCATCTGCCCGATGTCCTCGGGCGTAATCTTCCCGACCTTCAGGTCAATCAGGACGAAGCACCGCGCCAAGTAGTTGTAGAAGAGCAAGTCGCAATGATACGTCTCCTTGCCAATGTGAATCGGGCATTGTTCGCCAACCAAGGCGAAACCACGTCCGAGTTCAAGCATGAACTTGCCAAGATGGCGGACAAGCCCCTGCTGAAGTTCGCTTTCGCTGTAATCTGCCGGCGATATGCCGGCGAACTCAAGAATGGCAGGACTGCGCACGATGTCCTTCGGCTCTGCCGACAGCCGTTTCACGAGTTTCCCTACGCCTTTGAGATCGACATGGTTACCGATGAGCCGCTCGTAGAACTCCGTGCCGATCTGCCGCTGAAGATCGCGTACGCTCCACCCAGAGGCGATGCATTCGTCAAAGTAAAACGCCCTCGCCTTCGCGTTTTCGACGCCGACAAGCGTTCGATAATGCGTCCATGTCAATTTATCACTCAGTGAGTGATGAATTGGGAAAGTGAGATAAACAAGCCGCATGTAGCGCAGATTCGTCTCGGTGTAACCGCGCCCGAATTCCGCCGTCAGTCGCAACGAAAGGCTCTTAATGAGTTGGTCACCATAAGACGAACGATCCGCGCCACCCTGCTTCTCAACAATCAAGCGACCAACGTTCCAATAGGCGTCGATCATCTCCTTGTTCGCGACTGCATAGACCTTGGCGCGCGCCTTGACGATATAGCCGCGAACTTTGGTATAGAGTTCCGCCTCCTCGACCTCGACAACACGAGCAATCTCAGTCTTCTTCGTTTTCCTCATGGCTTCCTTTCATTCACACAAGTGATCCCATGCGACGAATCTTGTCGATACAATTTGCACAACAAGATAAGGCACATTATACCATATTCTGACATGTTCGCTGGCAATTGAACAGGCATCTCGTGCAGGCATCTCAAAGAAGAGCCCCTTGCCCGTCACACGCCATGTGCCGCGCCATTACAAGGTTCTGCTTAAGGGCATTACACCCTTAGGCCGATAGCCGACGTCCTTGTGCCCGCCGACCTTTTTCAAAGATCATCACCTTACCACCCGAACAGCACAATTATCCGAGCGTATGAGCGAATTATACCATATTCTCAAAAACGAGCGCAAGTGGGTGGCGCGAAAATTCCACTTTATGGCGCGATGAAAACTTCCGCAGATGGTTCTCAAAACCGATTCGCGAAGACCAGAATCTCCGTACACTTGCTCCTTTCAGCAGAATACGCGACGGATGTGTGCAATCGCCTCGTCGAATGTTCCAGGAACATTCAAGGACGCAGGATCCGTTGGATGTTTCGAATAGACTTCAAGGAACTCTTCAAAGTCGTTTCGGACAGGCAGAGGAAGCACCAGCCTCGCGCCTTCTGGAATCATTGCCTGAAGGCGCAAGACGTCCTTGCGGTGCTTGGCGAGATCCCTGTCCTTGACGAACTCGCCACGCGCCTTTCGTGCGCCCAAGTCCATCCACGCCCGCGCCTTGAGGATGAGCAACGCTTCGAACGACAAGACCGTAACGCCATCAACGACCTTCGCACAAGACTTGATGAACGCGTAGTAGTTCTCGTCCAACAAGATGCCCGACAAAGACGAGACGTCATCTTCGTCTACTGGGATTGGCGTGATCACAGACTGCGGCGCCACCGCGAATTCAATCGGCGCACGAGAGAAGAACTCCAACATGAACGGATAGCCGGCGACCGTTGGCGACAGAAACCGGTAAAAGCACCTTCGACCATCCTTTCGAACATACGCCGAATACCCGCCCGCAGAGACAAAGGCCCAAATCGCTTTTACAAACGACGCCTCAAGGTTGTCCGCGACAATCACAAGATCGATATCCTTCGTCGCTCGGAACAGAATACTCTCGTGTGACATCAGCCAGTCGCACGCACTGCCGCCGATGACAATGTAACTGTCAACATAGGCGCGAAACGCTTCGCGGAACTTGTCAAAGCCGACTACCATTTCATCCCCTCCAACACGTCTTCAACCGCACCTTGGACGCGCTCGTCATCATCATTCGAAAGCGAGAGACAAAGAGAAATCGGATCAATCCGATCTCCATAGACAAACGCCGGCTCATAACACCAAAGGCCGAGATGAACGCGTGCCTCGGCACGTGGAACGGAACTTATGCCCGAACACTTGCCAAGCAGAGAAGATTCAACCGCGTATTCAGCATAGTCTGGCGGATTGATCATCGAAATCTTCGCCAACGCCTTCAGCCCCGACTCGCAGACGTTCAGACCAGCAGGAATTGAATCCAGCATGACCACGCGCCGGCAGGGATTGCGAAGCAACTTCCTCGCCCGCGAAAAGAGCACACGACGATTAGACGCGAACTCAAGAGCGTGAACTCGACGATCTCGCTGCGCCAGTTGGAAATACTCGAGTTCGTCAAATGCCTTCATCACGCTGATGCGCGTGTAGCCAAAGCGAGCAACGGATGTCGGAATGGAAAGTCCATTCTCGCCGCGATTCAGGTAATCGACAAGCATCATCTGCGCCAGCACCCCAAGACGGTCAAACTCCTTCACGCGCTTTGCACCAACTTCGGAGAAGGACATGCTGAGAAACGGCAGATAGAACTGGCGATTCGGAACGACGAACGGCACGTGATGCGAAAGAAGCCGCCCACGATTATAGGCATCCATGCGGTCAACGGCATACACCGTCTGAACACCGCCAAGTCGTTCGGAGACTGTCGCGACAAAACTGGCAATCTGGCGCGGCGTCGGATTTGCGCCCGAACCTCGCTTCAACGCCATCAACTCAAACTTCATGTCGCCGACCTGGCAGAGCCAGAAGTCATGAGGAAGCGCGACATAAGGTACAAGAGAGAGTTCGGCTCGATTCTCTCGCGCCGAAAACTCAATTCCAACAACCCTTCTCAAATAGTCCTGGATCTGTTTGAGCATAAAACTCCTTTTTCAATGCACGAGTGAATTATATATTTTACTCGTGCAAAAGTCAATAACGAAACAAATATAATTTCCAACGCGCTTGTCCCTCAACGCGCCTTCAGCCCGAGTCCACGCTTTCTCATTGACATCTGTCAATCGTCAGACGTGGCTGACCGATTCGGCGAGGGCGCGGAACGTGGGGAGCGCGTGCTTAAAGAAGGCCTTCCAGCCGTTGCAAAGAATGGAGCGATCCGCCTTGCGGTTCCGCGGGCAATCGCCTTGACAGAACGCGCGGTAGGCACACGCACGGCAGGTGGGTGAAAGAGACGCACATTTTTTTTGCGCAAACGATTCGTAAAGGGGCGAGGAGATAAGTTCCTCCCACGTGTGCGTCATAACATTGCCGAGTTTCAAGTCCTCTCGCACATGGAAGTCGCACGGATAAACAGAGCCATCATACTCAACAACGAGATACTGGCGGCACGAGGTCGCAAACGAGCACTGCGTTGGATAGCCGCGCAAAATCTGTGAGAGAATTGAATCAAAGAGGCGAATGGAAATGACGCGCGTATCGGCCTTTTTCCATTCGTCAAAGAGGTCAATCAAAAACGCGCCCCACTTGTCGCCCGTCACTTCGTCGCGCGGACCCGTGCACTCGATGAATTGGTAAAAGCGCGTCGCAAACGTTTCGCGGAAGAAGCGGTAGATCTCCTTCGCCTTCGTCGCATTCCAGCGCGAAACAACGGCGAGAAGATTGTAATCAACGCCGAAGTTCTCGAGAAGGCGCGCGGCCGCGACGATCCGCTCAAAGACGGCCTTATCTCCGCGCCCCAGGTTGAGAGCCTCAGGCCCATCGAGCGAGAGGCCCACAAGATAATTGCCGCGCTTCAAGAGATCGGCTTTCTCGGGTGTCAGCAAAACACCATTCGTTTGGAGGGAGCGCTCAACATTCACTGCGCCTAACGCCTCGAAGACATTGTCGGGCGCGAGAAGAGGCTCGCCGCCCTGCAACGCGACGGCCTTATTCGCAAACGGGAGCGCGGCGTAAGAGGAGAAAAGTTTTTCCGCAACGGCCTGCGACATAACGCCCGATGCATGCTCGCGATAGAAGCAATAGGAGCAGGCGAGATTGCACGCGCCACCGACGGGCTTCACGAGAAGAGAGAACGGCCTCATGACGAAAGCGTCGCGACCTCGCATGCGCGACCGTGCGTTCCTTTTACAACACCGCGACAAAAGAAGAAGAGTTCTTTTGGATCGTAGCCTGGCTTGTTGTGAATGTCGACGTGGCTTGCGAAGTCAGGGGCCTCGCGCACATTCGTCCACCATTCGTAACCACACCAACGACCCGCGCTTGCGAGAAGAACCTCGCAGTCGTTGAATGATAAAGGCACACCCTCCTCAGGACGCACAAAATCACCCGTTGCGAGAAGAACCTCTGTCGCCTTTTTACGCGACGGCCCGTAAACGAGACAGAGCTCGTGGTCGCAAAGGGCGAACGCCGTCGACTGATAAAAATCGGGATACGCGCGCCCGCCGACCGTGCGCGTCTTGAAAAACCCCTCGCGCCGCAAAAGGACGTTCGGCTGGCACGGCTCCTTCGTGACGGGCGTGATGTCGTAGTCGCCCTTCACAATGAGGCGCGCCCCGCGCGATTCGGCCAGTGTCGCGAGACGCTCAATCTGGCGAACGAACTCGCGCGTTGCCGCCTGTGCCGCGCGCGAATCGGGGCCCATCTTCTGCGCGGCATAATCGAGCGTCGGCAAATAAAGATAGGCTTCGTCCACATCGTGGATTTGCGTCATCTCGTCAAAATACGAAATGCACATGCGCCCAACCTTTGGCGAAGCAAACGGCCCCCAGTAGCGCCAGAGCGGGAAGCGCCCCGCGAGACGCACGAGAATGTCTGCCATGCCCGACGGCTTTGTGTAACAACTCATCATCATGCCACCGCCGTGCTTGTGGATGGGCGCGGGCGAAACGATGACATCGGCCGACTCGCCGAGCGACTGTTGAAAAAAGAAAAGCCCCACGCGCGCACCCGCCTGCCGCCGCGCCTCCCAAACGCGCGCACCCTTGACGAGCGCGGCGCTCTGCTCCCAGAAGAGCGGCTTCTTCAGCGCGTCGATCCAAAATCCGTTTGAGAAAACGCCGTGCGCGGCAGGCTCAAGCCCTGTCCGAAGGGATGCCTGAGCAACGCACGTGACGGCGGGGAAAACACTTTTCTCGATTGATGCCGAGAGCCCCGCGATCGACGTGAGGTGGTTACGCTCAAGAACCGAGCGACCAAAGCCCGCCGCCATCACGACGAGCGTCTTCATGATGCACTCACCTTTGGAAGAAGGCGTTTCGTGAGGCGCAAGACGACAAGCAGAATCGCACCCGCGAGAAGAAGATTGCGCGAAAAGATGGTCGGCGACACGAGGTAAACCGCAAGAAGCGTGAGCAATTGTCCATAGACGAGCGCACCGATGAGCTGACCTGTCACGGCGCGGCGGGCAGGATCGGTGTCTTCATTTTTCGAGTAGCGCGTTACGAACGCGATGTAGAGCGTCCAGAGAAGCGCGACACAAAAAAGCGGCACGAGTGTGCGCACATCTACGCCCGCGCGGCCATCCAAGAAAAGTGCGCCACCGAGAAGGACATTGAGCCCACGACAAAGCCCCATCAAAAGCGCGTTTCGCCGACGGTTATAGAGAAGCGCCATCGCGAAGAGGACGAAAGCGAGCGCCCACCACGCGGGTGGTAGTGCGCCGAACCATCCGAACGCGAGCGCGAGAAGAAGCATGAGAAGACGCACGATACGCGCCGAGGAGCATGAGATCTCGCCCGCCGGGATGGGCCTTCTTGTGCTGTCTGTCGCCGCGCCCACGATGTCATTGTCAACGAGCGCATAAAGATAAAGTGCGCACGAAGCGAGCGCGGCGAAAACGAGAGGCGCGCTTGCGACAAACCCAAGCGACAAACTTGCAAGCGCGGCCCCGACGAGAACATCGCCCGGGACTGTTGGCACGTTGACAAGTCGCAAGAGTTTGAGGTAAGCGCGCATTCGGTGATGCATTAGAGTTTGTTGCGTTGAATCTTACCCGAGACCGTTTTTGGAAGTTCATCCTTGAAGACCACGATGCGCGGATACTTGTAGGGCGCGGTGTGCTTCTTCACGTAGTCTTGAATTTCCTTTTTAAGGTCTTCGGTTGGCTCTTTGCCCTTGATGAGTTTGATCGTCGCCTTAACAACCTGCCCACGAATCGGGTCGGGCGCAGCCGAGACACCGCACTCAACGACGTAGGGTAGTTCCATAATGACGTTCTCAATCTCGAACGGCCCGATGCGATAGCCCGATGATTTAATAACATCATCGGCGCGCCCGACGTAGTGGTAGTAGCCGTCTTCATCTTTCCACGCAAGATCGCCCGTATGATACATACCAAAGCGCCACGCCTCGGCCGTTTTTTCTTCGTCCTTGTAGTAGCCGACGAAGATGCCGGGGTGCGGATTTTCACGCGGCGTCCGAACGACGATCTCGCCGTGTTCGCCAGGTGGCACACTTTCGCCCTTGTCATCAACAAGGTCGATGTCATAATCCGGAATGGGCTTGCCCATCGATCCTGGGCGAAGCGCATCGCCGAGAAGAACCGCCAGCGCGCACGTCGTTTCAGTTTGACCGAAGCCCTCGTGAATCTTAAGCCCCGTCGCTTTTGCAAACTGCGTGAAAACTTCGGGGTTCAGCGCTTCGCCCGCCGTTGTCGCATGGTGGACGGAAGAGAAATCGTATTTGGAAATATCTTCCTTAATGAGCATGCGATACATCGTCGGCGGGGCGCAGAATGTCGTGATGCCATATTTCGCGAACATCGGCAAAATCTTCTCGGCGTGGAAGCGCGAGAAGTCGTAGACGAAGAGCGCGCCTTCGCACATCCACTGACCGTAGAGTTTGCCCCAACTCGCCTTCGCCCAACCCGTTTCGGAAATCGTGAAGTGCAGACCATCGCGCTCGACTTGATGCCAATACTTCGCCGTCACGTAGTGCCCGAGCGCGTACAGGTAACTGTGAAGCGCCATCTTCGGATAACCCGTCGTGCCCGACGTGAAGAACATGAGCATCGGGTCTTTGCCGCCCGGCGAATCGGCGCGGCGGCCGTAGACACGCGAGAAGCCGACATATTCCTGATCAAATGTGCGCCACCCCGCGCGCGTTCCATTCACGATCATCTTGATGAGCGAGAACGGACCTTTCGCCGCGAGCGAAGATTCGGCCTTTTCAGCCTCGGCGGCAACATCGCCATCCGCCGTGCAGATGAGCGCTTTCACATCGGCCGCTTGGAAGCGGTAGGTGAAATCGTGCTCAAGAAGTTGGCTCACGGCGGGGATGACGACCGCGCCAATTTTGTGGAGCGCCAGAATCGTCGGCCAGTATTGATAGTGACGCTTCAAGACGAGCATCACCTTATCACCCTTGCCAATGCCGAGTGACAAGAAGTAGTTCGCAATCTGGTTCGATGTCTCGGAGATTTCCTTGAACGTGAAGCGACGCTCGGTCATGTGATCCGAGACGTGAAGCATTGCGAGTTTCTCAGGATACTTCGCCGCAATCGCGTCCACCACATCAAACGCAAAATTGAAGTGCTCGGTATTTTTGAATTTAATGTGCTGCAAGCACCCGCGCTCGTCTTCGAGGACATCGACGAACGCATCCACAACGAGCGGCGTTTTGTCGGTGCGGGGGCGAATCGTCTCAAGGCCGAGGTGACTATCGCCATCTTCGCCCGCCATCACCATGGCGAGGAACGTCACGCCCTGCGGTGTGGCGGCGACCATGCCGTGCGGCGTTGAAGACTGATAGTAAATGGAGTCGCCTTCGTTTAAGAGTTCCACATGATCGCCCACGCGCACTTTCATGGAACCTTTCAGAACGATATCGAACTCATGCCCCGCATGCGTCGTCGTTGAGATGGGTTGATCAACAAGGCGCGCATCATATTTGTAGGTGACCCAGTAGGGCGTGCCCAAACGGTTTTTAAACATCGCCGCTTGGTTGCGAATTGTCATGAGCGACTCGGCGGCCGTGACAGGGCCCTGCCCCGCACGCGTCACCTCATAACCCGACAAATGTGCGGAGTGCCCTTCCAAGAGCGCGTTGATGTCCACGCCAAAAGTAATCGCGCACTGGTGCAAGAAATTAAATGTCGGATCCGTCGTCGCCGCTTCAACCTTGTTATATTCTTCAACCGTCACCCCGGTCGCTGTCGCCATTTGCTCAACGGTGTAGCCGATAATCTCACGCATCTCGCGGATACGGGCGGCCATTTCTCTCAGCTTCTTTGAAGCATCGTCATCCATGATGAATTCTTCTTCCTTTTGTTCTGAAAATTTATTTTTACCTGTTCATTAAAATCCGAGGACATCACGCATCGTATAAAGCCCCGGGGCGCGTCCCTTCGCCCAGAGAAGAGCGCGATGCGCCCCCGAGGCGAACGCCGCGCGGTCTTGTGCTTTGTGCGTCAATTCAACACGCTCAAGGTCGCCCGCGAACATAACGGTATGATCACCAACAACGGAGCCGCCGCGCAGCGCGTGAACGGCAATCTCACCTTCGGGGCGCTCACCGACATCACCGTGGCGACCAAAAATCGCCTTCTCATCAAGCGAGACGCCGCGCCCTTGAGCCGCCGCACGCGCGAGCATAAGAGCCGTCCCCGACGGCGCGTCTTTTTTGTGGCGGTGGTGCATCTCCGTAATTTCAATATCATAGGAAGAGCCCAGAATCGATGCCGCCTTCTCGGCGAATGCAACAAGGAGGTTCACGCCGAGCGAATAGTTGCCACTTTGGACAATCGGAATTTTTTTCGCCGCCGCATTGATGCGCGCTTGTTCGTCGGGCGTCAACCCCGTCGTGCCAATGACATAGGCAAGCCCAAGATCAGCCGCCTTTTCAACGAAGGCGGGAACACCCGTATGGTAAGAAAAGTCAATGACGCCTTCAACATCCTTTGACCACATTTTCTCAAAGCCGTCCACAACGTCAACTTTTGAGACAACATCCATCCCCGCGGCGGGCGCGAGTTCAATCAATTTTTTACCCATGCGGCCAGCCGCACCAACGATTGCGATTTTCATACTTTCTCTCCGATTAGAATTTGTGGATGTGCATCAAGAATCTTGATGGAGACGCGCGCGCCGATCGTATCGGCCTCTCCTTTCGGTTCCCAGACGACAATGCGGTTGCCGCCATCGCGCCCCGAGAGGCGAGAGGCGTTTCGCTTGGAGGGACCTTCCACCATCACCTCGCGCACCGTACCAATGAGCGCTTCATTTCGCCGCTGACCACGCGCCTCTTGATCGGCGAGCAAAATCTGATTGCGCCGTTCTTTTTCAGCAGTCGGCACATCATCTGGAAGCGCGGCACTGCGCGTCCCAGGGCGCGGGGAATATTTGAACACAAAGGAATTATCAAAACCCGCTTCTTCCATAAGCGAGCGCGTCGCCTCAAAGTCCTCCTCGGTCTCACCCGGGTATCCGACGATGACATCTGTGGTCACGGCAAATGTCGGGTCAAAGTCGCGCACCTTCTTGACGGAAGAAAGATATTCATCGCGCGTGTAGTGCCGACCCATCTCTTTGAGAATGCGATCTGAACCCGACTGAACGGGCAAATGAATATGGCGGCAAACTTTCGGACAGTCACGGTAAACGCGAAGAAGTTCATCGGTACAACCTTTCGGGTGCGCCGACGTAAAGCGGATGCGCTCAAGACCATCGATTTCTTGCAGGGCGCGCAAGAGACGCGGAAACGCTTCGCCCGCGCCATCCTCCCACGCTTTGTTGCGGATGCCATAGCGAAGGACGCTCTGTCCTAAAAGGCAGACCTCTTTAACACCGCGCGCGGCCAGACACCTCACTTCGGCAATCACCTCTTGCGCGGGGCGCGAGTATTCGTGGCCGCGCACATCGGGAACAATACAATAACTGCAACGATTGTCGCAACCGAGAAGCACGGTGACGTAACTTTGCACGGCCGCGAACGTCCCGGCGCGCGCGGTGACAGGATGCGCGTCAAGACCAACAGGAACATCGTCATCGCCGAGTTCCAAAATGTGCCGCTCCCCCGCGACAACGCGCGAGAGAAGATGCGGCACAAGACCAAAGCGGCGCGGGCCGACCGCGAAGTGAAGTTTGGGGAGTCGCTTAAAGACATCCGCGCCGAGTCGCTTCACCGCGCAACCCATAAGGCCAACAATCTTACCATCGGCGAGAAGATTCCCCGCTTTGCCAATTGCTTTCTCTTCAGCCTTTTGGCGCACCGTGCAACTATTGACGATGACGCAGTCGGCCTCGTCTTCGTTTGCGGCGCGTTCATGACCCGCCGCGACAAGGAGGGCTTCAACCGCCTCCGAGTCGCGGACGTTCATCTGACAGCCGTAGGTATGAATCAGAAAGCGCATCAGCGGCGACTTACTCCCATTCAATCGTGGCTGGCGGCTTCGAAGAAATATCGTAGACAACGCGGTTGATGCCACGCACCTCGTTGATGATGCGATTTGACATCGTCGCCAACGTCTCGTAGGGAAGGCGCGTCCAGTCCGCCGTCATCGCGTCGATCGAATCAACGGAGCGAATCGCGCATGTGTATTCGTAGGTGCGCTGATCGCCCATCACGCCGACGGACTTGACCGGCAAGAGCACCGCGAACGTCTGCCAGATCAATTTGTAGTTCGGCAACTTCTTCACTTCTTCTTGCACACGGATGTCGGCTTGTTGAAGAAGCTTCACCTTCTCCTCTGTCACCTCGCCGAGAATGCGGACGCCAAGACCCGGTCCCGGGAACGGCTGACGATCAAGAAGCTCGTCCGCCATGCCCATCACGCGGCCGACGGCGCGCACTTCGTCTTTGAAGAGATCACGGAGCGGCTCAACGAGTTCAAATTTCAAGTCAGGCGGAAGACCGCCGACGTTGTGGTGGCTCTTGATCGTCTGCGAGGGTCCCTTCACCGCGTGAGAACTTTCAATGACATCGGGGTAGATCGTGCCCTGACCCAAGAAACGGCAGTGCTTAAAGCGGCGCGCTTCGTCGGCGAACACATCAATGAACGTCTTGCCAATCGCCTTGCGCTTCTTCTCGGGATCATCAAGACCTTTGAGCGCATCGTAGAAGCGCTGTGCCGCGCGGGCGATTGTGAGATCAAGCCCGAGTTTGGCGTGAAACATTTCTTCGACCTGCTCGGCCTCGCGGTAGCGAAGGAGTCCGTTGTCCACGAAAATGCAGTGAAGACGCGGGCCGATCGCCTTGTGGAGAAGGACGGCCGCGACGGACGAATCAACGCCGCCCGAAAGCCCGAGGACAACCTCATCATCGCCGACCTGCTGTTTCAGTTTCTCAACCGTGTCTTCAATCCACGTTGTCAACTGCCAGTCTGCATTCGCATGGCAAATGCCGAAGACGAAATTTGCGAGAATCTGGTTGCCGTGTTCGGTGTGAACAACCTCGGGGTGGAACTGGATGCCAAAGAAACGCTTCCCTTCGTGGCGGATCGCCGCGTAGGGACAATTTGCGCTTGTCGCGCTCGTCTGGAAACCCGCGGGGATTGCCGCGACGCGGTCACCATGGCTCATCCAAACGACGAACGTGTCGGGGAGACCTTTAAAAAGTTCGTTGCCAGGCTCAACCGTCATCTCGGTCTTGCCGTATTCGCGCCGTTCCCCTGGTTGCACCTTGCCGCCAAGCGTCTGGCTCATGAGCTGCATGCCGTAGCACACGCCGAGCACCGGAACGCCGAGTTCAAAGATGGCGGGATCAATGCCGGGCGCGCCCTCTTCAAATACACTATTGGGGCCGCCCGAGAGAATGATGCCTTTGGGGTTGTAGGACTTTGCGCGCTCGGCGGTGATGTCAAACGGGACGATTTCAGAATAGACGTGCTGTTCGCGGATGCGCCGTGCGATGAGTTGCGTGTACTGCGAACCGTAGTCAAGAATGATGATTTTGTCCATACCAAACCTCACTAAAAGATACAATTTAACTATTATATCAAATTACACCTCGTCAGTGATAAGTTCGTTTGCGATGACGATGGCTTCTCACTCGCATGAAAACGCGCTCACGACATCGGGCAGAAGGAAAGCACACCACTGCGGAATCGTCAAAACATGGTCTTCATAGCCGACGTTTCCGTTCACCAGCTTGACGCCCCACCGGATGTCCTTGTAGACGTCGCGCGCGATCAGCGTGCGCAGGCTCTTGGCGCGGCCGTTCTCGGCCTTGACCTCGACCGGCACGAGACAGTCTCGCGAGCGCAGGAAGAAGTCCATCTCAAGCGTCGAGTTCTCGCGCTTGAAATACGCCAGCGACGCACCCGCCTTGACGAGCGCCTCGCCGACGACCTGCTCGAAGAAGCCGCCTTTCCACGTGCCGAGGTTGCGACGAATGCGCACGTCTTCCTGCGCCTCGCGGTCGAGCATGGAGAGTAGTAGCCCCGAATCGCAGAGATAGAGCTTGAACGAATCGCCGTCGAGATGCGCGCCGACCGGCAGTTCCGGCACGTCCATCCGCCGACACTTGTTCACGACGCCCGCGTCCTCAAGCCACTCGACGCAGCCCCAGTAGTCCTTGCGCGTCGCGCCCTTGCTGACGACCGTCCACTGGAACTTTCTGTTCTCGCGCGCAAGCTGCGAAGGAATCGAGTCGAACACCGCCTGGATGCGGACGGGATCAAGCCCCTCCGCATACTTGCGGACGTCCTCGCGGTAGTCTTCGAGAATGCGACGCTGGGTCTGCGGGACGCGCTCGAACGTGCCGCGAACGAAATACGACTCGAGCACGTCCGGCATCCCGCCCGTCGCGCAATAATCGAGGAACAGGCGGTCCATCGTCACCTTGACGGCATCCGAAAACGGCTTTCGCGCCAAGATCGGCTCGCGCAAGCTCGCGATCTGCGCGTCCGAATATCCCGCCGCCCAGAGGAACTCCTCGAAGTCGAGCGAATGCATCGTCTCCGTCTCCTGATAGCCGACGCTGAAGCTCTTCACGCGCTTCACCTGGATTCCGAGAAGCGATCCGCTGCAAATGACGTCGAAGCGTCCGTCCTGGGCAAAGAACTTGAGCGACGCCGCGATCTCGGGAAACTCCTGAAGTTCGTCAAAGAAGATGAGCGTTCGCCCGGGCTCGAAGCGCATTCGCGGGTCGAGCATGGAAAGATTCCGCAGAATGTCCTCAACCGCATAGCCGTCGCGGACAATCGTCTTGAACACCGGCTTTTCGACGAAGTTGACCTCGACGAACGAAGCGTAGTCCGCCGCCTCGGCGAAATGACGAACGCACTCCGTCTTGCCGACTTGCCGCGCTCCCTTGATGATAAGCGGAAGCCGGTCTTCACGCGCCTTCCACGCCATCAGGTGCGCATCAAACTTGCGACGCAGATATAAATTAGGCTTTTTGCTCTTCATGACGCAAATTATAACAAAACAACGCGCCAAAAGTCAAGCGCGCGACATTTTTTATGAGCGAATCCTCAACCAAATTGTCAGTTTTTATGAGCGAACAAGATGACAACTGCCGATTTTCATGAGCCATTGAACCAAGAGCAACTGTCTATCGGCGCGATTGCTTTCGCTGAACACGGAGGACGGAGGAACACGGAGGCCTTGGGAGGTTGCTCCGCGACGGGAAAGGATCTACATAAAGTCTCTACGTTAACCACACGATCAACGTTAACCACGCCTCCCATCTACACGCCTTCATGCGCGCCATCCGTCCCATCTCGATTCTATTGCCTGATTATTTCGTTAAGAATTTCTTGCGGAATGCCATTTGTGTAAAGAGAAATGTCTGCGGAGGAATCCATTCTATGCAACGATGCAGCTGCATTCGCGTTTATAAAACCCAACGGGGGCATAATGTTCAATCCTCCGGACTTGAATAGCACGTTCCAGACATTCGTGTCAACGCCTATGCATTGACTGGTTTGAAAAGCATTTAGCAAGTTAGTCGATGACATGAAAGCAATTTCAGGATGCCCGTCTTCAAGCATTGCATTCGTGAACTTGCACAAGGCTCCTATGCGTTGCCAGGCTATCAACCCTGACAATTCAGCCTCGATTTCACGGCAAAGATTAGTCGCTTCGGCAAACGAATCCGAACAGGCCATGTTTTCAGAATGATCAAGCAATATTGAAGCCATCAGCAACTTGCAAGTCGCGCGTTCTTCGACTCCGGTCATCGATACGAGCAAAGACTCCAAACTATTCGTCAAAACAAAACAATGGCGATAGTCGTTTGTCGCCATAAATGAAACGACTTCTGATAGCGAAGTCTGTTGTGCGAATGAGACCGTCGCGTACATCGTCATAATTATCGCCATAAGCACCTTTTTCATTGTGTTATCCTTTCAATAACATTTGTCAGAAGATACGAATTATAGAGAAACCCTCTTTCGCGCTTAAAATACGAGTATCGCACCTGCGAATCTCCAAGGCGCTGTATCGCACAGGCATTGCGTCCTTTCCTGTTGTTGTTCGCACTCATCCAAGCGTCAGCATCGCTCATGACGACTCGATTGGCAACCCATGCGTTCGCGATTTCAGCTGATCCCTGAGTGTCACACGGCGCCTTATAGGCATATCCAAGAAATGACTCCGGGCCTTTTATCCGCGCCCACTGCGAACCCGGCGAACTCAAGTGTTCTGCTGACCCTTCGAAATTTCCGTTGTAGTCGTTAATATCCAAGACGGAACAGCCTGCAACAATCACACACTTCAAGTCCCGATTCCAATATGCAGACACGAGCGAGGGAGTCAGTCTCGGACCTCCTGCCAACCCAACGAGACTACCCTCCCTATGCCAGCCATGTCCTGAATAGTAAAAGTAATCTGCCTGGTTCATGATCTGACGATGGGCGCTCGAACGCCCCGCGAAACAAGCCGTGACAATCTCGCACCCCGCCGCCTTGTAAAACGATTCAGAGTTCTTCGACACGGGGGGCGAAGAATCGAGATTCCCCAGGGATGGCTGCAAGATCTGTCCTCTAAAGGCATAGCCAACTTGTTTAATCGCCTGACTGTCGGAAAGGTTTGACTGCGATGAGGAACTGGCTTCCCCAATATCGTAAAGGACTATCTCGTTCACGTCATCGTCATCGTTTGCCGGCAGAAGTCCCAGCGCCTTGACTCGCTCGCGGGAGAGCGAGAAACGGAGTTCGGACACCCCGCCGGTCTTGACGAACGTTGACTCGTCAAGCGAGACTTCCACGCCTGTCGGACACGTTCCCGCCGTCTTCACCCGGATCTTGTCGCCCAGCGCCTGCTTGCAAAGGTCAAGCGTCTCAACTGCCGGCGTGATCCGCACGCGAATGCGCAAGTCTTCGTCGAGATCATGCATGTGAACATGCGAGGTCAGCAGTCCATCCGCATTCTCCGCAATCCAACCATTACCGACAACAACCTCGCTACCCGCAAGACGCGTCGTTGAATAGTCCTGATACGAACTCGCCGATGGGTGGCCGTCAATTCTCGCTTGCCAGCAATACCAACAATACGGATCGGTGTGCCCATCGCTGTTAAGCCACCGCATAGAAAGTCGATACGAATTGCCCTTGCGCATCTTCTGCGTCACGTTCTGCTGGGCATTCGGCGCCCCCATGCTGATTCGCCGCGTCCACGTGTCGTCGGGGCCGAGTCCTTGAATCGTCATCTCCCACGCGGCATAATCTCCATAGATGTTAAATGAAAGTTCACGAAAATTCTCCGTCGCCGCGGCGACACCGCCATCGGACGAATCATTTGGATTCGCCCCATTGTTGATCTCAACGCCATCCGTGATGCCATCGCCATCTGTGTCCGCGTTTCTCGGATCGCAGTCGTTCTGGTATTCATCAATATTTGAGAGCCCATCATTATCAGGGTCGCCGTCTGCCCCATCTTCTCCCGTTGCGGACATCGGGTTCAATCCGCAATCAAACTCCCATCCATCATTCATCCCATCGCCATCGGAGTCTGGCTGAAGCGGATCGGAACCAAGAGATATCTCGCGACCATCAGGAATGCCATCGTGATCTGTATCTTCTGCCGTCAGAGGGTCTGTCCCCGCGCCGAAGCGATAGACAATGACCATGCCATCCGCGATAGCGACCGGGACGTTAAACGAAAGTTGCATGACACGCCCGCCCGCCGCCAATTGTGCGCCAATTGTCGCAGACGTACCGTCAAACGCAGACGCAAGATGCACATATCGCACATAAACGGTATTGGGCTCGTCCTCACAGACGAACACTTGAAATGTTGCGACTTGCCCCTCGGCGATTCCTGTCGCCGCAAGTCGAATGTTTTCGTATTCAACAACCCAATAACGCCGACCGTCAAAAGCAATGATATCGTCCATTAAAATCCGCGTACCAGGCGTCATCAAGGGCGATGCACGCAAGGCATCCCAATACGGCATCACAACGGTGTGATAGGGGAAGCGACTCGCCGTCTCTAAATTCACATTCCGACTTGAAAGTGTGAGTGGCGCATTTGTCGCCGTTGGGTGGAACGCGACAACGCCATCAAGGTCAATGGTTGCATTCGTATGCACGATTCCGCCACCCGTGAAGGCAAACGGTAGTACGACCGGGAACTGTGCCGATGTGCATGTTCTTGACCCCACAAGAAGGTTCGTTGCCGCCGAAAGGTCAAACTCGGGCAACAGGACATCATCAGGCAAGATCACCTCAAAATGCGCAACCTCCGCGCCATCTTTAACGCCGTCTCCATCCGTGTCAGGTGCAAAAGGGTCTGTCCCCGCCGCGAGTTCGTCGCTGTCAACAAGCCCATCGTTATCAAAATCCGCATCAAGCGGATCGGTAAACGACCAGAGCGTTTCGTAGGTGTCGGTAAGGCCGTCATGATCAGAGTCAATATCAAGACCGAAACGATAAAAGCCAAGCCCTGCGAAGGTATCAAGAAACTGCGAACGCGCCCATGCGGCCACGTTGTTGGAGGAAACAGTAAACGCATACGCATTCGTATTGGGTGGCATCGTAAACGCGGCGAGTGGCGTCCAACGGCGTTCAAGGAGATTCGTGGAGGAGAAGAGATCCACATTCCGCGAACCGACGCTGTCAAAGAAATTGCTCGGCCACGCCGCCTTAAATGAGACGACGCGGCGTTCGCAATTGACGGCGAACGATGTGATTGCAAAGACATTCGTCGCCTGAGAATTTTCAGCACGGAGATTTAAGAGTGTCGGAGACGCGGAGGCCATTGATCCTGATTCGCCAAGGCACTTCCCCACCTCATCCTCCGCGTCAAGAATTTCGTTCGCTACGTCGGCGACTTCATTTGTTCCACTCTTCTGCGCAGAAGCCGTCATCACGCCGATAAAGAGAACGAGCAGAACCTGTTGGAAGCGTGGCAAGGCGCAGAACCGCCGTCGCACACGCGCGAGCGATTGAGCCTCGCAAAAGAGCATGGCGAACGAAAGAACAAAAAGCACCGCCACAAGCCCAGCTAGATATGGCGTTGTTGAAAGCGGCAGATCTAAAAGAGCCTTCGCGAACATCAAGACTCAATCTTCCAAGCTGAAAGCGAGGTTGGGGTAAAGAAATCCGTCCATCTAAAGTCCATTATACCATAGGGATAGAGGAATGCAGAAAGCGAAAACGTTGCGACGAAAACGTTGCGATACATTGCGATATAGTAAAAACCGTGGCATTGTTGCTTTCGCTTAACACGGAGCACGGAGGAACACGGAGGCCTTGGGAGGTTGCTCCGCGACGGGAAAGGATCTACAGGAGTCTCAATGTTAACCACGCCTCCCATCTACACGCACTTCACGCGCGGCGTCTACACGATCTTTATGCGCGCCATCTACACGCTCTTCACGTTCTACACGGATAAAAACTACACGGACAAGAATAGCCCTATAGAACATAAAGAACATTGCGATGAGACAAAAATATCCGTTATTTGTGAAAAACG
>CAVHJW010000020.1:0-18124 GCA_963636335.1 bacterium
AAGCAGTCAAACAACATCACCGTCCGCTGGACGCACCTCAACGACTTCGCCGCGGTCGAGGCGGCGATCAATGAGAAGACGCGCTTCGTCTACGTTGAGACAATTGGCAATCCGACGCTCGGTGTCGCGGACATTGAGGGCTACGCAAAGATCGCGCACAAGCACGGCCTCCCGCTCGTCGTGGACGCGACATTCTCAACGCCGATTTTAGAACACCCCATTTCGTTCGGCGCGGACATCGTCATCCACTCGCTCTCAAAATGGATTGGCGGGCACGGCGCGGGCATCGGCGGCGTTGTGATCGACGCGGGCAATTTCGACTGGACGCAGCGCGGCAATCCGCTCTATGTCGAGCCAGACGCGGGCTACCACGGCATCACGTGGGGCGCGGCGATCGGCCAGCTCGCGTTTGTGACGCGCCTTCGCACCGTCGCATTGCGCAATCAGGGCCCGACACTTTCGCCCGATGCCTGCTGGATTTTCCTACAGGGCGTTGAGTCGCTGCCGCTCCGAATCGCGCGGCACAGCGAGAACGCGCTCGCCGTCGCACAGCACCTCGCGTCCCACCCGAAGGTCGCGTGGGTGCGCTACCCGGGTCTCCCCAGCGACCCGAGCCACGCGCTCGCCGAGAAGTATCTCCCCAACGGACAGGGCGGCATGGTCGTCTTCGGCGTCAAGGGCGGCGCGGCGGCGGGCGTCAAGGTGGCGGACGGACTCAAGCTCTTCACACAACTTGCGAACGTCGGCGACGCGCGCTCGCTCGTCATCCACCCGGCCTCCTCGACGCATTCGCAGCTCACCGAGGAGGAACAGCGTGCGAGCGGACTCGCCCCCGAACTCATCCGTCTTTCAATCGGCATTGAGCACATCGACGACATTCTCGCCGACCTCGACCAGGCCCTCGCGCACGCGTAGAGCCTGAGATTTATCGCCGATACACCGCGCCACGTTTCAAGCGGTGACGCGGTCGCGCATAAACGTAAAACGCCACGAGACGAAGAGCGCGACCGCGCCGAGCAAGTAGGTAAGTGCCATCAGGGCAAACCCCCACTCGAAGCCGAGCACGCCAAAACGTGCAGCGAGCGCGCCCATGAGAACGCCCGAGAGTCCGCCCACGAAGAATGCGAAGACTGTAAACAGCCCGACCGCCGTTGAACGGTAGGCGGGCGGGATGACATCAAAGAGCGAGGCGTGCGTATTCACCTCGAAGAACCCACGGAAAACGCCGTAGGCCGCCGTTGCGACAACCGTCGCGGCAACCGAGGATGAACACCCAATCAAGAGAATCGCGGGGGCTCCGAGGAGCATCGCAACGATTTGGAAAGCGAGGCGGAAGCGTGGATACCGCCGCACACAAAGATCCGTCACGACACCGCCCAAAAGAATCGCCACAAACGCGCAGAGATGATGGTAGAGCATTGTTGCCGTGCCTGCCTCGGCGACGGAGACGGAGAACTTCTCCGCCATGAACTTCGGCGCCCAGAAGAGATAGGCATTATTGACGAAGACGATGGCGACGAAGCCAACCATTGCAAGCACGGCCGACGGTGTCTTGAAGAAGTAGACCATGCCCGCGAAGAAAGAGGGGTGAGGGGGTGAGGGTTCTTTTCTGGCTGCATCTTTCAAGGCGAAGATGAAGAAGACACCCAGGAGAAAGCCGGCGGCGCCGAACGCCATAAAGACATGCCGCCATGTACCGAAGACACCAAGCGCCCACGCCGTCAAAACGCCGGATGTCATCAGGCCGAAGTAGAGCGCGCCTTGATGGATGGAAAGCGCAATTGAACGCGTCGCGTCATGATAGGTCGCGATGAGCGGCGGGTAGCAAGGTCCATAAAAACTTTCTCCCACGCCCGTTGCGATTGAACGAAAGAACATGACAACAAAGAACGCGGGAATCACGAAGCCGAAAATCGTCCAGTTGCCGACGAAGCCCATCATGAACGTCATCAGCGACCACGCCATGAGCGAGACGGTGATGAGCCACTTGCGCGAGAGGCGATCAGCAATGGGTCCCGCAATGAGGGCCATGAGCGCGAGCGTCCACGAAAGGACCGTATTGATCCAACCAATCTCAACCGTGGTAAGACCGAGTTCTTGCTGAATCGGAATCGTGAGCAGACCAAAGAGCGCGCGATCCGCCTGATGAAAGAAGAACGCGCCGCTCAGGAGGAGGAGAAGAACCCACTTATAGACCTTCATCCGCGCCCCTCCTCGGCTCGTTAGTAGACGAGGCGCGTCGGCACGAGAGCCTTCGCCATCACGTCCTTAATTTGAGCGAGCGTCCACTCGCCGCTATGAATCATGCCGGCGAGAATGGCCGCGTCGGCTTTCGCCTCACGAAAGACGCTGACGAAATGCTCGGGGCGCCCCGCACCGCCCGAGGCGACGACGGGCACGTCCACGCTCTCGGCGACGAGGCGTGTGAGCGTCTTCTCAAAGCCCTCGCGCGTTCCATCGGCATCGACCGAGTTGACAACAATCTCGCCCGCGCCGAGACGCACGGCCTCCTGCGCCCACGCCACGGCGTCGCGCCCCGTCCGCTCACGAAAGCCGCGCGTCGTAATCTCGTAGCCGCTCGGGAAACCCGGCGCGGCGACAGGATCCATACCGAGGACAATACACTGCGAGCCGAAGACGCGCGCGCCCTCGGCGATAATCGCGGGGTTGCGGACGGCGAGCGAGTTGACCGAGACTTTCTCGGCACCCGCAAGAATGACGCGCTCCATATCGGCGAGCGTTGAGATGCCACCACCAACGGCAAAGGGAATGCGCACGGCCGAGGCAACGGCGCGGACCATGCCGATGTCAATGGGGCGATGCTCCGCCGAGGCGGTAATGTCGTAGAAAACAAGTTCGTCCGCGCCACCCTCGGCATAGCGAACCGCCATCTCAACAGGATCGCCGAGATCCACGTTGTTCTTAAATTTGACACCTTTCGTGACGCGCCCCGCGCGCACATCAAGGCACGGAATGAGACGGCGCGAAAGCCCCGTCCCGCGATGAAGACCCGTCGGGGCCGCCTCAGGCCGTTCGCACCACGCGCGCAAAAGTTCAAGGCCGAGGCGACCCGATTTCTCGGGGTGAAACTGGCACGCCCAGAGCGCACCGCGCCGCGCCATCGCGGTAAACGTGCGCCCGGCGTAGGTTGCCTCAAGGCACGTCTCGGCGACGACGTCAGCCGCGTACGAGTGAACGAAATAGTAATCGCCGTTCCAACCAATTTCGGGAATCTTCTCGCCCGCCGCCTCCGAGAAGCGGCGCACCTTCCCTTTAAAAAGACCAAGAAGATCTACGCCGCCATCCTCTTCCGTTGAATCGAAGAGAATCTGCATGCCGAGGCAGATGCCTAAAAACGGCTTCGTCTGCGCCGCCGTGCGCACCGCCTCAACGAGGCCACTCTGGCGCAGACTTTCCATCGCGTGCGCCGCCGCGCCGACACCTGGAAAGACCACGCGATCGGCCGCCGCAATCTCGCGCGCGTCACGCGTGATCTTCGTCTCAACCCCTAGCGCCGCGAAAGCGTTTTTGACGCTCGTCAAATTGCCCGCGCCATAATCAACCAGAACCGTCATTTCACAATCCCCGCCTTTGCAAGCCTATAGCACATCATACGCGGCGAAAGCCCAAGCTCACGCCCGGCCGCGCTTCGATTCCCCTTGTGGCGCGCGAGCGCACCCTCCAAGACGCGCCGCTCAAACGCGCGGAGCAACTCGTCAAGCGTCTTCGCGCCCGCCGCCGCGCCATCGTCAAATGGGCTTTCCTCAAAGCCGCCCGCTTGAAGCGTGGGTGGCAAGTTGTAGCCGCGAATACAGTCGTCCTTCGCCGTCAGGACGGCGCGCTCAATTGAGTTCTCAAGTTCGCGCACATTCCCGGGCCACGCATACGACTGGAGCATATTGAGCGCGGGAATCGAAAAGCGCGTCACCTCCTTGCCGTATTTAAGGCGCATCTTCGCAAGGAAGTGCTGGGCGAGCGGCAGAATGTCCTCAGGACGCCGCGCAAGGTCAGGTAGGACAATCGGAAAGACGGAGAGGCGATAGTAAAGGTCTTCACGAAAGAGCTTCTTCTCCATCAGCTCCTCCAAATTGCGACTCGTCGCGGCGATGAATCGAACGTCGCTCGTCAGCACCTCGTTTGACCCAACGCGACTAAACGTGCGCTCTTGAAGAAAACGCAAGAGTTTCACCTGCACGGGGATTGAGAGATCGCCAATCTCGTCAAGAAAAAGCGTCCCGCCATTCGCGGCCTCGGCGCGGCCGATACGACGCTCGCGCGCATCAGTGAACGCGCCCTTCTCGTGACCAAAAAGTTCCGACTCCACGAGAGACTCTGGAAGCGCGGCGCAGTTAAGGACAACAAAAGGCTTGTCGCGACGTGCGGAAAGTGACTGAATGGCCTTTGCAACAAGTTCCTTGCCCGTGCCACTCGCGCCTCTGACAAGCACGGTCGCCTCACTCGGCGCGACCTGACGGATCTGCTCATAAACCGCGCGCATTCCTGCCGACGAGCCGACAATGTGCCCCGGGTTGTCGTCACCGGCGAGCATATCGCGAAGGCGGCGGTTCTCCGTCTTTAGGGCCTCCTGCTCGGCGCGCTGTTCGCGAAAGACGCTCGCCGCCTCCGCGCAGAGGTTCGCGATAATCTCCAAGAGCGCGACATCACGCGAGAGCGCGGCCGCGTCATCCGTCATCTCGCGATCAACCGAGAGCGTACCAATCACCTCGCCACCGTGGATTAGCGGCACACAGACAAATGAGAGCGGCTCATCAATACGCCGCGCCTTCGTGCGATTCAGGAAGCGCGAGTCTTTGCGGACATCGGGAACAATCTCGGCGCGACCTGTTTTGGCAACAAGCCCCGTGATACCCTCGCCGACGTGGTAGCGACCGAGCGCACGCTCCTCCGCGTTGAGTTTGCGCGCCGATGCCTCAATCCGCAGTTCATCGCCCTCCAAGAGCGTGAACGTGCCGCGCACCATCCCCATTGTCTCATCCAAGACGTCAAGGACCTCCTCCAGAAGTTTACGCACATTGCGCTCACGGACGACGGCCGAGGCGATTTTCTGGAGGACGGAGATTTCGGATGGCAGTTTCGCTCGCATAGGGATATTGTATCACATTCCTAGAGGATGGCGCGAAGATGCAACTCGGCATGGCGCGATCCATAGTCCGAGACGACGAGGTTGAAAACAATGTCATGCGGCGTCGTCGGCGCGGCCTTGAGGCGCTCCGCCTCGTCACCGTGCCCCCACCAGACGCCCTTGAGACTACCACGGGAGGCGTGCGACGAGGAGGCGATCGCGAAAGAAAGATGCTTGCCTTGGGAGATGGCACGCATCTCGGTAAAAAGGGCCTGGCGGATGCCGAAAACGGGTTCGGGGTTCGCCTCGCCAAACGGTTCAAGGCGCGTCACGGCCTCGGCGAGTTCAAGGGTGACATCAGAGGTCTCGATCCAAATCTCTGGCTTCGCGGCCGTCTCGGCGGGCGTTGACGCGCCGTGCGCACGCGCATACGCGCAAAGGGCCTCACGAAAGGCATCCACTTCGCCGGGCTTCGTCGAAAACCCGCCCGCCGCCGCATGTCCGCCAAACGTTGCCAGGTGCGCCGCGCACGCGACGAAGGCCTCACGCAAGTTGAACCCCTCGGGCGCGCGCGCCGAACCGTGACCACCTGCGAGAACACAAACGGGAACGCCGAGGCTCTCCAACACACGCGCCGCCACGATGCCCGCGACACCCGGATGACCGTCCGGGAGGTCAATCACTTGCGCGCTCGCGCCCGGGACGACCTTCTTAAGCGCCTCGTTCGTGAGCTCCTGCTCCGTCCGCTTGCGCATATCATTGAAGCGGTCAATACGAAGAGCGAGTTCGCGCACCTTCTCGCGGTCGTCCTCCATCATGAGCGCAAGGGCGTCACGCCCGTCAGACATGCGCCCCGCCGCGTTGATACGGGGGCCGAGCAGGAAGCCAAAATCGCGCGAGGTGAGGCGGTCCGCACCCGTGCGCGCCGCGCGCCCATAAAGTTCGCGAAGACCCATCGGCGCCCACGTCGGGAAGCGTCTGAGCGCCTCTGAGACGAGAATGCGATTCTGCCCAAGAAGTGGCATAATGTCGGTCACTGTCGCGAGCGCGGCGAGAACGAGAAGAGGACCGCCGACGGGCGCGCCCGAATAGAGACCGCGCCGCTTCGCCTCCGTGACGAGCGAAGCCGCGAGCATATAGGCAACCGCCGCACCGCACAATGACGCAAGCGCGTCGGGCGCGGCGACCTTCGGATTGACAAGCGCATCCGCTTGCGGAAGCGTCTCGCCGGGAAGATGGTGGTCGGTCACGACGACGCGGATGCCACGCGCACGCAGAGCCGCAACAGGCTCAATGGAATTGATGCCGTTATCAACGGTGACGACGAGTTTCACATCGCCGTGCTCTTGAAGAAGACGCGCGAGCGAGGACGCGCTCATGCCGTAGCCCTCGGTGAGTCGATCGGGCAGGAATGCGGCCAGCGGCGCATCGGGTGCGATGGCTGAAAGCGTCTTCATGAGAATCGCCGTTGCCGAAATGCCGTCGCAGTCGTAGTCGCCGAAGACGACGATCTTCTCTTTTCGCGCAACGCTCGTGAGAATGACATCCGTTGCCGCTTCAACGCCTGGAAGCGCACGCGGGTCAGCGAGATTCTTGAGAGACGGGTTCAGATACTCCTCAAGCGCCGCGCCCCGAAGGCCGCGTGCGTTGAGAAGTTTGAGGAGAATGTCGGGGAGGGCAACCATCGCGCTTCGGCCCTCACCTTGGGCGGCTTATTTCACCTCCGTGCACCAGCCGTGCGTGTCCTTGACCGTGCCGTACTGGATACCCTGCACGCGATCGTAGAGCTTCTGCAAGGTCGGATCCACGACATTCGGGTCGGAAATCTTGATGACATCCCGGCCACGCGTAATTTCCCAAACAGGGGTGATGACGACAGCCGTCCCGAGCGCGGCGACCGCCTTGAACTTCTTAAGTTCCGTGTAGGGGACAGGGCGGCACTCGACCTTGATGCCGAGATCCTTCGCGCACTGCTTAAGCGACATGTTCGTCACCGATGGCAACACCGAGCAACTGTCGGGTGTCACATACTTGCCATCCTTCGTGATGCCCGCAAAATTGGACGTCGCGAACTCTTCAATATACTTATGCGTCTTCGCGTCGAGGTAGAGTTCAACGGGCCAACCCTCCTTCTTCGCCTTCTCGTGCGCAAAGATGCCCGCGGCATAGTTGCCGCCGACCTTGACGTCGCCCATACCATGAGGCGCGGCGCGGTCCCACTCATCAAAAATCACCGCGCGAACGGGCTTGATGCCGCCCTTGTAGTAGGCACCGACCGGCATGACCATAATCATGAAGGTATATTCCTTCGCCGGCGCGACACCAATCTGCGGACCTGTGCCGATCAAGAGCGGACGCAGGTACATCGACCCGCCCGTTCCGTACGGTGGCACGTACTCGGCGTTCTTCTTCACGATTGCCTTGCAGCAGTCAACAAACGTCTCAACGGGGATCGGCGGCATGCACGTGCGAATCGCCGTGCGGTGCATCCGCTTGCCGTTCTCTTCAGGGCGGAAGATAACAATCTTGCCGCTCTTCTGGCGGAACGCCTTGATGCCCTCAAAGCACTCCTGTCCATAGTGGAGGCACGCCGCGCCGATGTGCATGTTGATCCACGGATCTTTGACAAACGTCGGCTTGGACCACTTGCCATTCTTCCACGTCATGCGCAGATGGCAATTGACGTCCGAGAAACCGAACCCCAGTTTCTCCCATTCGATACCCTTCTTCGGTGCTTTCATTGTGACTCCTTGTCTTTTCTTTATTTTGAAATCGTTCTTAAATAGAGTATTATACCACAGACATCTTACGCACGAACAAGACGGCGCACGCGGCTGCCGAGCGAACAAATAATGTCATACGGGTGTGTCCCCTTCAAGGCCGCCCAGTCATCGGGCGTAATCGAGTCGCGCCCACACGTGCCCAGACAAACAACCTCATCGCCCGCCTTCACCCCATCAAGCCCCGTCACGTCCACGGTCGTGTAATCCATCGAGATGCGTCCCACAATCGGACAGCGGCGGCCGCCGATAAAAACAAAGCCGCGATTTGTGAGCGCGAGCGGCAAGCCGTCGGCATATCCCGCCGAGATGGTCGCAATTTTTGAGGGTCGGTTTAAGCACCACGTGCGGCCATAGCCGAGCGTTGTTCCCGCAGGGAGTTCGCGCACCTGCGCAACGCGCGTCTTGAGCGTGAGGACGGGCTCAACATGGAGGCGTTTCAATCCGCACGGATCAAAGCTCCCGTGAAGGTTCAGCCCTGTGCGCACCATCGTAAACGGCGCCTTTGCGGTCTCGGGAAAGTTGTTGATGGCATCCGATGCGGCCATATGCACCTTCTTAAACGAAATCCCCTCGCGAGACAACGCGGCGACGATAGACTTGAAGAGGCGAATTTGCCGCGCGGTGAAAGGATCTTTTCTCTCGTACGCCATGGGGCAGTGTGTGAAGATGCCCTCGCAGTCAAGGCGAGGCAATTCGCGCACGCGACGAATCGTTTCAATCGCGCGCGCCGCGCCGCCCTCGTCCGAGGCGAGGATCCCGAGCCGCCCCATCCCCGTATCGAGTTTCAGATGGACTTTCGCCGTCATCTTCGCGCGCGCGGCGGCCTTTGAAATGCGCACGGCTGTCTCATAATCTGTCACGGGCAAAACGACACCCGCTTTCACCATCTCGTCGATTTCATCCGGGAGAATGGAAGAAAGAATTTGCACGGACGCGCGCGCCGAACGACCCTTCTCGTTCTTGAAGACCTCGAGAAGCTCAAGAGCCTCGTGTGGCTCGGCGACACCAAAGTTCGCGCACCCCGCCTTCCGAAGCGCCTGCGCATAAGCGGCAACGCCCAAGCCATAGGCGTTCGCCTTGAGAACCGACAACACCTTCATTGGTCGCACGGCGGCGACAATCTTCCGATAGTTGCGAACGAGCGCGTCCAGATGGATCTCGACGACGACGCGGTTTTCCATTCCCCTTCTCCTACCTTTCCACGCTGAAAGTCCGCCCACACATGTGGCACGTAATATCCACGCGCGCGGGCAACGACGCGCGCTCCGCCTCTGGGATGGCCGCGAGCATCGCCTTCGCCCGCTCGGCCGAGCAACGGCAACCAAAGGCGAGCGGCGTCGTCTTCTTAAGTTCTGCCCCTTTGAGCGAAAGGATGTCAAGAAGGCGACGTGAAGAAACCTGAAGCGACTTAAAGCGCACACCGAGGACACCCGTTGACGACGCATCGGGCATCTCCTCAATGAGAACGCCGCGCGCCTCCAAGATCTCAACATCGTCCGTGACAGCCGCCTCGAGTTGGATGGTGGCCTTGCGCTGAAGCGAACCTGCGAGATAGCCGTCCAGCGACGAGGAAATTCCTTGCGAGAGAATACGCCCAGGGATGGAGCGCGTCACTTGAAGACTCGTCTTGCCCAAAACCGCCGCATCCTTCGGAACCCCAAGCCCATCAAAGGCATCCAGAATTTTCTTCTCGGTATAGCCACGCAACAACCCCGCCGCCGAACACTCCACATTAAGCCCACCCAGAGGCCCTGAACACTTCATCTGAAGAGAGAGAACTTCGCCCTCTTCACTCGTCTCCGTGGCGAGCAGCGCGGCGGCCGCCAATGCCTTTGAAAGGTAGTAGGCGGTCGTCGGCCCTGCGAGATGGCCGCGCGCGAGAGCTTGCGCGGCGGAGGTGACATCGACAATCGTCACTGCCACACGCCGCGTTTCGTCATACCATTGCTCGCGCGCGTCCTTCATGAAGACTTAGAGCGTCACCGGCTCAATGTGCCAGATGTTCTTCGCGTACTCCATGACAGCGCGGTCGGACGAGAAGCGCCCCGAGCGCGCGATGTTGATGAGCGACATCTTATTCCACTTCTTCGCATCGCGATAGGTCGCGTCCACGAGATCCTGCGCCCGGCAGTAGTCCTCGAGGTCGGCGAGAAGCATGTAATAGTCGTTGTAATCCAGGAGGTTACGGATGATCGGATCAAAGAGACCCGGCTCCAACACCGAGAAGACGTTCGAACGAATCATGTCGAGCGCGAGTTTGATCTCGGGGTTCTTCTTGTAGTAATCGCGCGAGACATAAGTCGGACGCAAGCGAGCGACATCCTCGGTGCGCAGACCGAAGAGGAACATATTCTCGTCACCGACCTCCTGATTGATTTCGACGTTCGCGCCATCGTACGTACCGAGGGTCAACGCGCCGTTCATCATGAACTTCATGTTGCCCGTGCCCGAGGCTTCCATACCCGCGAGCGAGATCTGCTCAGAGACCTCGGAGGCCGGCATGATCTTCTCGGCGAGCGAGACGCGGTAGTCGGGCAGAAACGCGACGGAAAGTTTGCCGCGCGTCTTCGCGTTCGAGTTGACGACCTGCGCAATGCCGTGGATGAGGCGAATGATGAGTTTCGCCACGTAGTAGCCCGGCGCCGCCTTCGCCGCAAAGATGAACTGGCGCGGCTTCGGATCGAACTTCGGATCGTTCAGGAGACGATTGTAGAAGATGATGATGTAGAGCGCGAGCATGAGCTGGCGCTTATACTCGTGCAGACGCTTCACCTGAACGTCAAAGATCGCCTCGGGATTGAGCGTGATGCCGAGATGGCGCGAGGCGTAGGCCGCGAGCGATTCCTTGTTCGTGCGCTTGATCTTCGCGAGCGAGGACAAGAAGTTTGCGTCGGACGCGAACTTTTCAAGTTTCTTAAGCTCATCCAAGTGCGTAATCCAATTTTCGCCAATCGCCTCAGAAATGAGGCTCGAGAGCGCGGGATTCGCCTTCAAGAGCCAACGGCGCGGCGTGATGCCGTTCGTCACGTTGTGGAACTTCTCGGGCCAAAGCTCGTAGAAGTCCTTGAAAAGATTCTCCTTTAGAATCTGTGTGTGGAGCTCGGCGACGCCGTTCACCGACGAGGTGCCGACGAGGCAGAGGTTCGCCATGCGCACATACCGCTCGCCACTCTCGTCAATGAGCGACATGCGACGGAGTTTCGCGACATCGCCCGGGTAGAGCGCCGAAATCTTCTGGAGGAAGCGACCATTGATCTCGTAGATGATCTGCAGATGGCGCGGCAGGAGTCGTTCCATCATCGCGACGGGCCACTTCTCAAGCGCTTCCTGAAGAATCGTGTGATTCGTGTAGCCCGTTGCACGCTGAGTCAGATCCCACGCCTGATCCCAATCAAGACCCTCCTCGTCAATGAGGATGCGCATCAATTCAGGAATGACGAGCGTCGGGTGCGTGTCGTTGAGGTGGATGAACGCCTTGTTCGGCAGATCCGAGATGACCTTGTTCGTGCGGTGGAAACGACGCAGAATATCGCGCAGCGAGCAGCTCACGAAGAAATACTGCTGACGAAGACGAAGTTCCTTACCCTGCATCGTGTTGTCGTTCGGATACAGCACCTTCGTGAGGTTCTCGGCAAGCACCTTCGTCTCAACCGCCTCAACATACGAACCCTTGTTGAAGTCCGCGAGGTCAAAGTCATCAACGGCGCGCGCGCTCCACAGGCGCAGCGAGTTGACAGCCTTGTCGTAGCCGACGATCGGAAGGTCGTACGGGACGCCCTGCACCGTCTCGGCGGGCACCCAAATCCACTTCTGGCGACCCGCCTCTGTGATGCACTCAACATGGCCACCAAAGTGAACCTGCTGCGCGTACTCGGGGCGCGCCATCTCCCATGGATAGCCATCCTTGAGCCACTGGTCAGGCTCCTCAACCTGACAGCCACCCACAATCTTCTGGCGGAAGATACCGTAGTCGTAGCGAAGGCCATAGCCCATGCCCGCGAGGTTCAACGTCGACATCGAGTCGATGTAGCACGCCGCGAGACGACCGAGGCCGCCGTTGCCAAGACCCGCGTCTGTCTCATAGTCGCGCAGGCTCTGCCAGTCAATGCCGAACGCCTTCAAGGCCTCGTCGCACATCTTGTCGGCCTTCAGATTGATGACGTTGTTGCCGAGGAGGCGACCGATGAGGAACTCAAGCGACAAATAGTAAACGCGCTTCGTGTTCTGACGGTCGTACTCTTCCTGCGTGGAGATCCAACGCTCCACAATGCGATCACGCACCGCCGTTGCAAACGCCGTGTATTCGTCGCGCGGTGTCGCGCGCGTATCGCCCTTCGCGAGCGTGTAGCGGAGGTGCCACGCGAAGTCATCCGCGAGACCCTCAACGGACATTTCAGCGCGCCGATCTTTCTTCTTCGTCATTTCTTTTTTTGCCTTTTTTCTTTTTTGTTTCTGAAACGATTTCGCCTATTTCTTAAAGAGGCCCTTAAAACTGTCGCCGACGGATTTAAGCTCCTGCCCCGCACCCTTGAGCGCATCGGCCGCGCCGTCTATTTTCAGGCCTTTGACAGCATCCACCGCGCCCGAGACGGCCTCCGCGCCCGCGTCAAGCCCCGCCGTGCCGAGCGACGAGAGACCTTCGCCGATGGAACCGAGCGAGCCCTGAAGTTTGGAGAAGATCTCCACACCCGCGCGCGAGAACGAGACGCCATCCGACTCCGTGCCAATGTCATCAATCGTAATCGCAGGAACGGGCATCTTCACGCCGAACGTTGAGAGGGCGACGCCCGAAATCGAAATATGCTTGATTGCGATCTTCTGGCCTTCCTCCTCATCGGCCGCCTCTTCTGCGGCCTCCTCCCGAGCCTCCTTCTCAGCCTCGGCGGCAGCCTTCTCGGCAGCCACCTTTGCTTCTTCAGGCGTCATTGGCGCGTCCGACTCGGCCTGAGCCACCTCATCGTCCTCATCAAGCCCCAGCGAAGCGTTCGTCGTATCAAGAATCTCAAAAAGATTGAACTTGCCCGAAGCCGCCTTCTCGTAGGACGCGAAGACGCCGTCAATAACAACGGACTTCACGCGAATGACATCCGTCAAAACAGAAAGCGTTGAGAACTGAAGATCCAGCGAATCCACGCGCACGGCCGATTCTTCGCGGCACCCGGCGGGGTTCGCCATATTAAAGCCTGCAATCTCAACATGACCCGAATAGAGGTTCACATAGCACTTGCCGAGCGACATATCAACGCCCGTGATGCGCGGGCCCACCGTCCCGACGGCCAGTCGCGCGAGAGGGCTCACCCAAAGCGGGTGCGCAAGCAAGATAACGAGCACGAGCGCGAAGAAGCACCCGAGACCAATCAGGATTCTTTTCATGACTTTCTTCATTTGAGCGTCTCCACTGTGATTTTTGTCCGATGACCCGATGAGAGCGTCTCGACTTCCAAGACGTTCGCCATCCAACGGTCACCAAATTTTTTAAGCCGCGTTCCCCAGAGGCGGCGAATGGGCTTATCCTCACGCCACTCCTCCGCCTGCATGAGCGCGCCCGTTTTCAAATCAATCCACGCGCGAACCGTGCGCGCGCCCTGGCGCAGAACAACGACCGAACAAACGCACGCATTCACGCTCTCGCCCTCACGTTCGGCATCAAACGAGACATCGTCCCACCACAGATAGTCCAGCGTGAGATCTGAGATCGTCACATCCGTCCCCAGCAACGAGGCATCACGCGCCTCCTTCTCAAGGTCAAACGCCACGCCGTCGATGGAAAGGCGCGTCACGCCCTTCTCACGTTGAAGCACGTAGTCGTGCTCGGTCATCGTGATGCCGCGCCGTGAACGCATCACAATCCGCCCCGAAAGTTCAACCGTGTCAGGGATCATCGCGCGGCACGTTGAGACAAGCTCCGAAGCCGAGGCCGAGGCCGAAATAAGCGCACTCGCGAGAAGAGAGATCATTTCAACATCTCCTCAATCGCCTCGTCGCGCGGCCCGCCCAATGTGCGCCCCGTCTCGTAGTAGCGACGCGCCCCATCACGATCATCCTGGCGCGTCTCAAGCTTCAAAATCGCCATATTATAAAACGCATGATAATCACGCGGGTTTGACTGAATCGCGCGATCCAGCGCCGCCTCCGCCGCGCGCGCATCGCCCTGAGAGGCCGCACAAACGGCGCGAAGATTGAGCGCAACAGCATCATTCGGCTTTTCGTCAAGAAGCGCATCAATAAGGCGCGTGGCCTTCTCGTAGTTGCCGTCTGAGATGGCCTTCACGGCCTCATCGCGCGGTGTCTTGGGCGCAACCTCTCGCCGAGGCTTCGCCGTCGCGCGCGCGGATGCCTTTTTCGTGCGCGCGACCGTCTTCTGCGGCGCGGGCGCGGCTTTGACCGCCTGTGGCGCGTTCGTCTTCGCCGTGACAGGTTGGGCGGCCTCTTGTGTCGCCGAAGGAACAACCTGCCCACGCTCCTCCGCAAGACGCCGCTCCAAGTTCGTTGTATCGCTCACGGCGACGGGCTTTGCGTTCTCGCGCACTTGATTCATAAGAAGCGAGTCAATGGCCGCCTCCACATAGGCTCTCTTTGTCTTGATTGTGCCGCCTGCGACCTTCTCGGAAAGCTCAGGATGCTCACGTTCAACGCGCGAAAGTTCATCAAGCGCCGCGCGGTATTTTAGAACGGCCTCCTCGACTTTGCCATCAGAAGCGAGATCACTTGCCTCGCCAATGAGCTCGGATGACTTGCGTACGAGCTCGGAAAGGCGCGGCGGATCGTCATCATCGGAGCCGAAAGGCCAGTACCAGCTCGCCTCAAGCGAGACGACCGCAAAGACCCCGAGTAAAAAGAGACAAACCTTCTGCATCGGCACCTATTATACCAAAAATACGCCCATCAGTGTTTAGTCGCCTTTCTTGACCTTACACATGTTTGCACCTTTTCGCCAGTCTTACACATTTTCGCTCAACAATCTCACTTCCGTCGGGATCCCAACTTCCATGAATGAACTGAGTCATTCTCAACCTCCGACAAGCAATGTCATTCAACAGTCTCCTTTGGCGTAGATTATACCAAACTTCACGGAGATTGCACGACGGATCTCATCTCTTCAAGGATCTGCGGCGCGGTGCCGATGCCGAAGCGGTCGGCGACGGACAGGAGATCGTCATCGGAGATGTCGCGGCAACGTCCGTTCACGGACAGCTGATGCACGCCGCCATGTGCGCTCCACGGATCTGCGCTCGGGAAGTCCGAGCCCGTCAGGTCATACGCCGGCGCAAGGCGCCACTTGCCGTCCGCCGTCATCAAGAACGAGAAGTTCTTCGTGTGGTCGTCGCATTCGCCGACACGGACGTTGAACGCCATGCGACGGAAGAGCTGCTCGAACGCCGCATAGTCCAGTCCGAGGGAATCTGCCGTCAGGAAAAGCTGCTCATAGCGACGATGCTCGGGCGGCGTCTCGGGCGGCAGGTGCGCGAGCGCCGAAAGCGTCGCGACGTGAAAGCGCGTCGCGCCGTCGCGGTCGAAGCGCTTCGTCATGAAATGGCGAAGTCCGTCCAGTTCGTAGAGACACGACTCGCTCATCTCGATGCCGGCGGCACGCGCCTTCTGATAGAGCGCGAACTCCTTCTCGCCGCGCCACGGATATTCCTTCGGCGTGAACTTGATGATCCAATGCTCGAAGCCATCGGGAAGCTCTCGGTCGCCCAGCAGAAACGCGCCCGTCGTGCGGTTCCACCCGACGACCGCCTTCGCCTGCGCACCGCCCGCCGACGAGCCGAGACGGATGATCTCGCGCAGGGCGTCGTCACCGGACGCCGAGGCAAGCGCGCCATCGAGAACACGCCGCGCGGACTCCACGAGTTCGCGCATGTCGAGCGCCGTGGGGCGTCCGCTCGGGCCGCGATCCGGCTCGTAGGTGAGCGCACCCATCGTGCGGCGTCCGAGATAGGCAAGCTGGTCGAGCGGCGTGATGTCCGTCCGCGAGAGGCCGTGTTCCTGTAGCCAATGGTCGATGAGGCCGCGACCGAACGTGTCGGGAAGCGAGTCGGCGAAGATCGGCGGCAAGCCTTCGTAGGCGGCTCGCGGCAGATCGGGGAACACGTAGGGCTCGGCGCGGCGCGGCATCATGAGAGGAGAGATCTCGACACCCGACGCAAGAAACGACTTCTCGAAGCGAAACGCATAGACGCCGCGCTGCGGCGCGGCGACGAGCGCACCGACGCGGCGTCCACCGAGTGCGACGTTGAGGCGCGAGACGGGACGGAACGCCGTCACGGCTTCGCCTCCTTTCGGTGCGGCGAGGCGCGGAGGCGCTTGCCCTTCTTCGGACGGTCAAAGAGCGCGTCGTTGATTTCCGGCGGCGCGATGCCGAGAATCCAGTCCGTGCGACGCAGCGTGCGGCAGACCTCGAGGAGCGTGACGGTCGAGGCGTTGCGTCCGCCCTCCAGGTTTCGCAACGCCGTCAGCGAAATGCCGCTCCGCGCCGCCGTCGTTTCAAGCGACAGGTTCGCCGCGAGCCGCGCCTCGCGCACGCTCGCGCCCAACGTCGCCAGCATCTCTTGTCGTGTCTGATAAAGCATAACTATCTTCTAAAAAGCAGAAACGCCGCATATTATATCACAACTGCCTTTAAGAAAGCAACCGTCAAAACGAGGAGCGCAAAGAAATGAACCGCTTTTTCGCGTCGGGCGACAACATCACGCGCGCAGATCTCCGCCACCATTCTCGGCCTCATGCGCCTTGATGAAGACGCTTCGTCAGCGTGTTGCGCGAAATGCCGAGGCGCGCGACGCCGACTTACGCCAGAGAATCGACGCCAAGGGCTCGGCAGAGAGCGGCGTAGCTTGCATTCGAGATCTCGCCAAGGCCCTTGCACCAGTTGCGGACCTCCTGACGCGAAACGCCCAGTTTCTTCGCCAGCCCGCCCGTTCCAAAGCCGCGACGCTTCATCGCCTCCTGCAACGCCGCGCCAATCTGCGAGGCCGCAAGCGAATCGGATGCAAGATCAGAATCCTCACGCGCGGACGGCTCGTCGGGCGCGAACAGGCGCGGCGCCGTCGCCGACGCACTTTTCACCGTTTCAAAGAGATCGAGACCTTCCGTGCCCTTGTCGATGAGACCGCGCCCGACCTTGACACCATCGTCACTCGCCTTCTTCTTCGCGATCTTCTTCGTCGCGTTCTTCGGCGGACGCCCCCGGCGGCGCGGCGACTTGTCCTCCTTGACCTTCTGCAAGACCTCGACCTTGAGCGAGAGCCCGAGCGCGGCGGAGATTTCAAGTAGAGCCTTCTTTTTCGCCCCCGTGTTCGAATGCGTTTTCACAAACCATCCGTCGGCGATTTCCTGGCGCATCTTGGGCATCGTCTTGATGTCAGCGGCATTTTTCGTGACGATTGGATCGTCGCCATATTTCTTGCCAAGCGGAGCGATCTTTGCCGCGCCGATTTTCTCAATCGCAAGCGCAAACGTTTTCCCCGCCGTATCCTCCGCAATGCGCGTTCCATCTGGAAAAGTCACAGCAAGGACAGACGGCGGACGCTTCCCTGATTTCTTTTTGAGCACCCCAGACACGGGCTCCGTCGGAGTCGGCTCGACGGGCATCGGCGGCTTCTTGTCGTCACCATCGCGACCGTCGCCGTTTCCTTTGACCTCGTCTTTCGGCAGCGCCAGCCCCTCCGCTTTCCACTTCGCGGCGAAATCGTCGAGCAGCTCGCGAAGCGTCTGCAAGCGCGTCGAACTCTCCAGCGCCTTTCTGCCCTTTTCGTAGTCATGCGCCTTGGTCGCGGCGTGAATCAGCTCGTCGGACGTCTCACGCGCCGCGCCGATCACGCTCGCGAGCCGCGCCATGAGATCATCGAAGCCGTCGTCGTCCTTGGACGCCGGCTCGGCGTCGCTTTCCGCGTCGGACGCGAGATCGTCTTCGTTCGTCTTGTCGTCGCCGAGATAGTCGAAACCCGTCTCGACCAGATCGACAAGATCGCGCGGCAGAAGGTCGTCGTCGAGCCAGGAATAGGTTTCGCGCGTCTCGAAGAGCCCCTTCGCCAGCTGCGCGGTGAAGTCGAGGAAGTCGGCGGCCTTGTCGGGAAGGTCCTCGCACCAGGCGAGCTGGACGTTCTCGTCCGCATCGTTGCGCGTGCAGACCGCGACCTTGAGAATGCCCTTCTCCTTCGGGTCGCGGCGAACGTAGCACGTCGATCTCCGCGAGACGAGCCGCAGGCAGTTCGCCGACTCCTCCTCGAAGCCGCTTCCGAGGAAGCCGTCGTTC
>CAVHJW010000021.1:0-18084 GCA_963636335.1 bacterium
GCGGGAAGAACTTCATCACCGTCTTCACGCCGAACGCCTTCACGAAGCCCGCGACAATCGCGTAGATGAGACCCGCGACGGCAACACCGACCGAGGCGTAGGCGAGGAGATCCGTCTTTGTGAGATTCTCCCAGCCGGGCTTGCCTTCCATCGCCGTCAGCGCGAAGTAGCCCGCGAGAAACGCGAACGAGGAGCCGAGGAACGCCGGCACCATGCGCTTCGTGAGAAGGTGGAAAAGAAGTGTGCCAAGACCCGCGAAGAGGAGCGTGCACGAGACGCTAAGACCCGTCAAAAGTGGCACGAGCACCGTCGCGCCGAACATAGCGAAGAGATGCTGCACACCCAGAAGCCCCATTTTGGGAAGCCCGAGCGTGCGCGCGTCATAGACTCGGCCATCGGAATAGACCGTCGTTTCCTGATTTTCGTTTTTCATAAGATTTTATTTTCCTGGGTATTTGACTAGCGTTTCGACCGAGTAGCCCTTGAGCGCGTTCTCACGCGCCGCAAAGCCTTCGAGCTCAATCGGAAAGATCATCTTCACGACACTACCGCCGAGGCGCTCAACAAGATGCGCCGCCGCAAGCGCAGTGCCGCCCGTCGCAAGCAAGTCATCAACAATGACGACACGCTGACCGGGCTTCACGGCGTCAACATGCATGTGCAGCGTCGCCGAACCATATTCAAGCTGATAAGTCTCGGAGATCGTCGCGCGCGGGAGCTTGCCCGGCTTGCGAATCGGCACGAACGCGCGGCGGAATCGGTCGGCCAAGGCCGCGCCGAAGATGAAGCCACGCGACTCGGGCGCGGCAACGAGGTCAAACTCGCATTCGGCGAGACTGCCCGTGATGAGGTCGAGTGCGAGTTGGAAGCCATCGGGAGACTCAAGAATCCCCGTGACATCACGAAACAGGACCCCCTCCTTCGGGAAGTCCTGTATCGACTTGACGTAGTTGTCGAGCTTTTTCATCTTACATCAAGGCGTATTTCGCAATGAAGATGATGGTGAGAATGTACATGATCCAATGGATGCGCTTGAAGTTGCCCGCGAGCGCATTGACGATTGTGTAGGCAATAACACCAAACATGATGCCGTCGGAGATTGAGTAGCAGAACGGCATCGCCGCGATCGCGAGGAACGCCGGCACCGCCTCGCCCGGATCGGACCAGTCGAGCTTGACGCACGAGGAGAGCATCATGTAGCCGACGATGATCAGCGCCGGGGCCGTGGCGAAGCCCGGGATCGCGAGGAAGATCGGCGCGAAGAGGATCGCGAGGCCGAAGAGCGCCGCGCTCGTCACCGCCGTCAGACCCGTGCGACCACCCGCCATGACGCCCGAGGCGGACTCAACGTAGGTCGTTGTCGTCGAGGTGCCAAACACCGCGCCGACCGACGTCGCGATCGCATCCGCGCAAAGAGCACCCGAGACGCGCGGCAACTTACCTTTCTCGTCGAGGAAGCCGCCCTTCATTGAGACGCCGATGAGCGTTCCGAGCGTATCAAAGAGATCGACAAAGAAGAACGCGAACATGACGACAAAGAAGTCGAGAGACTTCACAAGCGCCCAACCTGTATTCGCATCACCCTTGTGCGTCCACGTCTCGGGCGCAAAAAACGCACCGACCGTCTGGCCAAATTCCGTGAAGTGCTGTTGGAAGCCCGCGAGCGTGAAGTTCGGATAAAGCGAGAAATACGCCTTACCATCGGGCACATAAATACCCGCCGCTTGGCAGATCATGCCGAGAATCCACGTCGCGAGAATGCCGAAGAGAATCGCGCCTTTCAGTTTTCTCACGAGCATGAAGCCCGTCAAAAGCGTGCCGACGAGCGCGAGAATCGCGCAAATGCCGTGCGTCGCGAAAGGAACATCTTTGAAGCGAACCATCGAGACGAATGTCGCCGGGTTATCAACGATGATGCCGGCCGTCTTCATCGCGATGAGGCAGATGAAGAGGCCGATGCCGGCCGCGACCGCGCTCTTGAGCGAGAGCGGAATCGAGTTGAAGATCGACTCGCGCACGGGCGTCAAAGAAAGCGCAAGAAAGACGAGACCTTCAACGAAGACCGCGAGAAGCGCGAACTGCCAGCTATAACCCATCGTCATCACGACCGTGAACGTGAAGAACGCATTAAGCCCCATGCCCGGCGCGAGAACGAACGGATAGTTCGACATAAACGCCATCAAAAGCGTACCGACGACGGCGGCAAGACACGTTGCGACGAAGACACCGCCCTTGGGGATGCCCGCGAGCGAGAGGAGGTCGGGGTTCACGGCGAGGATGTACGCCATCGTCATGAAGGTCGTAATGCCTGCAACAACTTCCGTCTTCACGGTCGTGTTGCTCTCTTTGAGTTTAAACAGTTTCTCGAGCATGGTCTTGTTCCTTAATAATAATTTTTAGAGCGTTCCAAAAATACGATCGCCCGCGTCACCAAGACCCGGAACGATATAGAAGTGGCTATTGAGGCGTTCATCCTTCGCCGCGACGTAGACGGGGACATCAGGGTGCGCCTTCTCAAACTTAGCAAGCCCCTCAGGCGCCGAAATAAGGTGAAGGCACTTAATGCGCTTGTAGCCGAGCTTCTTCAACTGCGCGACCGCATCACACGCCGAACCGCCCGTCGCGAGCATCGGGTCAATGACAATCGCCAATTCCTCGCCCTTCGCCGGCGGCACCTTCGCGTAGTAGGGCATCGGCTCGGCCGTCTCTTCATTGCGCTGCATGCCGAGAACGCCAACCTTCGCATAAGGCAGAACATGGAGCATCGCGTCGAGCATACCCATACCCGCGCGCAAAATCGGCACAAGGACGATGCGCTCATCGACGAGCGTGCCCTTTGTTTTCGCCACGGGCGTCGTCACATCGACTTCCTTCATGCGCACGTCCTTCAGCGCCTCAAAGGCGAGAAATTCGGTGAGTTCGTTGACGAGCTCGCGAAAGAGCTTCGGGGGCGTCGCCTGATCGCGCATCAATGTGACGCGATGGCTGACGAGCGGATGGTTGAGAACAGTCTGCATCGTTTATTTTTCTTTGAGTGATTTTTTCAAGAGGGTGAGAAGCATCTTCTTCTCGTCTTTCGTCATGGCCTTAAGGCGCGGCTCCCAATCGCGCTCGAACGCGCTCTTCTCAGGCATCTCGGCGGCGAAATGCGCCTTCAAAATCTCTTTCGCCTTGTCGAGATACATCCGCACCTCGGGGTTCAACTCGTCTAAAACGAGCGCGTTCTCGGCGTGGAGCGCGGGGAATCGCGGCGAAATGAGATACGCGGTGAAAGACGCGTCCGTCCCCGAACGAACACCCGCGGGGCGATCGTAAAGTTGAAAACCGTCAGGACCCGAGAAAACGAGACGTCCTGAACCCGAGAACTTGCGCTTCCACTCAATGACCTCAAGTTTCGCCTCTTGACTGTTCTCCAGCGTGAAGACATAAGAGGCCGTCTTCTTCTGAACAATAACAGGCGTGACTGGGATGCCGTTAAAGTAAATCCGAACGTCGGGGTAACTCTTCAAGTAAAGCGCGAAACGCGCCGCGAGATTCTGAACCGTCTCGCTCGTCTCAAGAAGCGTGTCAACCGTCGCATGGACATTCTCAATAAAAACTTCCGTCCCCGTCGCAGGTCCTGGCGAGGCGGCCTCTTCAAGCGCGAACACGCCTGGGCGCTCAGCCTCGCCGCTGAGTTTATAGGAGAGAAGATCTGTGCCAACGCGCGTCGTCGTGCGCCATTCAACGTGCGTGCCGAGGGCGAACGCGCGGAAGCGCCCACGCCCATGGCGACCATGGAGTCGCCGCCCTTCAGCTGTCGTTGCGCCCCCTTCGCGCTTCCAACTACCACCGAGATGGCCGAAAGTTGCGTCGGCATTCAAGATGTCGATGCCTGTCCCGTCATCCGAGACACGCACAGCCATAATGCCGCCCAGTGGGTTTGTAATGAGGTCGACTTGGATCTCGCGCGCATCAGCATCGAGCGCGTTCCAAACGAGCTCCTCGATAGCCGCGAGAGGAGAGGCGCGAAAGAGCGACTCGATGTGATCGTCTTGCGCCTGGACGTAGATGGTTTTCATTTTGAGCCTTGAAAGCGGGGTCTACTGAACGTTAAGAGGCTCGACCGCGCCCGATTTCGTCACTTTTTCAATTTTGAGTCGAATAGCCTCAAGATCGTCCTGACACGTCTTCACGAGCGTGCGCCCTTCCTCAAACGCCTGAATCATCTCATCAAGATTCATCTCGCCATGCTCCATCTTGGCGACAAGCGTTTCAAGCTTTTTTAGGTTTTCCTCAAACTTCATACGTTATTATTATACCATATCGCGGCGAGGCGCGCGATGCCGGCGCGAAGGTCCTCCTCTGAGACGGCCTCATTCGGCTCGAAAACGATGTGACGAACCCCCTGCGCGAAGCCGCGAAGTGCGCCAAAGTCAATCGTCCCTTTTCCGGGCGGAAGATGGTCATCGGTCTTATCGACAATATCGTTCACGTGGATGCCCGCCAAAAACGCGCGCGCCCACCGCTCCGGATCTTCAATCTTAACGACACCCTTCCAACCGCGCCGTGCGCGCACCGCGTCGTGCCCCGTGTCAAGCCAGCCCCGAACGCAGGAGGATCGTGAGGCGAGAAGATCCATAAGTTCCCACTCACCAGGGAACCCCTCAAGGTAGGGCAAATTTTCAAGGGCGAGCGTGACGTGGCACTTCTCAAGTTCGGGTATGAGAAGATCAAGTTCACGCGCCGCAATCTCAACCATTTTCTGGCCGCGCTTCAGTCGGCGGCGCCTGTCAAGACGCGCGAACCACCCTCGGCAAGGCACGCGCCCCATGTGCAAAACGAGCGCGTCCGCGCCCATCTCGGCAGCGAAGCGAATGTTCTTGATGACCTGAAATCGCGCCATCTTGCGCGATTCTTCGTCAAACGATGCGAGCAAATAAAGTTCGGGGTAACCTTGCGGCGCAGAAAGCGGAATCGGCGCGAAAGCATGAACAGAGCCGACAGGCATTTCGCCAAGCCGCCGCTTGAAGCCCGCGACCTGTTCCATTGTCGTGTGGTAGCCAAGTTCAAGGCTCTTAAAGCCAAGAGCCAAAGCCGTGTCGACGATTTCCTCGCCCGTCTTCAGTCGACGGTTGCACCAATTCGTCGAAAGCGCGAAGTCCACGTCATTCCCCTTCGCGCAGACTCTTGACGAGAGCGATCTCCTCTTTGTAGCCCTGAAGATCGCACGGCGTCTCCAAGTAGAACGGCAGGTCGCGAAGTGTCGGATGGTTGAGAAAAGTGCGAATGGCCTCAAGCCCAAGATGCCCCTTGCCAATCTTCTCGTGGCGATCCTTGTGGGACGAACACCCATTCATTGAATCGTTGAGATGAATGGCCTTGAGCCGCTGAAGCCCAAGCACATCGTTGAAGCGTTTCAGAACGCCATCAAGGTCACCCACTATGTCGTAGCCCGCATCCCACACATGGCACGTATCGAGGCAGACGCCGAGCGACAGATCCGCCGCCGACTCAACGGCGTCAATAATCGCGCGCACCTCCTCAAACGTGCGACCAATTTCAGAGCCTTTGCCGGCCATTGTCTCCAGCAAGATTGTCGTCTTCCACCCACCCTTCGGCGCGGCCGCGATGACGCTCTTTAAAACATCCGCAATAAGCGAAACACCCGTTTCAACGCCCTGACCCACGTGCGCGCCCGGATGAAAATTGTAAAGCGCACCCGGCGTTGCCTCAAGGCGCTTCATATCATCCAAAAAGACCGCCTTTGCGAAGTCGCGCGTTGAAGGTGTCGCACTTGCCGCGTTAAGCGTGTAAGGCGCATGCGCAAGAATGGGTCCAATCTCGTTGGCCTCGGCATACGCGCGAAACGCCGCGATATCCGCCCGATCAAGTGGCTTGGCCGCGCCGCCGCGCGGATTGCGCGTAAAGAATTGAAAGACGTTCGCGCCGATTGAGACGGCCGTCTGCGCCATCGCGAGATAGCCGCCGCTCGACGAAAGATGACAACCAATCTTCACAACATTCTCGCCTTAGACCTATTACTCGCACGTGAGACGAACGCGCAAGTAGAGAAGCTTCACATTCTCGTCCTTCGGCGTCGCGACGAGAATGGCCTTGCCATCCTTGCCGCCCGTACAGGTCGTCGTGACGCACTCCGTTGACCAGTCGTCCGACTCACGTGTGCGACCAACAACCTCAAAGAATTCAAGAAGATTCTCGCTCGTCGCACCGCTCCCAATTGTCTTGTCGGTGAGCGCGGCGGCAATTGTCCAACCGTTCTCGCTCGCAGACGTGGCTGGCGTAATCGCAGTCATCATAAGATCATTCGCAGACGGAAACGCCGTTGGAACGTCCTGCAAATCAAGCGCATAGCCGAAATAGGCGTAAGGCGCGTTTTTAACCTTCGTCTGACGATCTTCGTAGTTGTCACCCGCGCGCGCCTGCGCCCACTTGCGATATTCGTCATAGCGCGCTTTCGTCACAATCTTACGAATGAGACGCGAGTCCGCCGAGCCTTCGAGCGCTTCCGCGACATCACTCGCCGTCGCGCTCGCGTCAAGTTCCGGAATCGGGTCTACCGCAGGTGTCGTTGAAGACGATGAATCATCCTCTGTTGTCGGCATCGGCATAGAGAGACGAAGCCCCGACCACTTCGGCAGATCCTCATTATTATCAATCTTGGATGATACGCGACGAGCGGAAATTGAATCTTTCGCATCCGCTTGCCATCCGCTATTACGAATCGTCCAAGAGCCCCCCGTCGTCACACCCTTGGGATCCTCCCCAAACGGAAGAGAATCCTCGGCGCAGTATCGATCTGCGACATACTCGCCGACATTTCCAGACATATCATAAAAGCCCCATTGATTCGGCTTTTTTGTTCCGACAGTCAACGACTCGTCAAACCCATCCGAGCAGACGAGATAATTCAAATCTTTCTCATCCCCCCAATAGAAGAGCGTTTTCGTTCCAGCGCGACACGCATATTCCCATTGCGCATCCGTCGGAAGATCAAGAGAAAGCCCCGTCCGCTTTTGCATGATGCCAATAAACGAATCTCCATCAACCGTTGTGTTGGTCGGCCACTGAATGCCATTTGTCGCGCCGCGGATATCTGGATAGGTAAAACCAATGACAGCGCCGTTATCGACCTTCGCAGTATATCCAGATGCGTAATAGTCACTGTTCGTAATCGGATTATCCCCCGTCACAAGCTCCCACTGCTTCTGCGTCACCTCAAAAAGCCCCATATAGAACGGCTTCGTGATTGTAACCTTGTGCGCTTCAATCGTCGTATTGGAGCCCATGATGAAGGTGCCGGCCTCGACGCGCTTCAAAACGAGTTTCGTTGTCTTGTATTCATCCACATTGAAACCCTTTGTTGGCGGGCTCACGCGATAGGAGACGGGATACTTGTCCGAGGCCTTTCCAGAGGAGAGGTCGATGATGCAGTAGAGTTTCTTCCAGAAGCGAACCGTAATCTGCGTCGTGCTAGCATCGTAGGTGTAGTTATCCGCCTTGATATCCCAGTAGATGCGATGTGAACCCTTGACGCAGTTCGTCGCGCCCGAGAGCGATTCGGCGATCACCTTGTTCGCGTCTGAAATTGCGGCAACCTCAACACCGTAGTCAGCCATCTCTGCCGTCACCTGACTATCTTCAAGGAAGAAGTCAATCGCAAGCCCGAGCCCCTCAATCGCCGTCACGGTTGCGTTTGAGATAATGAGACCCGACTGCGAGTCATACTTACCCGTGTTCGGATCAATCGGTTCAGAACCATCCCATTCTGGGGCAGGATCCGGCTCTTCGGACGGGAACTTGTAGGAGGCCATATCGGTTGTGGTCAGCTGCGTGCTAAAGATCGCAATTGACGTGATGGTCATATCCGTCGCAGGCTTGTAATTTGCGTTCGTGCCACGAAGTCCCCCGAGGGCAAGTTGTGATGAAGACCAACTTGACCACCTAAGTCCACTTGCAGCATAGATGTTGGTCACGCTGTCTGTTGTGATGGCATAGGCTCTTGTGCCTCTGCCTGACACACCATTTTTATCAGTCTCATACTGAAAAACAAGAGAAGTATAGCCTTCTGGAATGGGCAGGGCAGGGGAGCCTCGATAGTCAGCATACGTGTAGCCGTTAATTCCGCACACGCTTGCATTGTTCGCATTCAAGGCGATGCCAGTGGCGTCTTTGTAGTCTCCACCCTGCGTCGTCCAAAGCACCTGCTTGTCGCTTGAACTCAGATTGACGTTTGAGCAGCGAACAATAATCGTATAGTCCTTGAGGGTGCTCTCCGTGCTATCGATCAAAATACCATTCGTGGACGAGATTTTAAGCGCATTTGTGACGGTGTTCGCCGAATCCATAACGGCCGTATTTCCGTTCAAATTGAGCGTATAGCCGCCCTTTGTCACTTCATTGAAGTTGTTATCCCAAACGGCCACAGGCGTTGCGGCGATGGCGGAGAGAGCGATAGCGGAAGAAAGTAAGCCCAGTACGGCAATAACAAAGTTCCTTGACGACATAACCAACTCCTTAATAAGACAATTCTACACGAATCTTACCAAATCGCCCACTATTTTATCATCCCCACTCCCTATCGTCAAGCACCCAACCACACTATGCGTCCAATCGAAAAATTGATCTTTCCCTGCGGGGCTACCACATGCGCCGCAGGCAGAAGGATGTATTTCTTAGTAGCCCCGCAGGGCGAGCCGCAACGCCCCATTTACAAAATCTAAAAGAGCGCGAGGTCCTTAATCGCAGGAAGAAGAACGCCGTGAACGAGGTCCGCATTGAGGCGGTGCCCGCCATGGAAGAGGCGCGAACAGCCCGGGTAGTGTTGCTCAAAGACGGCGCGCTCGGGCAAGCAAATCATATCCTCATCGCCGAAGAGAGCGTGGCAGAAGAGTTGATCCACCTCGTCCACGCCGTCAAACTGACGCGCCTCCATCTCCTCAAAATGGCGCACCGTCTCCTTCGTCACGTGGAAATCAAGGGCCCCATCTTGGCGCGGACTCAGCCACTTGTGACGCCCCACGTGCAAGATGTCGTACTTCTTTGAGAGGCAGAAACACGGATTCACGCAAATGCGCACAAAGCCGTGAAACTGTTGGGCATACATCGCGCCCATTGACGTGCCGACGATGAGCGCGGGCTGATCCCGCTCAACGAGCGCACGGAGAAAATCAAGTGCCTCTAAGGGATCAACAGGAATATCTGGTGCAACGACCTTTACGCGGTCGGCCGCCGAGGCCCCCAAAAAGGCGCGGCGCAAAATATCGACCGTGCCGTTCGCGCCAGACGAAGCGAAGCCGTGCAAGAAGAGGATCTCGCGAGAGGTCATGGCTCTGACGCGCGCACGAGAACGCGCGAAAGGAGAAGCTGAAGAAGCCCGAGTGCCGTCGTCACGACAACGAGTCCCAAAAAGACCGTCATCTCGCCCGCGTCCTGCGCGAAGACGCCGATACGCGAGGCGAGGTAACCCGAAACGCCTGTGACGGCGAAGTAAAGGCCCATCACCTGCGAAGTCATGCGGCGGGGCGCGGTCGCCGTGATAAACGAGAGCGCGACGGGCGAGAGCGCGAGTTCACCGAGCGTGCAACTCAAGTAGACGAGCGCAATCCAGACCATTGAACTCTGATGCGCGGCCGAAGCGTCGCGCTCAAGAACGGCCGCGACCATGAAGAGGTAGCCAAGCCCCATGATAACCGTTCCGAGCCCCATCTTGACGATGGCGGGCGGGTTCTTGCCACGCCGCGCGAGGAACGGCCAAAGCATTGCCGCGAGTGGCGCGAGCAAGACGATATAGAGCGGGTTCAATGACTGGAACCACGGTGTCGGAACAACGAACGAACCTATCGTGCGGTCGGTGAAGCGCTCAGCGTAGAGATTTAGAAGCCCGCCGCTCTGCTCAAAGGCCGTGAAGAAGACGATAACGCTCAAGAACGAGAAGAGAATAACGAGAAGACGTCGCCTCTCGTCAGCCGTGAGCGGCGCGTGCGACTCGGTTGACGCGGCGGCGGAGGCGGGCGCGGCGATATCGATCTCGCGCAAATAGCGTTGCCCCCAGACGTAAACAGCCTGACCCAAAAGCATGCCGAAGCCCGAGGCGAGAAATCCGTACCGCCAACCGTAGCGCATCGCGATTGCACCAACGACGATTCCCGAGAAGAAAGAACCGACGTTGATGCCCAAATAGAAAATGGAAAACGCGGACTCTTGCCGCGCGTCGCCATGCGCGTAAAGGCGCGAGACAAGGGCCGAGATATTGGGCTTCAAGAACCCGCCACCCGCAGCGATGAGCGTCAGACCGAGGAAGAACGCCCACGCCCACGGCAAAACGAGCGCGAAGTTGCCGAGCATAATAAAAAGGCAACCGAACCAGACGCTCCGACGCGGACCGAGCCAACGATCTGAAATGATGCCACCTGGGATGGCTGTTAAGTAGACGAAAAGTTGAAAAACACCGAGCACCTCAAGCGCCTTCGCGTCCGTCCAACCGAAGCCGCCCGACGAAATCTGATCCACCATGTAGAGGACGAGAATCGCGCGAATGCCGTAGAACGAGAAGCGCTCCCACATCTCCGTAAAGAAGAGGATAAAGAGCCCTTTTGGATGCCCGAGAATCTCGCCTTTCGCCATCGCCACGCCCTCCTAAAAGAACCCAAGCCGCGCGCGATATTTCGCAACCGTCCGCCGCGCCATCGGAAAACCTTCCTTCTTCATCATCGCCGCCACCGCTTCATCTGATGGACGCTCGCCAACAGGAAATGACGCATAGAGCGCGCGCAAACGTTCGATGGGGGCTTGATCCACGAGAACAAAAAACGTACGAAGCGGCACTGTGCCACGCGGCGTTTTCACATACTTGCGAGCGGCCGCGCGTGAGACGGTTGAGATGGTGCACTGAACCGCTTTGGCGACTTCGCCCATCGTCAGTTTCACAAGCCCCGTTGCGCCCTCGGCAATAAAACGCGCCTGACGACCCACAACGTAGGTCGCGATTTTCTCCATCGTCTCTTGGCGGCGAATCACAGCCTCACGAAACGCACGCGCCCGCTGAACGCGCTCGGCGGCATACGCGCGCGTCTCGGCATCCAGTTCGCGATCCTTCGCCATCTCAATATACTTGGGCGAGACACGAAGTTCAGGAACATCCGACTGATCCACACGAACATCCCCTGCGGCATCAACAAAAATATCGGGCGCGACGACCGTCGTTCGGACATTCTCATAGAGGCGCCCCGGGTAGGGATCAAGCTTCTTCAAAAGCGCAATTGACTCCGCGCTCGGCATCTTCGTGCGATCAATCGTTTTCGCCGTCAGCGACGCAGCGACGAAATCAATCGCCTTCTCAACCTCCGCGCGACGCGCGGCGGGGAGCGACGAAATCTGCGCCCGATAACACTCCGCGAGGTCACGCGCGCCACACCCCTTGGGGTCGGTCGCCATCACGCGCTGACGCATCGCCTCCAACTCTGCATTCGTGACACCCTTCGCGCCACGCCCCTCCAAGATCATGATGAGATCGGGATAGGTTCCTGTGAAGCGACCGTCACCATCAAGACATTCCACAATCGCTTGCGCGACGAGGAGATCACGCCCTTCAACGCCGCCCATGCGAAGTTCAGAGAGGAGATGTTCGTCCAACGTCTCGCCGCGTTCATCCGCCACGTTTTCAAGAAAGCCCTCCTTGGAGCCTTCTGTTGATGTAGCACGCACGGCGCGCGAACCATGAGGAACGACCACCTCAATGGCTGGGTTTGACTCCACTTCCTTCTTGACCGCCTCACGCAATTCGCCAATAGGCAACTGAAGGAGAGAAAGCTCCATCATCATCGCAGGTGTAATGACCTGCTTCTGCGCTTGACGAATCTGAAGAGAAAGCGCCATTATTTCAGAAGTTCCAAAAGCCGCGCCTCGTCAATGACTTCCGTGCCGAGTTTGCGCGCCTTCTCCGTCTTCGTCGCGCCAACGTTCGCGCCAGCGATCAGGTAGCGCGTCTTTGACGTGACGGCCGACTGCACGATGCCGCCCGCCGCCTCAATCATCTTCGCGTATTCGCCGCGCGGACGCGACAACGTGCCCGTGAGGACACACCCCGCGCCGACGAGCGGACCTTCTGCCTTCACCGCCGCCGCTTTCTCCGCCGCCGGGTCAATGCCGAGGGCGGCCATCCGCGCCGCAAAATTTTTGCCGTAGTCGCTCGCAAAGAAATTAAGAACGGCCTTCGCCGCCTCAACCTTGATCTTTAAGATCTGCCGATCCTTGCCCTTCAGCGCGTCGTTCGCGATAACGTTCTTCAAGACGGACGAGTCAGCGAGGTCGGAGAACGTCGTGTGCTCGGCCGCGATGTCCTTTGCAACCGTCACACCGACGTTCGGGATGCCGATCGCATAGAGCCAACGGTGGAGCGGAAGCGCCTTTGCGGCCTCAAGTGCATCCTTCGCCGTCTGCGCGTTCTTGCCGAAGCGATGTCCCGAGATCTCAAGCGCGTAGAGATCGACGACACGCAGGTCGAAGAGGTCGAGGGGATCTAAAATCATCTTCTTCTCAACGAGCGCATCAACAACCGTCTCACCAAGTGCCTTCACATCAAGCGCGTTGCGAGACGCAAAATGCTCAACGCGCCGTGCGAGCTGGGCGGGACACGCTGGGTTTACACAGCGGACAGCAACCTCCCCTTCCTCGCGCTCGACCGCGCCGCCGCAGACGGGACACGCCGTCGGCATGACGAAAGCCTTCTCCGCGCCCGTGCGCTTCTCAGGAATGACCGAGTCAATCGCCGGGATGACATCGCCCGCCTTCACGAGCCAGACGTGGTCGCCGACGCGGATATCCTGCCGCGCGATCTGGTCAGCGTTGTGCAAGGTCGCGCGCGCGATGGTCGAGCCCGCAAGCGGCGTCGGACGCAACTCGGCGACAGGCGTCAAAATGCCCGTGCGGCCAACTTGCACGGTGATTGCTTCAATGACCGTCTCCGCGCGCTCTGGCTCGTATTTATAGGCGCGCGCCCAACGGGGACCGTGCGCCGTCGCGCCGAGTGCCGCGTAGAGGTCGCGCTCGTCGAGCTTCAAAACCGCGCCGTCAATCTCAAAACGGAACGAGTGGCGACGCGTCTGCAGGTCGTCGATCGCCGCGAAGACCTCCTCAATTGTGTGGCACTTCTGCGTCCACGGCGCGACGGGAAAGCCCCACGTTGCGAACGCGGCGATCATCTCGGAATGCGTCTTAAATCCGTCGCACCCGACGCCGCCCGCGTTGTAGATGATGACATCGAGTGGGCGCTCCGCCGTCACCTTCGGGTCGAGCTGCTTGAGCGAACCCGCGCAGGCGTTGCGCGGATTCGCGAACTCCTCGAGCCCCGCCTCGGCCTGACGCTTATTTAATTCAACAAATCCCTCACGCGTCATGTAGGCTTCGCCGCGCACCTCAAGATCCTGCGGCGCATCGGCGGGGAGCGTGCGCGGAATCGTCTTAATCGTCTTCACGTTCGCCGTGATGTCGTCGCCAATCGTGCCGTTGCCGCGCGTCGCGGCCTGCACGAGACGCCCTGCCTTGTAACGAAGCGAAAGCGAAATACCGTCGATTTTCGGCTCGACGACGTAAGTGAAGCCGCTGACGGTCTTGCGCACGAAGGCGTCAAACTCGGCGAGTTCGCCCTTCGCATGCGTCTTGTCAAGAGACTGCATCGGCGGATTGTGCCGCACTTTCGCAAAGCCCTCTAAGACACCGCCCGCGACCTGGCGGACGGGCGAGGCGGCATCGCGAAACTCGGGGTTCTCGTCCTCAAGCCGCAGAAGTTCCTGCTCCCACAAATCGTAGTCGCGGTCGCCAACTGTCGGCTGATGCAAATCGTAGTAGTCGTGATTCGCCTTCTCAATGAGATGACGAAGCTCGTCGATGCGATGCTTTATTTCCTCGCGTGTCACGTGCGCCCCTCCTATCGGTCAAGGCGCAAACGCAATGAGCCAATCGCGGCCGCCGTGTTAACGAGCGAGGGGTCGCGAAACGCCGCGACAAGGTCGTCAGAGGCCGCGCCATGAAGATAAACGGACGAGGCGGCGGCCAGGAATGGGTCGCCCTTAAGATACGCCCAGCGCGCGCCGATGACACCTGAAAGGAGATCGCCCATGCCGCCCAGCGCCATAAAGGGATTGCCCGTTTTGTTACGATAAAGACGCGCCCCATCGGCCGAAAGAACGAGCGTCTCAACGCCTTTAAGAACAACCGTCGCGCCATAGCGTTCAACGATTTCACGCGCCGCCGCAAGACGATCCGCGGCCACCTTCTCGCGCGTCACCCCCAAAAGCCGCGCCGCTTCGCCTTCGTGTGGCGTCAAAACAATCTCTTGTCCCTTCGCAGGGTCGTAGCCGTCTGTGCGACCGTACCAGTTCGCAAGAATCGAAAGCGCATCGGCATCGAGAACAAATCGCCCGCCCGCGCCAGAGAGAAGGCGCGAGACAATAACCTCGGCGTTCGTCGAAATTCCAAGCCCCATGCCGACGACCGTCACATCCGCTTTCGGCGGCACACACGTCGCGGTCAACTTCGTAAAGGTCGCCTCGGGGACGAGAAAGCCCGCCGAAAGGCGCGAGGCATCAGGAACGACGAGTTGAACGAGACCCGCACCCGCCGCGCGCGCACCAAGGGCCGCGATAACGGGGGCGTGGAGATAGCGACCCGAGCCACCCACGACGCTCACCGTCCCGACAGACCGCTTGTTCGCATCAAGGGGTCGCGCGCGAAAAGCCGCTTGAAGTTCTGAAGGAACGCTCATCGTCACTTCACCGGGCGAACGCGCTTCGAGACGAGTTTGCCGTCCTTCCAAACGAGATCAACAATCTTGTTGCCACGCACGCGGATGCCCGTCGCCTCGCCGTCCTTCCATGTCGGCGGCAGGGCGGGGAGGAAGCGCAGAAGAGGCTGCCCCTTCTCGTCCATCTCGTGGCTCTGCACGAGCATTTCAAGCGTCGCGCCGACGATGCCGAGATTGCCATCAATCTGGAACGGCGGATGTGTCGTAAAGAGGTTGTCAAGCGTGTTATAGCGCAGAAGCGACTCGGCCATCTCACCCGCCTTCTCGCCGTTGCCAAAGCGCGCCCAAAGCGCGGTGCGCCAGGGCCATGTCCAGCTGCGACGCGAGTCACCCGTTGTCGCACGCCCCGCGAGCGCAATCTCAGCGGCCTTCGCGAGTTCAGGCGTCGCCGCGCGCGAAATGGTCGTGCCAGGATAGACGGCGAAAAGATGCGAGGTATGGCGATGCGTGTCGCCCTTTTGATCGCGATCGGCCTCCCACTCCTGAAGTTGCCCCCAAGAGCCAATCTTATCCTTGAGCAGTTTTGATTCAAGACGCGCGACATCACGCACAAAGGCGTCATCAATCTTCAGCGTCTTGGCGGCGGCAAGAATATTGCGGAAGAGCTCGCGCACAATCTGCTGGTCGTGCGCAACACCATCCTCACGCGGACCGTGTTCAGGGCTCCAACCATTCGCGACAACAACCGTTCCATCCGCGCGCTCTTTAAGTTGCGTTGAAATCATGAACTCCGCCGCGCCTTTCATGAGCGGCCACACGACTTCGCGCAAATACTTCTTATCGCGCGTGAACGTCCAGTGATCATAGCACTGCGCGGCCATCCACGGCGCACCCGCCAGGTTCCAGCGCCATCCGCCGCCACCCACAGCATTCGCGCTCGTCTGATAGGCATAACCCTTCGCATCCGGGAAGGTCGCGCGCGTCACTTCGACAACCGTCGGCATCGCCGCAATCATCCAATCCGAATAAGGCGTGAAGCATTCAGAAAGATTGGACGTATCAACACCCCAGTAGTTCATTTGGATGTTGATGTTCGTGTGATAGTCTGAGTGCCACGCGGGATTATTGCTGTTGTTCCAAATGCCCTGAAGATTCGCGGGCAATGTTCCAGGGCGCGAAGAGGAAATGAGAAGATAACGACCGAACTTGAAGAGGAGCGCTTGAAGCGCCGGGTCGCTACCGCCATCCTTTACACGTTTAAGCCGCGTGCGCGTCGGAATTGTTTGATCGCCCTCGCCGAGATTAAGCGTGCAACGGTCAAAGTAATGGCGATAATCCGCCTCGTGACGCTTTTGCACCGCCTTCACTTTGGGCGCGGCCATACTGGGGATCGAGGTCGTGCCCGTCACCGCGCGCAACACGATTGTTACGCTCGTCGCGTCCTTCTGAAAGACATCGGCACGCGCCGCATACTTCAGCCCATTGGGGAGCGTCCCCGAGAAGGAGGCGCCATTCGCATCTGATGAAGCCTTCTCGCCGTGATCACCACGCAAGGTGACGGCGACCGAGGCCGAGGGCTTATCCGTCTTGATGACGATGAGAATGTAGTCATCGGGAGCCGAGGCGAAAATGCGACGGCGAACAGACGTGGCGCCAATCTTGAACTGATCGTTGTAGACTGCCTTTGAAACATCAAGCGCGCGCTTATAGTCACTCACCGCGCCGTCAAGGCTCTTAAATGAGACCTCAAGCGTGCCGAAGTTCTGATACGCGCCCATCGTTGAGTAATTTGAGTCGGCATTGCCGTCATTGACGGGGCCTGTAATATTCTTGGACCCCGTCCAGAACGTATCCACGTTGAACTGAAGTTTCAGATTCTTCGTGCCGCCATCAACCATGCAGCCGAGACGACCATTGCCAAGGGGATACCACGAATTCTCCCACCCCTGACCAGGCTGATCATCCCAGATGATATCATCGTGCGCAAACGCAACGGAGCCGAGGGAGAGAAAGAGAACGAGAGAGGTGACAAACGAGGGGAATACACTATTTTTCATAACTCTACTAGTATACCAAATTCAACCGCCCCATTTCCAAGACTAAATTCGCGTACCGCGGCGGGTGACGCGGACGCGGAAGAAGCGCAGGTTGGCGCGATTGGAGTCGGTGCTCACTGTCCATTCTTCAGTTGCGAGGTTCGGCTTACCCTCAACGGTGTAGATCGCCGCCGCATTCGTCGGCGACCACGAGATGACTGGTTCGCCGTCCACCATCTCGATGAAGACCTTGAACACGTCGTCCTTGTTCGTCGGATCGGTGCCACAGAGATACTCCGCATACGTGGACTGTCCGTCGCCGTCTGGGTCATCCTTCGCCGCCGTTTCGAAGTCCGCGTCCGCCGCGCCATCCGCCACAAGCCCCTTCTCGACGAGCCACGCGTGCGGCACGGGAATCGGCGTCGTGGACGTCGTCTTCTCTTCCGCTAGCGGCTCATACGTCTCGGCCGTCGTCTCGGACGAAAAGCGGAGCGAGAGATCCTTGTAGGCCGTCGCGCCGTTCGCATCGGATGCCACGAGCGTCAGGATCATACGCGAGCGATCCATGCTCTCGGGGATGCCGCCGCCATCAACCGTGACGACGAACTTGCCGCCGCCCTGCGGATAGACCGCGACCGCCTCGTCCGGCACGAGCGAGAGATGGCTCGGGCGCGCCGCGAGCGACGTCACGTTCTCCGAACAGCTCACGAAGAAGACGTTCGTTCCGCGCGCACACTCGCGATAAAAGCCCTCCTGAACAGCGGGCGAAGTCTCCGAGATTGACGTCACGCCTGTAATCTCCGGCAGCGTCGTCGTCGCCTCGCCCGCCGCTGCAATCCGCGTCCAGACCGCCGCGCTCTCCACCGCTCCCTCTTCGCCAATCGGCGTAACGGCGAAAGAGCATTCGGCTCCTGGCGCCAGCGAAAGGACTTGCAGGTGGCGCACACCCGGCTCCGTTTCATATGTCCTTTCATTGAACCCGCGCACGTTCGTAATCTGGAAGTCGTCGAGCTGGATGCCGCAAGGGTCGGATTCGGAACCTTGGTAGAAGAGGCCGGTGTTCATCGCGTTGACGCGCAGCTGGATTCGTTCCCCGCTGTGTCCCCTCAGGTCAACGGTCTGCGTCGTCCAGTCCACGACTTCAGCACCCGTTCCGACGGGGACGGAGTCAATGGCTTTCCAGTCTCCCCCATTAAAACTGGCCTGAATCCCAACGTATAGATTCGTGGCCCAGTTTGCGCGCGCACGGTAGGACAACACGGATTGGTCGGACAGGATGCGCGCGGCGGGCAGAACGACAAACCT
>CAVHJW010000022.1:0-17878 GCA_963636335.1 bacterium
TCGCGAACATGATCATCCTCGGCGCGATCGTCCAGAAGCTCCAGTGCGTGAAGCCCGAGACGATTACCGAGGCGCTGAAGGAGACGATCAGTGCGCGCAAGGCGAATCTTCTCGACCTCAACCTGAAGGCGGTCGCGGAAGGCGAAAAGTTTATCAAGGGCTGAACGACGTTTGGGCGTTCCTAAAAAGAAACGAAGGAGAGAAGACGATGGGTATTTGCTGTATGTTCGCAGGTCAGGGCGCTCAGATTCCTGGCATGGGCAAGGATTTCGCCGAGGCGGATGCTGAGGTGATGGGCTTCTTTGATAAGGCAAATGCCGTCCTCGGCTTTGACCTGAAGAAAATTTGCTTTGAAGGTCCTGCTGAAGAACTGACAAAGTCAAATATCTGCCAGCCTGCGATCTTCGTGACGAGTTTTGCGGCCTACACCGCGCTCCAGAAGAAGCGTGCAACATCCTTCACCTGCGCGGCGGGTCTCTCGCTCGGCGAGTGGGGCGCACTTTGCGCGGCGGGTGTTCTTGACTTCGATTCGACGCTGAAAGTTTTGGAGGCGCGCGGCCGGTTCATGCAGGAGGCATGTGAGGCAACGCCGTCGGGCATGATTGCCATCGTCGGTGCAACGCCCGAGCAATTGAAGACTTTGTGCGAGGCGACTGGGTGCACGGTTGCGAACATCAACTCGGCGGCGCAGCAGGTTCTCTCGGGCTCGAAGGACGCGATTGCGGCGGCCGCGACGAAGGCGAAGGAACTCGGCATCAAGCGCGCGATTCCGCTCGCGACGGCGGGCGCATTCCACTCGCCGTTTATGGCACCTGCGCGCGAGAAACTCGCGCCTGTTCTGGATACGATTACATTCCACGCGCCGACGTTCCCCGTCCTCTCGAATGTGACGGGTCAGCCGCATTCGTCTGACCCTGCCGTCATCAAGGCGACGATGCTGGAGCAGGTGACCGGCACGACGAACTGGGCGGCCGATGTCGCGGCGGCAAAGGCGCTCGGTTGCGACACGTTTGTTGAGTTCGGCCCTGGCAAGGTTCTTTCGGGCCTCGTCAAGAAGATTGATGCCGCGCTTCAGGCCTCCAACGTGGCCGATATCGCGACTCTCGACGCGACGGTCGCCGCGCTCGGCTAATTCCATTTCACCACACCAAACAGCGAAGGAGAAGAAGAGATGAACGAGAACTTGAAGGGCAAGGTCGCTCTTGTGACAGGCGCGGCGCGCGGCATCGGCGCGGCCATTGCGAAGAAACTCGCCGAACGCGGCGCGGATGTGGCGATCTGCGATTTGAAGGCGGAGTGGTGCGACGAGACGGTTGCCGCACTCCAGGCGCTCGGCGTGAAGGCGAAAGGCTACGGCGTCAACGTTTCGGTTTCGGCCGAGGTTGATGCGTGCGTCAAGGCTGTTATTGCGGACTTCGGCAAGATTGACATCATGGTCAACAACGCGGGCATTACGAAGGATGGCCTTTTGATGCGCATGAGCGACGACGACTGGGATGCCGTCCTCAATGTGAATTTGAAGGGCACGTTCCTCTTCACGCGCGCCGTCTCGCGCCCGATGATGAAGAACAAGGACGCGGCGGGCAATGCGTGCGGCGGTTCGATTATCAATATCGCCTCCGTCGTCGGCATCATGGGCAATGCGGGGCAGGCGAACTACACCGCGTCGAAGGGCGGCGTGATTGCGCTTACGAAGACGACGGCGAAGGAACTCGGTTCGCGCAATGTTCGTTGCAACGCGGTCGCGCCGGGCTTCATTCAGTCAAAGATGACGGATGTCCTGCCCGATGACGTCAAGAAGGCGTACATGGAGACGATTCCGCTCCGTCGCTTCGGCACGGCTGAAGATATCGCCAAGGCGGTCGCGTGGCTCGCGAGTGACGACGCGGCCTACGTGACGGGGCAGATCATTTCCGTCAACGGCGGCATGATCGGATGAAAACGAAGCCGCTCTTCCTCGTCCTTTCCGCGCCGTCGGGCTGTGGCAAGTCGACGCTCATTGACATGCTCCTGCAGGAGTATTCCGACCTCGTCTACTCGATCTCGTGCACGACGCGGCCTCCGCGCGGCGAGGAGGAGGATGGCATTGACTATCACTTCAAGACGAAGGCGAGATTTGAGGAACTCATCCGAGAGAACGCCTTCATTGAATACGCGCGTGTTCACGACAATTACTACGGCACGCTCAAATCGCCGATCGAGGAAGTCCTCGCCGAGGGCAACTCGATCATTCTCGACATTGACGTGCAGGGCGCGGCGAAGGTGCGTGACTACGTGCGCGCGCTCCCGAACACGGATCCGATGAAGATCGGCTATGTTGACATCTTCATCAATCCGCCGTCAATGGAAGAACTGCGTGCGCGCCTTGAAGGGCGTGGCACGGACGCGCCGAGCGTGATCGAGAAGCGTCTCGCGAATGCGGAAGGCGAGATGGCGCGCGCGGGCGAATATATGTTTCAGGTTACCAACGATGACCTCTCGCACTGCTACAAGCGTCTGTGCGATCTCATCGATGCCTTGAGCGGAAGAATGTAATGGCCGCCTCTCGCCCTCTTTCCTATGCGATGGTCGGCGGGGCCGAGGGTTCATTCATCGGTCCGATTCATCGCATGGCGATTCGTTTGGATGGCCTTGCGACGCTCGTGGCGGGTTGCTTCTCGCGCCACGCAGTAAAGAATCACGCAACGGGCGAGGCTCTGAGACTCAATCCGAAGCGCGTGTATGCGACCTGGCGCGACCTGATTGCGGGTGAGCGAGGTCAGATTGATTTTCTCGTCATCTCAACAACGAACGAGACGCATTTTGAGATCGCGAAGGCCGCGCTTGAGGCGGGGATGGATGTCTTCTGCGAAAAGCCCATTTCTTTCACCTCGGCCGAGGCGGACACGCTCGCTGCGCTCGCGCGTCGTCATCGCCGCATCTTTGGTGTTCCCTTCACGTATCTTGGCTACCCCATGATCAAACTTGCACGAGACCTCGTCAAGAAGGGGGAACTTGGAGAGATTGACAAGATTACGCTTGAATATGTGAAAGGCTCGTTCCGCAAAGAAAACCCAATCCGCGGTTGGAAGGTTGATCCGAAAAAAGCAGGCCCGAGTTGCGTTGTTTCCGATTTGGGGGTTCACGGCTTTTCAATGATTGAATACGTGACGGGGCTTGAGGTGACGCGCCTGTTGGCCGACCTCTCGTCCTTCGGTAATACGCGCGGGCTTGACGATGATGCGCTCATGATTCTTCATCTTGAAAAGGGCGCGAAGGCGATTTTTACGACATCGAAGGTTGCAACGGGCGAGGAGAACGGTGTTCGTTTGCGCGTCTATGGTCGAAAGGCTTCGCTCTTTTGGGATCAGGAGTCGCCGAATCAGCTCATCGTGCGTTCGCCATTTGAGCCTGACAAAGTTTATCATCGCAAAGCGCCGTATGTGGGCGCGCAGTCCCTCGCATCGGTTGCCGCCTCGCGTTTCCCCGCAGGTCATCACGAGGGCTTTGTTGAAGCGCTCTCTAATATCTACGATGCGTTTGTCGCAGCCGTTCGCACACGAAAGGCAGGCGACTTTCCGGGCGCACGCGAGGGCGTTCGCTCAATTCGCTTCGTCGAGGCCGCGCTTCGTTCGGCGAAGAGCCAGTCTGCGTGGACGAACGTCTGACGTTTTGCCGTTTTTCGGCATTTTCCACAACTTATAGTGTCATTGACAGGGCGATGTATACAACCTGTTGATAGAAACCCCCTTGCGTAACAACAAGATTTTGTGTATGATAGTCTCTTGCACATACAAGAGGTAGTTATTTTTATTTTGTCACAGACGTTCGTCTAAGCGAGAAGGAGAAGAGAGAAAGATATGAAGCAGATGATGATCATCAAGCGTTCCGGGCAGGAAGTGCCGTTTGACATCACCAAGATTGAAGACGCGATTCGCAAGGCGTCGAATGTTGTGAACCCGACGGAGGCCCTCTCGGAAGATCGCATCCGCCTCATCGCGAAGGAGGTTGCGGGCGTGTGCGAGGCACGCGACCGCGCGATGCATGTTGAGGAAATTCAGGACGTCGTCGAGAACAAGATCATGGAACTGGGCTCGCGCGCCGTTGCGAAGCGCTACATCGTTTATCGCTATCAGCGTGAACTCGCGCGCAAGGCGAACTCGACCGACGAGCAGATTATTTCGCTCATTGAGAGCAACAATGAAGACGTCAAGCAGGAGAACTCGAATAAGAATCCGCGCATCAACTCGGTTCAGCGCGACTATATGGCGGGCGAGGTCTCAAAGGATGTCTCCGCGCGCCTTCTGTTGCCCGCGGATGTCGTCCAGGCGCACAAGGAAGGGCTCATCCACTTCCATGACATGGACTACTATGCGCAGCACATGCATAACTGCGACCTCGTGAACCTTGAGGACATGTTGCAGAACGGCACCGTCATCTCGGGGACGATGATTGAGAAGCCCAAGAGCTTCTCCACGGCGTGCAACATCGCGACGCAGATTATCGCGCAAGTCGCCTCCAACCAGTATGGGGGTCAGTCAATCTCGCTCACGCACTTGGCTCCCTTCGTGGACATCTCGCGTCAGGCGATTCGCCGCGACCTCGCTGAGGAGTGCACCGAGTCGGGGGCGACGATTCCCGCTGACAAATTTGACGCCATCGTTGAGCGCCGCGTCCGTAAGGAGATTCAGAAGGGCGTGCAGACGATTCAGTATCAAGTCGTCACGCTCATGACGACGAATGGTCAGGCGCCGTTCATCACGGTCTTCATGTATCTGGGCGAGGCGCGCAACGAGACCGAGCGTCGGGACTTGGCCGCAATCATTGAGGAGGTCTTGAAAGAACGCATCCTCGGTGTCAAGAACGAGAAGGGTGTCTATGTGACGCCGGCCTTCCCGAAACTCGTTTACGTCCTTGAGGAGCAGAACATCCACGAGTCGTCGCCTTATTGGTATTTGACGGAACTCGCCGCGAAGTGCACGGCCAAGCGTCTCGTCCCCGACTACATCTCCGAGAAGAAGATGCTTGAGTACAAGATCGACTCAAATGGCGAGGGCCACTGCTACACGCCGATGGGTTGCCGTTCGTTCCTGACGCCGTGGGTCAATCCCGAAACGGGCAAGGCGAAGTATTATGGTCGCTTCAATCAGGGCGTCGTCACGATCAACCTCGTTGATGTTGCGCTCTCGGCGCATGGGGACATGGACGCTTTCTGGCGCCTCTTTGAGGAGCGGCTTGAGCTTTGCCACAAGGCACTTCAGTGTCGTCACGAGCGCCTCACGGGGACGCTCTCAGATGCCGCGCCGATTCTCTGGCAGTACGGTGCCTTGACGCGCCTTCCGAAGGGCATGCCCATTGATAAGTACCTCCACGGTGGCTACTCAACGCTTTCGCTTGGCTATGCGGGTCTTTGGGAGTGTGTCTTCGCGCTCAACGGCAAGAAGCTCACGGAGCCCGAGGGCGAGAAGCTGGGGCTTGTCATCATGCAGAAACTCAACGATTTCACGGCCAAGTGGAAGGCGGCGGAGGATATTCACTATTCGCTTTATGGTACGCCGCTTGAGTCAACGACTTACAAGTTCGCGAAGTGCTTGCAGAAGCGTTTCGGGACGGTGAAGGGCGTGACGGACAAGAACTATATTACAAACTCCTACCATGTCCATGTGACGGAGAAGATCGACGCCTTCAAGAAACTTGAAATTGAGTCGAAGTTCCAGAAACTTTCCCCGGGCGGCGCGATCAGCTACGTCGAGGTGCCGAATATGCAGAACAACATTCCGGCTGTTCTCGCGATTATGAAGTACATCTACGACCACATCATGTACGCCGAGTTGAACACCAAGTCGGACTACTGCCAGGTGTGTGGCTTTGATGGCGAGATTGTGATCGTGCGTGATGAGGCGGGTAAACTCATTTGGAAGTGCCCGAAGTGCGGCAACACCGATGAGACGAAGCTCAACGTCGCGCGCCGCACGTGCGGGTATATCGGCACGCAGTTTTGGAATCAGGGTCGCACGCAGGAAATTAAGGAGCGCGTCCTGCACGTGTCGTGAACTACGCGTCGATTCGCACCTGCGACATCGCAAACGGAGAGGGTGTTCGTGTCACGCTCTTCGTTTCGGGTTGCACCCATCATTGTAAGGGTTGCTTTAACCCCGATCAGTGGGACTTCGCCTACGGTGAGCCATTTACACCAGCGGTTGAGGATCAACTTCTGGACGCGCTCTCGGCCTCCTTCATCGCGGGCTTGAGCATTCTCGGCGGCGAGCCGATGGAACCTGCCAACCAGCGCGCGCTCGTCCCGTTTCTCCGTCGTCTGCGCGCGCGCTTCGGCGAAGAGAAGACGATTTGGGTTTACACAGGGTGCGTTTTAGAAAATGATTTGGCCGCCTGTTTTGGAAAACCCGCCCCCGTGGCTTCGCGTTGGCGCACCGAGGTCACAGACGAATTTCTCTCTCTCATTGACGTGCTTGTGGATGGCCCCTTCATGGAGGGGCTCAAAGATATTTCACTATCATTTCGTGGCAGTGCCAATCAACGCATCTTGCGCTTGAAGGAAATTTTGTAAATGAAGACGATTTATTTGACGGGCGCACCCGCCTCGGGCAAAACGACGCTCGGTCGCCGTTTGGCCGCTGCGCTGCACGTGCCGTTCATTGATTTGGACGAGGCGATTGTGGCTCAAACGCGCCGCACGATTCCCGAGATCTTTGCGGCGGATGGCGAGGCGGCGTTTCGTGCGATTGAGTCAGACGCGCTCCGCCACGCGGAAGCGGGTGTCATTGCGCTGGGCGGCGGCACACTCCTCTCGGATGCGAACCGCGCGTTTTGTGCGTCACACGGCGCGGTCTTCTGCCTTGAGACGCCGTCCGACGAGGAACTTCAGCGACGTCTCGGCGCGGCGAAGGGGACGCGACCGCTCGGCAATAAGGCGCAAGAGCGCGCCGCGCACTATGCCTCATTTCCGAATCGTATCGCGGGTTGGTTTGATCTCGGCAACTCGCTCGTCATCGTTGGCGAGGGGATTGCGCCAACGATTCTTGCGGGCAAGCGCGTCGTCGCAGATGCGACGGTCGACGGCTTGTGGCGGGAGAAGCTGGGGCTTGCGCCGATTGCCACGATTCCGTCTGGCGAGTCGTATAAGACGATTTCAACCGTTGCCTCGCTTTGGAGTGCCTTCGCGAAGGCGGGGCTCGGGCGTCAGGATGTCGTGACGGCTTGTGGCGGTGGCGTGACGGGTGATCTGACGGGTTTTGCCGCCGCAACATGGATGCGCGGCATTGATTGGATCAACGTGCCGACCACGCTTCTTTCAATGGTGGACGCCTCAACGGGCGGCAAGACGGGGTGCGACCTTGCGGAGGGGAAGAACCTCGCGGGCGCGTTTCATTCACCGCGCCTCGTCGTCATTGATGTTGACTTCCTCTCGACCCTGCCGCCGAAGATTTTGCGCGATGGACGCGCCGAGATGATCAAGCACGCCATCCTTGATGCGCGGGTGCGCGCGTCAACGCAGCGTGCGATGCCCACGGCGCGTGACATTTATGAGAACCTCGCGGTGAAAGTGGCGATTGTCAAAGAAGATCCGTTTGAGACAGTGGGGCGTCGGCTTCTTCTCAATTGCGGCCACACGGTCGGCCACGCGATTGAGAAGGCGACAAACTACGCCGTCACGCATGGTGAGGCGGTCGCCATCGGCTGTGTTGAGGAGGCTAAGATGGCCGTCCGCCGAGGCCTCGCGCCCGCGACGTGGCCCGACGAACTCGCGGCCGCCTTGGACGCGGCGGGATTGCCCTGTAAGGTGAACGACGTGACGCGTGGAACGGCAGAATCGTTAAAGGCGTTGACTCCGCTTATGAAGAGCGACAAGAAGCGCGCAGGCGCGGTTGTCACATTCGCGCTTCCCTGCGGTTGGGGCGATGTTCGCGCCATCAAGATTGATCTCGACAAGGAGGCGCTTTGATGAGGCTTCTCCCCGGCCTTCGCAAGGGCGTCATGTGCGTCCCCATCTCGAAGTCGCACGCGCATCGTGTTTTGATTGCCGAGTTTCTTGCGCATCGTACGACCTCTCTCGCGCCGTCGGCGGGCGACTGCGATGATATTGCGGCGACGAAGCGGTGTTTGAGGGAGATGGAAAAGGGCTTAAAGGGGAACGCGAAAACGTCAACGGCGGGCGCCCTTGCGCTTGACTGTGGCGAGTCGGGAACAACGCGCCGTCTTTTAGGTCCTGTCGTTGCCGCGTTGAATCTTCAGGCAGATTGGATTATGAAGGGGCGGTTGGCCGCGCGTCCGCAGATTGACTACGCCTCTCTTCGCCCTGGGGTTCAGATATTGGAGGGGAATGTCTCGTCACAGTTTGTGAGTGGGCTTCTCTTTGCTTTGCCCCTTTTAGAGGGTGATTCTGAAATCTGCCTTTCTTCGCCGCTCGCCTCGCGCGGATACGTCGAGATGACCCTTCAAGTTCTCAAGGATTACGGCGTGCGCATTGAGGAGACGGCGACGGGGTTTCGCGTTCCCGGTCGTCAGACGTTCGTCTCTGCGCGCACCGCGCCGTCGTTTGAGTGCGACTGGTCGGGCGCGGCGTTTCCGCTCGCGATGAAGGAATTTGGGTGCGATGTTGAGATTGATCGCGCCTCGTTGTCATGTCTTTCGGACGATTCGCGCCAACCCGACCGCGTCATTGTCGCGCGTCTCGCGGCTCTCGCACGCGCGGGCGACATCACGATGGATGTGGATGAATGCCCCGATCTTTTTCCTGTCCTCGCCGTCGTTGCCGCCCATCGCGCGTGGACAACGCGCTTTGTCGGCATCCGTCGCCTGCGTCTCAAAGAGTCCGATCGTGTCGCGGCGATGAAAGAAACCCTCAATGGTTTTGGTATCACGGTCTCGGTGACGGATGACTCGTTTGAGGTTTATGGGCGCACGACGCCGCTTCAGGGCGGCGCATTCACCTCCTTTCACGACCACCGTGTCGCGATGGCGCTTGCGGTCGGCGCGACTGTTGCGGACGCGCCCGTCGAGATTGACGATGTTGCGTGTGCGGCAAAGTCGTACCCCACATTCTTTCATGACTTCGCCGCATTGAACATGATGTGACACCCCTCAGACGAAATTTTGCTATAATACATTACCATGACATCCATTGATACTCTTCTCGCGGTCAGCCCGATTGATGGGCGCTATTCAAACAAGTGCACGGAACTTCAGGAAATCTTTTCTGAGTTCGGGCTCATCAAGCGGCGCGTGCTCGTTGAATGCACGTGGCTTGAGGCACTCTGCGACAACAAGGCCATCAAGGAATGCAAGGCGCTCTCCGCAAAAGAACGCGCCGCGCTTCGCAAAATCGCGTCCAACTTCTCGCTCGACGACGCGCGTCGCATCAAAGAGATTGAGAAGACGACAAACCACGATGTCAAGGCGGTTGAATACTTCCTCAAAGAGAAGGTCGCGAAGACATCGCTCAATTCGCGCACAGAGTTCATTCATTTTGGTTGCACGTCCGAAGATATCAACAATATGTCGCACGCGCTCATGTTGCGCGATGGCAAGGCGGTCTTGCGCAAGGCGATGGATGAGATGACAGCGACGATTGCAAAGATGGCGAAGGCTTATGCGAAGGTGCCGATGCTCGCGCACACGCACGGCCAGCCCGCGTCTCCGACGACGGTCGGCAAGGAGCTTGCGGTCGTCTCGGCGCGGTTGAAACGCCAGGCCGCCGAGATTGACCGACTCGTCATGCCGGCGAAGATGAACGGCGCGGTCGGCAATTTCAACGCGCACCTTTCTGCGTATCCGGACGTCGACTGGGAGAAACTCGCGAAGGGCGTCATTGAGTCGCTCGGCCTCCGCCAGAACCGTCTCACGACGCAGATTGAGTCGCACGACGGCATTGCCGAGCTTTTTGACGCGCTCGCGCGTTGGAACTCAGTTCTTCTCGACTTTGACCGCGATGTCTGGATGTATGTCTCAATGGGCTACTTCAAGCAGCGGACGATCAAGGGCGAGATCGGCTCCTCAACGATGCCGCACAAGGTGAACCCCATCGACTTTGAGAACTCCGAGGGCAACCTCGGTCTCGCGAATGCCGTCCTTGGCTTCATGGCGCGCAAACTTGCGATCTCGCGGATGCAGCGCGACCTCACGGACTCGACGACCTTGCGCAACATGGGCGTCGGCTTCGGCTACACGCTCATCGCGATTCGCTCGACCGAGAAGGGGCTTGGCAAGCTTGAACTCAACGAGGCGCGCCTCGCGGAAGACCTCGACCACAACTGGGAGGTTCTCGCCGAGCCGATTCAGACCGTCATGCGCAAGGTCGGCATGGATCATCCCTACGAACGCCTCAAAGAGCTGACGCGCGGACGCCGCGTGACGGCCGAGATTATGCGTGACTTCGTGAAGGCGCTGCCGCTCCCGAAGGCGGACAAGGATCGCCTCCTCAAGATGACGCCTGCAAACTACGTGGGCCTCGCCGCGACGCTCGCACGCCTTGCCTAACGGCGAGGTCTTGCGAGCATCGTTCGCGTTCGGCGCGATTTACTTTGAAAGCGTGACGCTGACGGAGCCCGCGCCGTCTTGCTTCGCCTCGGGCGTGCGCGTTGCCGCATCATTGCGCGGCGACGACTCGCGCTGTTCTTCAAGTGTGCGCATATCAAGTGAGAGCACCTCGGCGGCTGTTCCAGCGCGATCACCGGGCTCAAGGCGCTTGCCCTCAACGTATTCACGCCCGAGCACGGCGTTCTTCGGAAGCCCCAGATCGCGCGGCAGGCTCTCAGGATTCGCGATGCCGAGCGTCACAAAGATGATAATCTCCTTCTGCACCTTCTGGCGGCTCTTCCAGCCGAAGAGCTTCGGCCCAATCCACGGAATGTCGCGCAGGTAGGGGATGCCCGAGTCAACATCTTCTTCCTTCGTGCGGCTCAATCCACCGATGACGGCCGTTGATCCGCTCTTCATCGTGAACTCTGTTGAGATGGACTTGACGTCAATGATCGGATATTTGGCGTTGGCGGAATCTGTGCTCGCCGCGCTACCAATCTGGTAGAAGCCTTTATTGGTTTCAAGCTCCTCGTCGTCTGTCAGCTGCGAGATTGTTGGCACGATTTCGACCGAGATGAGTCCGTCAGGCGAGATGCGCGGCTTGACGGTAAGTTCAATGCCCCAGTAGTAGAAGGCACTACCCGCGAAGAGGCCTTTCTCCTTGTCACCTGGGATCTGCTGAATCTTGGCCGTGTAGTCAATGTAGGATGTTCCAGACTGGGTGTTACGCTGGCTGGTGAGTTCAACATTCGGGAATTTCGTCGTCATGTCGATCTTCGCGGCTTTTCCATTTGAGACGATGACCTTCGGGTTTGAGAAGATGCTGGCGTTGGTATCTTTCTCAAATGCGCTGAGTGCCAAGCCGAAGTCGTCAACCGCCAACGTTCCCGAGATGTAGCTACCCTTGCCACCGACATCGTGGCGGTTCGCGGTTCCCGAGTCATTGCTGACGCCGAGTTTGCCACTCGGGTTTTGCGACCAGGTGGCGCCACCTTCCATGTTTTTGACGGTCGCGCCCCAACTTTCAAGTTTTGACCAGTCAAGGCCGAGCTTATGCATAGCATCGGACGACAGTTCGGCAAATCGGGCTTCAATGTAAATCTGCGCGACGGCGTGGTCAATCGCCTTGACAATGGCCGCGCAGTCGGAGATTGTCTTTTCTTCGGCCGTGACAACGACGACGTTCGCGCCCTCAAAGCATGTCGCAATCTGCCGAGTCGGCTTGCCACTCTTGTCGCGTGGCGCGTAGGACGTATTGAAGAGGTCGGCCAATTCTTTCGCCGAAGCGTGATTGAGTTGGAACGTCGTCGTAAGAACAGGAATCGTTTGGCGATCTTCCACAACGCGGTAGATGCCATCGCGCTCGTCAAGGCGGAAGCCGCGTGCGTTCAAGATGGCCGTCAGAGCCTGATGCCACGGCGTGTGGCGTAAGGTGACGGAGACGCGGCGCAGGAGGTTTGTTGACTCTGACGAAATAATATTCTCGCCCGTCGTCTTGCGGAACTGGCGCAGGATGTCCGCGAGCGTCGCCTCGTCGCAGTCCACGTCAACGAACTTCTCATCGCCTTCGGTGTGGATCTTGGGACGCGAGGCATCAAGCGCCGTGTCATCAACTTCATCAAGGTCAATTTCGTCCGTTGTGGCGGTCTCGGGCGTGGCCGGTGCCGTTGGGGTTGTTTCGGCCGTCACAGGTTCTGGCGCGGTGACAGGCTCCACGGGGGCGGGCGTGGGCTCGGCAGGGGCGGGCGTGGACTCAACGGGCTTTGCGGCGCTCTCGTTCGTTTGGGTGGTCTCATCGGCAAGGCCGTCAAGCACCGATGGCGTGTCGTTTGTGACTGCCTCCTGCGCGAAGGCGAGGACGGCCGCGAGAAGGGCGATGGCGGGGAATGCGAATTTCATTTTCTCTTTTCCTTTCAAATGTCTCTTTTATTTTTCGTTCTCGTCGAGTTCGCGCGCGCGGAGTCGCACGAGCTTGAGCGTCTTGCTGTCGGTAAGCCCTTTAACGCGCCACGTGAAGCGGTAGCCATCGTGGTTGGTTGAGATGAGGTCGCCGTTGCCATAGATGCGCCCATTGATTGAGATGGACTGGCGGCTCTTGTCATCCATCGCCTTCATCATGCCGCCAATTTTAAGCGACTTGCGCGCCTCAATCCAGCGACGGTTCATCATCTGCACATCGTCAAGATCTTGTTCGGCGGCGGCCGCCGCGAGCGTCTCGTCGTTGGCACTCGTCCGCGAGGCCTCTTCGTTCTCGGCGGTTGAGTCAACGGTAATTTGGATGCGCGGCTCATCTGAGATTGTCTCAGCCTTGCCGTGGTAGCCGACGGGCCAGAAGGGGTTCCGGAGCGGAATGGTCGCGGCGGCCAACATAAGGAAAAGGGTGCTCATTTCGCCGTCACTCCCTTCTCCATCGGCCATTCAAGGACGATTGTGATTTGTTGGAGATTTGCGTCCTGACGCGTGACGATGCTCATAGATTCAACGGCCACGAGTGGGAATGTGCGTTCAAGGCAGCGAATAAACGTGGCTGCGGCCTGATAAGTGCCAACGCATGTGATGCGAATGGGGCAACGCGTGTACTTCTTTTCGGGTGGCGCGCCGAGAATCGGCAAATCAAGGGGTGTGAGCGTCTCGTATTCCATCCCCGAAAGTTCACAGCCGAGCGCGAGCGCGTCAACAATCGACTTTGCGCGCATTGCCGTCGATTCAAGAAGGGGGCGGATGAGCGCGGCCTTGTAGATGTCAAGCCGCGCGGTTGCCTCGGCGAGATCTTTGTCAACGGTTGCCGCGCGACCGAGCTCCGACATCATTGTGCGATGCTTCTGCGTCGTTTGAGAGAGGTCGCGTTTCGTCTTCAGAAGCCGTTCTTCGGTCGGCTCAATCGCGAGGAAGTAGAGCGCGGCCGCGATACCGCCTAAGAGAAGCGTGAGGATCATCGAACGCTTCGCATTCGGTGCCATGTTTTGGAGGTTCACTTGTCAAACCTCCTTTCAGGAAGGCGGTATTCAATGTCAAAGGCGACCATGCGCGTCGCGCCTTTGCCGCGCGAGTTGCCCATTGTCTCTTGGCGGAATGAGCGCACACGCGGACTCGGGTCGGGATGGCGTGGGTCGTGTGTGACGATGAGCGCGTTCGTAAACGCATCACCCGCAAGCGACTCCATAAGCGCGAAGACAGGCGGATCTTTCGGCGCGCGACCTGTGAGAACGAGCGTTGCACGCTCCACGTAGCCTGTCGGCCCGTGAACGACGAAGACTGGCGCTTTTTTCTTTTTCTTCTTGCCGGGCGGCGGCTTTGGCGCCTCGGGGAGTTTCGGCGGCTCGGGTGCTGGAATCTCAAGTTTGAGAAGCTGAACTTTAAGTGGCATCGCTTCGGCGAGACTCGTCAGAAGCTCGCCGCGCCGCACAATGGAGTTGCTGTAGCAGTCAAGTTGCGCGAGCTCGGCCGTGAATTCGTTCACCTGAGCCATCTTTTCCTTAATCTGGCGGTGCGCCCCCTCGCGCGCCTTCATTTCGTTTTTGAGGCGCGTGACGTTCGTTTGCGTGAGGACAATCTGACCGAAGAGAATAAGCCACCAAACGGCAATGCCGAGCGCGGCGAGACCCGCGAGAATCGGCATCATGACGCGGAAGCGGACGGGCGAGGAACTGAGGCGCTCGCTCTCCATAAGGAGATTCAGGTGGTAGGCACTCTTCTTCATTCAGCCCGCTCCTCTCCAATGTAGGCGAGTGCCGCGCCGAGCGCGCCGAGGAAGGTGTTCTCATCGCCTGTCGCCCGCTTCTCCGCGCCGTCGCCAATGACGACATCTTCACCGACAAAGATCTTGTCAGCGCGCTCAAGACCATCAAAGGGGCTCGGTGTGACGAGCGGCAAGTGGATATGGTCTTCGGCAATGGCGCTAAAGTAGCGACCACCAGCGGGGATGCCAAGGAGAAGGGCATTCTTCACCTCAAGGCTTCGCTTGCCGATGAGGTAGTCGCGCGAGACGGCGAGTTCGTCGAGAAGGGGTTGAACGACTGCCTCCAACGCAGGGCGCGGGTCAATGAGCGTATCTTCAAGCACCGTGAGCACCGTCGCGTTGTCAAGACCGAGCCCCTGCTTGAGCGCCATGTTGATTTTGTTCCAACCGGGCACACGCGGGCATTCGTGCCAAAGGATGATATCGCCCTTATCATAGGCGACGATCTGCGCGTTGTCATTATTGAGGAAGAGCGCGAGCGTTGCGCCGTCTTTTGAGAATGCGCTCTGCCTCAAGATGCTCGCCGTGAGCGCGGCGGGGCGCACTTGGATGGAAACGGTGGTTGGCCGCTTGCCCTCAGGCAGAAGACGTGAGAGCCAAAGTGTCTGGTATTCGGGAAGCCCCGCCTCAAGAACGAATTCTTCCGCATCGCCGAGCGGCTTCATGACGAAGCGTGTGCCACCATTCGAAATCGGGACGCCCGGTTCGGGATCGGGCACATTCTTCTGGGCGGGCTGTTGGGTTGGCGCTTCTGTCTGCTCGGCTTGCGGCGGCTTCATGCGAGGTGTCGTGTCGCGCTTGAGCGAGAACTTCTTCGCCTTTGTGGCACTCGCGACCGTTGGCGCGGCGCTGATGTGTGCGCCCGCTGTGAAGTCTGACTTGAAGGCGTCGCGCGTCGTTTGCGCGAAGAACATGTCGGGCGATGAGACCGCAAGTGCGGCACGCGGGGCCTGAAATGGCGCGGGGAGCGACCATGTGCAGGGCTTTGCGGCCTCTTCCCACGAAGTCGGCAATGCCGCATCGGGCGGCGGGACGAAGCCAACGGAGGCGAGGCGAAGGACGCCTTTCTTCTCGGTGAGGCGCACAGCAGGGACGCCTCGCTTGTCGCCTGAAAAGAGGTCGAGCCCAACGACATCAAGTGCGACGTGGCGTTTTTTCTTGGGGCCTCCGCCGATTGTAATGGTCTTCGTCTTAGTCAGCTGAATTTCCATAAGTCTAATGTCGCTTTATAATAGCAGATTCTATGCCAGAGAAAAATGATTGCCTTGGTTCTTCACTTTTCTACCTCCATTTATGGTATAATAATTCAAATAAATTGAAATTGCCTATGACAAAGGTTCTGATAGTTGACGACGAGCCGAGGATTCTTCTTTTGATGAAGAGCCTCCTGAAGGCGAACGGATTTGAGGTTGAGACGGCGAAGGATGGGCCCTCCGCACTTGAGGTTGTCCGCGCGGGCGACGTGCAAATCGTTGTTACCGATTTGCGCATGCAGCCGATGGATGGTATGCAACTCTTCCGCGAAATTCACGCGCTTTCCCCAACGCTCCCCGTCATTCTGCTCACGGCCTACGCGAGCGTTGAGACGGCGATTGAGGCGATGAAGAGCGGCATCTTTGATTATCTCACAAAGCCGTTCAAGGTGGACGAAATGATTGCGTGCTTGAAGCGCGCCGAGGAGAAGATTGCGTCGAATGAGACGCACGCCGCAAGCGCGACGAACGCGCCGCTTCGCTATCGCTTTGAGAACTTTATTGCGTCCTCGCCCGCCATGAACGAGGTCTGCGAGACGATTGCGAAGGTCGCGCCGACCGCCGCGACCGTCCTCATCAATGGCGAGTCGGGCACAGGCAAGGAAGTTGTCGCGCGTGCGATTCACAAGTCGTCGACGCGTGCGAACCGTCCGTGGGTTGCCGTCAACTGCGCTGCGATTCCAGAGAACTTGCTGGAGAGCGAGATGTTCGGACACGTCAAGGGCTCGTTCACGGGCGCGGTGTCGGACAAGGAAGGCCTCTTCGAGGCGGCGAACGGTGGTACGCTCTTTTTGGACGAGATCTCGTCGATGCCGCTCATTCTTCAAGGCAAGTTCTTGCGCGCCTTGCAGGAGCACGAGATTCGCCGCGTCGGTGACACGAAAAGTATTCCGATTGATGTTCGCATCATCGCGGCCTCGAATGCGAATCTTGAGGAGGCGGTCGTGAAGGGGACGTTCCGGAGCGACTTGTTCTATCGCCTCGCCGTCATCATGATTGACATTCCGCCGCTCAGGGAGCGCACGGAGGACATCCTTCCGCTCGCGCGCCACTTCATCACGGAGGAAGTTGGTAAAGAGAAGGAGGCGCCCGTCATTAGCAACGAGGCGGCGAAACTTCTTCTCGCTTACGACTGGCCGGGGAACGTGCGTGAACTTGAAAACTGCATACGCCATGCGCTCACGTTTGCGGGTTCGGGCGAGATTCAGCCGAAGGATCTCCCTGCACGTGTCACCGAGCACAAGGGTGCGGTAAGTCCTGTTGCGACGAGTGCATCAAAGGTTGTCGGCTCGGCGAATAACTCGTCCTTGAAGAGCTTCTTGCGCCAGAAGGAGCGCGAATATATCGGCGAAATTCTGAATGCCGAGGGTGGCGACAAGGAAAAGGCCGCCGAACGCCTGAAAGTGAACCTTTCGACACTTTATCGCAAACTTTCTGAAGACGAATAACATTCGCGCTTTTGCGAAAAGCGCTTTTGCAATCCTGCGAATTTTGTGTGGGCGATGAATAGTCGTGTATGGAAAAAGCAGCAAGAACGATTGGCACGCTATCTGCTTATAATTTCGCCAGCGACCGGCAAGTGCCGATTGCGGCACTAATAAAAGGAAAGGAATAAAACAATGAACAAGAAAATGATGAAGGGTTTCACCCTTGTTGAAATCATGATCGTGGTCGCGATCATCGCCATTTTGGCAGCCATTGCGATCCCGAACTTCGTGAAGTATCGTAAGGAATCGCAGACGAACGCCTGCATCGGCAACCAGGCCACGATCCGCACGGCGGCCGAGAACTGGGTCTCCAAGCCGAAGAACGTTGGCAAGGAGCCGACGATGGACGATCTCGCTCCGTCGGACGGTTCGGGCTACATGAAGACGGCTCCGAAGTGCCCGACCGGCGGCACCTATACGATCAAGAAGGGTGATGCTGGCGAGATGGTCGTCACCTGCTCTGACACGGATCACGTCCAGGAAACGGCTGACTGATTCGCGCTACGGTTGCGAAACAAAAGAAGGGCGGTTTCCCGTCCTTCTTTTTTTGTTGCTGTCTCCATCGTCCACGCCTGGGTTTGAAACGTATTGAAGATGATGCTTGCAAGGAATGCTGCTTCTTTGGCATAATACGAGTATTACATCATTGCGTAAACATCGACGAATTCCCCTATCTCGTCGCGCAGCCTCCTGAACTTCCAAGCGTCCTACAGCGCGTTCTTGAGAACATCAAGCCGACGGGTCTCAAGATTGTCATTCTCTTCGTCGCCGACTCCGCCCCCGCCGAGATCTCTTGGGCGATGACATAACTTTTTGGTCGTCTGATAAATTTGTAAAATTTGGCTCTTGCATTTTGGTGCCTATTTATGATATACTAGTTG
>CAVHJW010000023.1:0-17475 GCA_963636335.1 bacterium
TCTGTCCGAGCGAGTCTTCGAGTTCGCCGAGCTGCTTCGAGAGCGCGGGCTGGCTAATGCCGAGTTTCTTCGCCGCGCGCGAGATGTTTCCTTCGCGTGCGATGGCCGCAAAATACCTGATATGACGTAGTTCCATGTCGCGTAGTATACCACATCAGACATAGAACCGTCAATTATAGATTATTGCGCTCCATAACCAGACAAACCCAATGGAGATGTGAGAACGGCAAAAGATATGTTATAATCAAGTGTTAAGACAGAATCAGGGGAAGAACATGAACATCATCGTATCAAAAAGATCTTGGTTGTTGGCGCCCCTTGTATGGGTGCTCTCTCTGGCGGCTCTCACGGTGGTCTGGTCGGTAATGGAGCCAGCGGCGCTAAAAAACGCGTTTGACGGCGGCGGGTATGCGTTTTTTGAAGTGATGACCATTCCGTTCTTCATCCTCATCGTTCCAACCGTATGGCTCTGTTGCCCATTCTCTGGCTCAACAACACGCAAGGTATTTCTGTGTCTCTGCGTGTCATGCATCGCGGTGATGGCCGTGGTGAAGGAGTTGGATCTCCATGTCGCGCTGATGAAGTTCGCCTATCCCGACGTGGTGGGGTCAGACGGCAATGTCTACGGACTCGTGAAACCGAACGGAGACGCACTCGGCGGCACGCCGTTCAAGATGCGCTTTCTCACGAATGGCGCGGCACCGCTGGGGGCGAAAGGCCTGGTACTCGCCTACTTCGTAATGTTCTTCGGCGTGTTTGCAATCTTGCTCGCCTATTATGCTCCGCGCCTCATCAAGGGGATCTTTCGCCTGCATCCCGTGGCGTGGACGGTCAGCGTTCTCGGCGCGTCTGGCGTTATGGTGCAAGTTTGCGATCGACTGCCCGCTTGGCTCCGTCATACATCAGGCGGCAACCTATCTGAATCCATCACCGCGCTGTGCACCGTGTTTGAAGAGGGCGGGGAGATGATGCTTGCGTCGTTTGCACTCCTCGCCATTCTCCAAGCGCACGCCATCTATGCGCCCGACAACGCGCCGCCCGCGTTCGCAGAACTTTAACGCTTAAGACGAACAAAGCGAGCGACGAAGGGCCGCAACCGCCGCCTTCATGTCGGGCTGCTTGAAAAGGTAGCTACCCGCGACAAACTGATTCGCGCCCGCCTTCGCCGCGAGAGGAATCGTTTTGTCGTTCCCGCCGCCGTCAATCATAATATCAAGCGTCGGGCAACGTTCACGAAGCCACGAAACCTTCGGCAAGCATTCGGCAATGAACGTCTGCCCACCGTAGCCCGGATGAACCGTCATGACAAGCGCCTCGTCAATCTCGTCAAGATAGGGCGTCAGAACCTCAACGGGCGTCTCAGGGTTGAGGACAATCGCGCGCTTCATACCAAGCGCACGCACGCGCCTCAACTCCTCGTGAAGGTCACAGTCGGCCTCAACGTGTAATTGCAGCGTCTGGGCGCCCGCCTTCGCAAAGGCCTCCAGATAGAGGTCGGGGCGGTTCATCATCAAATGGACATTGCGATAGAACGCAGGGCGTGCCCGACGACAAAAATCAACGATTGACGGGCCGAAACTCATGTTCGGCACGAAGGTCGGATCCATGATGTCGAGATGAATGGCATCCGCGAGCGAGTCGGCCGCGCGATCAAGCTCGCTTTTAAGCGTGCCAAGATCGGCGGCGAGAAAGGAGGGGAGAATCTCAAATTTCATAGACGTCTATTATAGCAAAAAGAAAGAGGCGCGGCTTTGACAACCACGCCCCTTCTCTTTCATCCATGACGGACGGCGAGCTTATTTCTTCACGAGCTTACGAACCGCCTTGTGCGAGCAGAAGGTGCGCTCCGTGTAGAGCTTCGCGCGCCAGCCGTTGCCCTTCTTGACGAGCTTAATCGCCTGAATCCACGGGCTATTGAAGGGGAAGAGCTTCTCCACGCGGACGCCGTAGCTGTCGCGCGTCACCGTGAAGTTGCCAGACACGTTCTTGCGGCCGTTGTCAATCGCGAGCACCTTGCCCTCGAAGTCCTGAACGCGGAACTTGTCACCTTCTTTGATCTTGATCGAGACGCGGACGGTGTCGCCCGTGCGGAACTCGGGGAAATTCTTCGCCGCGAGACCCGCCGTCTGCTCGGCGTTGATCTTGTCAATGAGCTTGATACCCATGGCTTAGGCCTCCTTCTTCTCTTCAACCTTCTTCGCCGGCGTCGCGTGATGCGGCTTCAGGCTGGGGTTCTTCGCGCGGCGGATGAGCGAGGCGACCGTCGTCGAGGGCTTCGCGCCGTTCTTAAGCCACTTATCAACCTTCTCAAGGTCGATCTGGAAATTATTCTCCTTCATCTGGGTGTCATACCACCCGAGAATCTCAAGGAACTTGCCATCGCGCGGGCTACGTTCGTCAGCCGCGACGATGCGGTAGGTCGCATGGTTCGTGCAACCCGTGCGGCGCATTCTAATCTTAACCATTCTTCTTCTTTCTCCTTACGTCATGAATGAAATTGGCAAATAGTATATCACATCCGTGAAAAACGCGCAAGTGGAAAAAAGATAAGCGAAACAAGCCGATAAAATGCACACGCCTCAAATCACCTTCTTTGGCAGAAGGCGGTTGATCTGCTCGTTAAGCCAGAACGGCAAGATTGAAAGAAACCATGTCGCGAGGCGCATCGGCCAGGGAAACGCAATCAGCCCCACGTTCCGATCCACGCCGCGCAGAATCTTCCGCGCCGCGACATCCGCTTCCAGAAAGAACGGCATCGGGCACGTGTTGCCATCCGTGATGCGCGAGCGGACGAACCCGGGGCACACCACATTGACCTTGGTGCCCTGTGCCGCCAACGCTCCGCGTAGCGCAAGCCCCCACGTCTTCACACATGCCTTCGTCGCCGAATAGCTTGGACACGCCTTGAGCGGCCCATATCCTGCGATGGACGCCGTGATAACAACCTGCCGCGCGCCACATTCAAGCGCCGAGAGCACCGTATTGACGACACCACCCACATTGACGGCGAACGTGCGCCGCACGTTCTTTTCTGTCTCCTCGCCCGTTGAAACGCCCGCATTCGCAAAGACGCGGTCAAGCGGGCCCTCGGCCGAGCAGCGCACAATCCAATCGCGCACCGCCGCCTCGTCTGCGACATTGATGATTTCGGTTGAGATCTGCGCCGCTTCATGCCCCGCCGACGGGGCAACCGCGTGGCACCGTTTGGCGACCGAGGCGAGCCGCGCCGCATCGCGTCCGCAGAGAAACAACGTTTCGCCACGCCGTGCGCACGCCTCAGCGAGTGCCGCGCCAATCCCCGAACTGGCCCCCGTAATCAGCGTTCTCATATCGTTTCTCCCTTAAAATCGAGTGGTGGACGTTGAGGGACTCGAACCCCCGACCCATTCCGTGTAAAGGAATTGCTCTAACCAACTGAGCTAAACGTCCTTTCTAGCGGCGATGAAGCGCCGCCCGTAAAACTCATTCTGCGGTCTTCTTAATGACGCGCTTCGCCTTGCCCTCGGTGCGCGGCAGAGAGCCAATCGGCACGACGTCGCCCTTCGGCAAAAAGCCGAGACGTTCGCGCAAGTGCTTGGCAACAGTATGCCCCGTCACGCCCGGCTCCGCCTCGACGTAAATCGTGACGTCCGTCATGCCGTGCTTTTCCTCAAGGATGATCTGGAACTCGTCCGCGACGCCGGGAATCTCCTTCAACGCCTGCTCAACCTGGCGCGGATAGAAGTTGACGCCCTTCACGATGAGCATATCGTCCGTCCGCCCCGTGATGCGGTCAATGCGCAGCGAGGTACGCCCGCACGCGCACTTCTCGCGTGAGAGGATGCGTGTGATGTCGTGCGTGCGATAGCGGATGATTGGCATCGCCTCGCGCGTCAATGACGTGAAGACAATCTCGCCATATTCGCCGTCGGGGACGACTTCGCCCGTCGTCGGGTTGATGATTTCGGTGATGTACTGGTCTTCCCAGACATGGAGACCGCAGTGACACTTGCAGTCCTGACCCGTCGTGCCGATGCCGCCCGTCTCGGTCATGCCGTAGATGTCGAAGCACTCAATGCCGAGACGCGACTCAATGCGCTTTCTCGTCTCGTCCGAGAACGTCTCCGACCCAAAAATGCCGACTTTAAGATACGGCAGATCGCGCTCACCCTCGGGGCAGGCGTCGAGTTTCTCAATGAGGCGCGGCACGTAGGAGACAACCGAGACGAAGCCCTTCGTCTTGAAATCCTTCATGAGGCGGATCTGCCGCTCAGTATTCCCCGACGATGCGGGAATCGTGAAAAGCTCGGCGCGGCGCGCACCGTGATAACACCCGAAGCCGCCGTTAAAAAGGCCGAACGTCGGCATAATCTGCACGGCATCGCCCTTCTCAAGCCCCGCCATCGCGTAGCACCGCGCCATACACTCCGACCACTGCAAAAGGTCGCCCTTCGTATAGGCCATGACAACGGGGGTGCCCGTTGAGCCGGACGACATGTGAAACTCCATCAGATCCTTGCGACTGACGCAGTTCATCTTGAGCGGATACGCCTCGCGGAAATCTTCCTTCGTGAAAAAGGGCAGACGCGTCAGGTCATCAAGCGACTTGACATCCTCTGGCGAACCGATTCCGCCGCGTTGTAGGCGCGCGCGATAGAACTCGTTGCCCCAGACGCGATTAAGGGACTTCTTAAGCCCCTCCAGTTGGAGTTTCGCATATTCGTCGCGCGAGAGCGTCTCCGCCGTTCGGTTCCACATCGCCATAGCCGTCTTAAGCGCGAACGGCCTCACGGCCAAGTGTAAACGCCTTCAAATTGATGTCAAGAAGCTTCGCCTTCGGGCCCGACAGAAGCGAGGCCATCGCCTCATGCCACGTCTCTTCTTGAAATGGGCAAAGCGTCGAGAGTGCACCCGCGAGCACCATATTCATCGTGCGCGCGTTACCGACCGCCTCTGTCGCAATTTTCATCGCGTCCACAAGAACGAGATTCTTAAACGTCGTCGTCACGCGGCCATCAAGATCCTCAACACCCTTCTGCTGACCCGACGAGACGGTGACGGGCACGAGGAAGAGGTCGTTCACAAGCGCCTTCCCCGTCGGCGCGAGAATGCCGACATTGCGCAGCGCCTCAACCTTGTCAAACGAAACGAGAACGTCAGCCGTCCCCTCCTGAATGATCGGCGAGTGAACGCAAGAGCCGAAACGTACTTGACTCGACACCGAACCGCCACGCTGGGACATACCGTGAATCTCAGACTTCTTCACATCAAGCCCCGAAAGCGCGGCCGTCTTCGCGAGAATGTCCGCCGTCAAGATGATGCCCTGCCCGCCGACACCGACGAGGCACACATTGAATGTCTTCATCTTCTTCAGCCTTCCACGCGTTCAACGGTAATCTCAGGATCAATTTCCTGCAACCCCGCCTCGATGCCCTGCTTGAGCGTCATCATGGCAAACGGGCAACTCCCGCAGTGACCGACGAGCTTCAGGTAGACAACCTTGCCGTCGATTTTGACGAGCTCCAAGTCGCCGCCATCGGCCTGCAAACCCGCGCGCATCTCGTTCAATTTCTCTTTAATCTTCTCTTCCATCGTCTCATCTCCTTCCAAAAAGGTTGTTTCCTTCAATTATACCACATCCTTCGCCTTCGCTGGCTTGCGGAAGATGACCGCATAGAGGCCGACGATCGCAAAGCAAAGCGCGGGAATCGCGAAGCTCGCGCGGAGCGACTCTTGGCAAAGCCTCAAGTTCGTATCCCACTCCGTCGCGAAGTGGCAACCCTTCACGAGCGCGCACCACGCTGAGTCTGGATTCCCGATCACGCCCGCCATCCACGGCGTGATGATTGCGCCGCCGAGGATCGCCATGATAAGACCCGACGCGCCGAGTTTCAGCGCCTTGGGATCAAGGTTGCCAAGCGCGATGCCGTAGATCGTCGGGAACATGACGCACATAAAGCCGCTCATCAGAACGAGGCAGACAACGTTCCAGGAGAATGGCAGGCCGAATGCCGTAAAGACAATGTGTGTTGGCAAGTACATGACACCGATGCACGAGAGAACGGCGCAGAGAGCAAGGCCGGCCATCAGGCACGCCGGCTGAACGTACTTCATCAAGAACGTACCAATCCAACGGCAAACCGTATGGATGACGATTGCGATCGTGTAGTAGAGCGCGCCCTCGGCCGGAGTCGCGCCGAGTTCCTTCTGACAGTAAACGTTAAGCCACGTCCACGCGGCAATCTGCACGCCGACGTAGAAAAATTGCGCGATAACACCGAGGAAATAACGCGGCGTCGTGAGGAGCGTCTTCAGCATCGCGCGGTAATCACGCTGGACGATGATGTACGCAACAGGCCCGAGGCAGCCGAGGAGGATCCACGTCACCTTGTCCATCTCCGGGAACGCGAAATAGAGCGCCGTGACGGGGACGAACGAGAAGATGAGCGCGACCGCGACGCGACGAAACGCGACGAGGCGGCTCGATCCCGAGACAGACTCTTGCTCCTTGGCGAAGAAGAAGAAAAGCCAAATGACCGCGGCGATGACGCAAAGCCCAACGTAGGGCGTGCAAACCCAGAAGAGTTCATTGTGAATGATGCCCTGACGCGTGGCCTCATCCATCAAGGCGCGCTCCTCGGCCGTCGCCGGGTTGAGATGCGAGAGGATCAGTTGCTGTGCGAGAACGATGCCCGCCAAAGAGCCGACAGGGTTGAACATCTGCGCGAAATTAAGGCGCCTGACTGCCGTCTCTTGATCGCCAATTGAAAGAACGTAGGGGTTACACGTTGTCTCCAAAAACGAGCACCCACCCGCCACGATGAAGATTGCGACAAAGTAGATCTCGAAACTCTGCGCAATGCAGGCCGGGATGTAGAGAAGCGCACCTGCCACATAGACGAAAAGCCCAATCAAGACGCCCTTCCGATAGCTAAACTCCTCCGCGAGCACCGCCGCAAAGATCGCGAGCACCGCGTAGGCGCCATAGAAGGCAACCTGCACGAGACCCGCCTTCGACTGATCCATCGTGAAGATGCGTTGGAACGACGGCACCAGGTTGTCCGTCATGTTGTTGAGAAGCCCCCACAGCGTGAAGCAACTCACGAGCATGATGAAGATGCCGAGGAATTTCTTCGGGACAATCGGTGTCGTGCTTTTCATCTCAAGATCCTTTTCGTGTGGCGTCAATGCCTATTTCTTCGTCTTCTCAATCTTGTCGGAGCGAATATCATCCTCCGTGTTGGGCGAGCCGTCTGGGCCGTCCGAGATGACCGCGAAACGCTTGCCCTTCACCTCGATGCGGTAGGGGTTATCCCACGGGTCAATGAGCGCGCCCTCACCACCCTCAATGTAGGGGTCTACATCGCCCGTTACCTCAATGAGCACCTTGAGGTCGCTCGGCGGCGTCGATTTCTTCTTATCGATCATATAATTCGTGACCGCGCCGCGATAATTATCAACGGCCGTCTTGGCCGCCGTCTTGCGCGTCGTCTCCAAGTGCTTGGTAACACCCTGAAGGCCGATCGTGCCGAGGATGCCCAGAATAGCAACGACGACGAGCAACTCAACAAGCGTGAAGCCCGCGCGCATAGACTGAACCAATTCGTTCTCTTTTTGTTTCATTGTTATTTCTCCTGTGTTTGCGTCGGGGCAACCGCTTCGGGCGCGACCGACGTCTGAACCGTATTTTCGCTTGAAAGGGTCGTCGTCTCGGCCGCGCACGAGGCCGCGGCGCGACGCGCATAAAGGCTCCACGCGGTATAACCCATGAGTGCGACGACGAGAAGGATAAGGAAGGTGTAGAGCCATCGGTCGCTCGTCTTCGCGCACTTCGTGAAGGCGCGTGCGCGCTTCATTGAGAAGCGGATCGGGTGATTGACGGCCCAACCCGAGGCGTTCAAAATCGCGCCGAGATCACGGCGGCGAAGCTTAAACCACGTCAGGATGACGCTCGGCAACGAGACGACGAGAATGACCGCGAGAATCGCGAGGAGGATCTGCCACGGCCCCATGCCGCGCACCGCCGCCGCAAGCGACGCCAAGGCCGCGCCGACCATGCCGACGCCAATGCCGATTGCCGCGACCGAACTGGCCATCGCCGCGCCACCCGCCTGCGCCGACTCCGTCCCCTTTTGGACGTTCGCAACCGACTTCGCTTGACGGTCGCCCAAGAACTTCTTCACCGCCGCCGCAATGCCCTCACCGAGTTTGCGCCATGGGGCCCAAAATGCTTCTGAGAGCGAGACTTGCGATTCAACGACCTTTGAGATCGTCGCCTCCCAAATGCCACCATCGCGATCGAAGAAGACGCCATTACGCCCGACATAGAGCGCGCCAATCGTCCCCGCCGTCACAACCGCGCAAATGCCGCGCGTCGCACCATCCGCGGGGCGGCGAAGCTTCAGATAAAGAACACAGCAGTTCGATTTCGCCGAAAGTGCGGCGTGCGCGCCTTCGTCTTCAATATGGAAGCAGAGAACGAGCTCCTTGCCGTCGATGCGCAGCGTGCCGGTCTGGAAGATCGCGCACGCCTTCTCATCGTAGAGCCGCGCCATCGTGACGAAGTTCTCAAGAAACTCGCCCAAATGAATTTTGTAACGGAGAAGCCGCTCCTCCTCAACGAGCGCCGCCTTTGTTGTCGCGTGAAGAACGGGCTTCGCCGCACGCCACGCACGATACGACGCAAATGCCGCCTTCACCGCCTTCCAGTCCGTTCGCGTGAGTGCATCCTTCTCACCCAAAACAGGCGTCACACACGTCTCAGCAAACGCGAGAATCGCATCTAAGTGCTTCGGATTGAGATGATCTTTTAAGGGCAGAACCTTGTCGGGCTCTTCCGTCACGAGCGGCAAATCATCTGCGGGCGTAAAGAAGGCATCAACAATCGGCTCAACGGCCGCAAGCGCACCCTCAGCCTCAGGCGTCTTCTCACCGCAAGGGAGCACCTCTTTCTCGCGGCCCTTCGCCTCCCAGTCTGCGAGCGCGGCCTTCTCCTCGTCTGTCGGCTCAATCTTCTCAAGATCGGCCTGCTTCGCAAGACACGTCGCAAGCGCGGCCTCGTCTTCCGCATGGTCGCCGAAGAGACTCTCATACGAGACGCCCTTCTCCGTCAAGAGATCAAGAGCCGCCTTCACCTCGTCTGAGCGAATACGCCCATCGTGGTTCACATCAAGAAGTTCAAGCGTCCGTGCGTCAAAGCGCTGACCCTTGACAGGGCAGGAGAGAACCTGCCAATCCTTCAAATCTTCTGAAATCGTTGTTTTCTTCATCGTCATTCGTTCCCTTGTGAAAGTGTTTCGTCAAGATGTGCCTGAATGGCAACCATCAACTCGTGCGTCTCGCCCGGCGCAAGCGACCGCGAAGACGGCCAATCACTCACTGGCTCAACACAGACAAACTTCTGCCAGTCGCCCGCCGCGCCGTCGGAAAGGACATTCTTCTCGCCGCAATTCCAAACGACACACCGCTCGTTGCCGCTCGACGCAATGGCAATCGCGCGACGAAGCCCAGGGTCAAGGACGGCGAAGGCGTGCTTCGGCGTCGGCGCGAGCGAAAAAATGTGATCGGGCGCGAAGTCAACCTTGAGGTCGCCCGTCCAGACACCCTCCTTCATCTCGGGTGTCGTCCCATCCACGTAAGACGCGCCGTCAAGCCCGCGCACGACGATGTCGTTGCGGTTGCGGACGAGGAAGTAGGGGTGGAAACCGCACGAGAAGTCAAACGGAGCGACACCCGTATTCGTCGTCTTCAGAAAGAGATTCAACTTCATCGTGACGGAGATCTTAAGCTCCAAATCAAAGTCGTGCGGCCAAATCTTCGCCGTCTCATCATTTGAGCGAAGGCCCAGCGTCATCTCGGTCTTCTCTTCGGTATATTCCGTACTGCGCACCGAGAAGAGACTGTGGCGCGCGAAGCCGTGTTGCGGCAGATCCTTGAAGGCCTTATTGCCGAACTGCGGCCAGCAGACGGGGATGCCGCCATGAAAGCTTTCCTCGCGCGTAAAATCGGCGTCTCGCTTCACGGGACGAAAAAGAACAGGCGAATGACCCGTCGGGCGGTAAGAAAGCACGTTGCCACCGTAGAGCGCAATCTCGGCCGTGCCATAACGGCTCGCAATAACAACATTTGCCTCGCCTGCGAATCCTGCGCGAAAGACGATGCGCCCAGGCGCGCCGAAACGTGCGTTGAGTTCGTCAACTGTCATTTTTTCTCTCCTTCCCTCGTCACAAGCCCCCGCGCCTCAAAGAGCGCATTCGCGTCGGGGTCGCGCCCCGCAAACGTGCGAAAGAGAATGGCGGGGTCCTCGCTATCGCCACGCTCAAAGAACGTGCGGCGGAACTTCTCAGCGAGCGTCCGATTCCAGACGTCACCCGACTTCTCAAAGATTGAGAAAAGGTCTTGCTCGAGGACGAGCGACCAAATATAAGAATAATAACCAGCCGCATACCCACCCGCAAATGAATGGAGGAAATAGGCCGTGCGATAGCGAAGACCAATTTCATCAATAAGCCCCGCCTCCTCGCAAACCTTCCGCTCAAAGGCCTCAACATCGAAGTTCGTGAAGTCTGTCACCTCGTGAAGGCGCAAGTCCAAGAGCGCGGCGATGGCGAGCTCCGCGAGCGTGAAGCCCTGATTGTGGCGCGAGGCGGCGTTCAGGCTTTGGACAAGCGATGCGGGGATTGCCTGACCATCGTCGTCAAAAGCGTATTCTGCGAGAAGGTCGCTCTGAAAGGCGTAGTGCTCGTTGAACTGCGAGAAGACTTCAACGTAATCGCGGTCAAGACCGCCCGAGGCGCGGTATTGGCAACGCTGCATCAGGCACTGCAACGCGTGACCAAACTCGTGGAAGATTGTCTCAACATCGCGCATTGAGAGGCGCTCGCCGAGGTTCGCCACGTTGATGACAATCGGTCGCACATCGCGCCCGTCCTCGTCAAGATGTTGCGGACGAATCGTCGCATTCCACGCACCCGCGCCCTTCGTCGTGCGCGTGCGATAGTCCGTCATAAAGAGGCCGAGAAGCGAACCGTCTGCGTCAAGAATGCGGTAGGTCTTCGTCTCTTTCGGGTTGTAACTGGGCGCGTCCTTGACGAGTTCAACGCGGATGCCATAGAGCCGCTCAGCGGCGCGAAACAGCCCGCGCGTCGCGTTCTCAAGCGTAAAGTAGCGCTTCAAGGTCTCATCATCAAAACCATATTTCGCCTTCCGAAGGCGCTCGGCATAGTACCACCAGTCCCACGGGCGAAGACGCGCGTCCGCGGGCAGAATGCCCTTCTTAATGTCCTCATCCATCAATTTTTGCATCTCGGCGCGCTCAATCTTCGTCTTCGCGTTCGCCGCCTTCATAACACGATCAAGAAGTGCCCGTGCGCGCGCGGGTGTCTTCGCCATACGCGGCTCAATCAGATAGGCGGCCGTCGTCGTGTAGCCCAGAAGGCGAGCCTTCTCAAGACGCCGTTTTAGCATTTCAACGGCGATTGCGCGGTTATCACCATCGCCTGGTGTGGACGCGCGCGAGACATAGGCGTGATACATCCGCTCGCGCAGGGCGCGGTCAGCTGTTGAGGCCATCGCCTTTTTGTAGTCAGCAATCGGGAGGCCGAACGTCTCTTGAAACGCGCGGTCGGCCTCGTGAACATTTCGGCTGAAGCGCTGCGAAAGATCGGCCAGCTCGAGGTTGATTTCCTTAAGACGCGCCTGCCCCTCGGCCGAGAGCTCCGCACCCGAACGACGAAAGCCTTGATACTCGTCCTCGAGCATGCGTTTTTCTTCGGTCGTGAGGTTTGTTTGGTCGCCTCGATAAGCGGCGGCGACGCGCGCAAAGAGTTGCGTTTTCGCAACAATCTCCGCGCCATGCGCGACAGCGAGCGCGTCCATCTCGCGCATGATTGCGTCAAGCGCGTCCGTGCGCTCGCTTCCGAAGAGCGTCCCGAAAACCGCCGTCACGCGCGTGAGCGTCTGACCCGTGCGATCGAGCGCGGCGCATGTGTTGAAGAACGTAGGCGGAGCGGGGTCTTCGCAAATCGCATCAACTTCCTTCGTGTCCTCGGCGAGCGCAACCTTCAGGGCTGGGACGAAGTCGTCATTCTGAATCTCGCGATACGGCGGTAGACCGTAGGGTGTCTTCCAGTCGCCCAAGAGCGGATTTTCGGCGTAGAGCAGCGGGGCACCCACAAAAAGTGCCGCGCCGACGAAGACCGCTCTCAAAGCCAATTTCATTTCTATTTATTATACCATACGCCAGGCAGATTTAGGGGCGAATGAAAACTTAGTGGAAATCACCGCAGCAAAGGGTGACTTCACTCAATCGGCACGAAAGTCAACTCGTTCGTTTAGGCGCGTGGTAACACGCTGCGATAGGCCGCAAGCATCTGGCGGCCGATGGCAGGCCACTGGTATTTCGCCTCGACAAGGGCGCGACCGCGCGCGCCCATCGCCTCGCGTTCTCCGTCGGAAAGCGCCATCGCCTCGCGGAGCGCCGCCGCGAGCGGCTCGACGCCAATGTCAATCCACCACCCACACCGCTCCGTCTCTAGCTCACCCCACGGCGTCCCCTTCGTCGTGATGACGGGAATGCCCGCCGCCAGCCCTTCAACGATCGTGATGCCGAAATTCTCACTCACGCTCGGATGCACAAGCAAGTCCGCCGCGCGATACGCATTCCACTTCTCATCGTCATTCAACATATCAACAAACTGCCACTGGCCGCGGATGCCCAACGCGTCCAGGCGCGACACGACATCGGCCTTATGTCCATTACAGTCCGGCCCGACAACCTTCATCGTCCAACCCGATGGCCACACCTTTGCCCAGGCCTCCGCAAGCGTCAACAGCCCCTTGCCGGGATGAAGTCGGGAAAGAAAGATCGCCGTCTTCGTCACGTCATCCGTTGCGCGCGCGGGCATCGTCTGCGGCAACGTCACGCCGTTCGGAACAACGAAGCACGGCTGAGCCAGCCCCTGCGCGCGAACACTTTTCTCCTCGAGCGCGGCCGTAACGTGAAACGCCACCGCGCCCTTCAGGTCGCGCTTCTGGTAGAGCGCCATCGCGAGGCGCTTCTTCCACTTCTTTACGCCAAGCGCCCAAGGGTCAAGCATCCCCCTCGGGCTCACCACATACGGAACGCGGTGCCGCCGACATTCGGACATCACGCGATGAAGTGATGGTGCCCAGAGTCCTTGGACGTGCACGAGATCAAACGCCGAAACATCAACGTGCCTCCCGTAGACGACGCGAACATTCCCCCTGTCCTCGAACTCATGGCGTCCGTTTTGGACAAGTAGCGTGACATCCGCGCCCGCGTCATCCAGCGCCCGACAGATTCCCTTGACGGATCGCGTAGGGCCTCCGCTCATGGGACTAATCCCCGTCGTGACGTGCAGAATCTTCATACGTTCAAATGCGCTCCTCAACGCCACGGAAGTGAACGTTCAGTTCGTGAAGCGGAGTTAAGAGCTTTCCGAGCGGCTGCCCCTCCGTCAGCTTCGCGAACGCATTGACGTCCTTCGGGAAGCACTTGCCACCGTAGCCACGCTTACCGTCTGGTCCTGGCACATACGTATGCGTGTCATTGATGTAGCCAGAGAGCAGACAGCCCGTATGCACCTTTGCCCAGTCAGCCCCCATCTTCTCGCAATACTCGCGCACGGCGTTGAAGTAGGTCACCTTGTAGGCTCCAAAAACATTATGACAGTATTTCGTGATCTCGGCCTCGAGCGGACTCATCACCGTGAACTTTTTTCCGGGGAAGATCCTGATGAGCAAATCCACCGCGCCCGTGAAGACCATCGTCTGGTGTCGGAAGTCCTCAATGTATGTGCGTTCCGTCAAAAACTCGGGCATGTAGCAAACCTGATGGCCAGTCTCTTTTGAGAGTCGTTCGGACGTTCCGGGCAGAATTGTCGTGCGGACGAATATGGGCACATCGGGAAGCCCCTTAATTAGGGTCTTCATCAGCGTCAAATCCTGGGTGCCGTCGTCCTCGGTCGGCACATGGATTTGGACGAACGCGACATCAATTTGCGAGAGGTCGTCATTCATGCCCTTTGGCGGATCAGAAACGAAAATCTGAACGTCTTTATTATTCTCCTCCAACCAGACCTTCAATGCTCCGCCGACGAAGCCGCAGCCGACAATGCCAACTTTTATCTTCTTCATAAGATTTCGCTTCAAGACTCAGGAATGAGAACGTGTCACGCGAATAGTATACCATATTTTACGGGAGGATAACGTAATGCATATAATGAGAGCCCGACCCCATGGGGCATATTATGATGCCGAACTTGACGTTGGACACCACTGGTCTGTCTCGGCGTAGTTTACTGCGATGGAGGGGATAGTCGCGCCGGCATAAATAACAAGCGGAGACTCGATGTTGTCCGACAAGTCGCGAAAGGCTGCGAAGTGCGCGCCCATTCGATCGGAATAGGTCGATGAACTCTTGATCTCGCGCGGATAGAGGCGTCCTCCGTCCTCAATGAGCAAATCAATCTCGATTGATCCCGACGAATTGCGATAGAACCACACGTCCGGATCAAGCCCGCGATTGAGTCGGCTCTTGATGGCTTCAGCCACGACCATGTTCTCGAAGAGGTTGCCAACGAGCGGATGCGTTGAAAGCTGGTCGCGGCTCCGAATGCCAATGAGATAAGCGGCTAGCCCCGTCTCCGTGAAGTAGATCTTTGGCGCCTTCGTCTGACGCTTGCCAAAGTTCTTGTAATACGGACGCAACCGATAGATCACATACGAAGCCTCCAGCACATTGAGCCAGTTCGTGACCGTCGGAACGGAAATCCCGACATCACGCGCCAGCGACTCGCGGTTGAGCAGCTGACCAACGCGCCCCGCCAACAGACGGACAAACACGATGAAAGAGTCCAAATCCTTGATGTTGACGAGCTGGCGGACATCTCGTTGCACATAGGTCTGAAAATAGTCTCGATACAGCATCGTCGGATCAATGCCATCATCGTAATGACGCGGCATGAAACCTGCCCAAAGCAACGTATCGCGGTCAAACGAACCGCCTCCTGCGCCGCGTAGTTCCTCCAGCGAAAACGGCAGAAGTTCACAGATGCCCGTACGCCCAGACAGCGACTCCGACACGGCGGCGTTCAACATCGGCTGATGCGAACCCGTCAGAACGAACTGCCCCTTTCTCTTGTTCGCATCAACAATCTCTTGAACGTATGTCAACAGCGCCGGGAAGCGCTGGACTTCGTCAATGATCATATCTTCGCGACCTTGCCTTAAGAATGCGCGCGGATCCGCCCGTGCCATCGCCAAGATGTCCTCCGCCTCGAGGTTGCAATAACGATGATTCGGAAAAAGCATCCGTGCAAGCGTCGTCTTTCCACTCTGTCGTGGTCCGACAATGGTCACCGTTGGATAAGATTTTGCGACCTTCAAGATATAATTTGCAAGTTTCCGAGCAAGCATAAAAATGCCTTTCTTATGTTTCGGCTGAAATTATACCATATTATCGGCGCTTCGTGCAAATGGCAAAGTTGACTTTGCCATTTGCACAGACTGTCGCGTTCACGTTATGGTCGCTTCATTCTGACCAAATCGCCCCGCTCGCCTTCTTATTCTTCAGCCCTGTAGCGAGCATGGGCCGTTCACGCAGCCACCCGTGCAGGCCATGACCTCCAAGAAGTTGACAGGCATCTTCCCCGAAGCGTAGAGCCGCATCATCGCGCACGTTTTGCGGTCAATACCGTTGACTTGCTTCGAGATGAAGTTCGGCAGGCCCCGCGTCGCGGCCACTTCGGCGAGGACCGCCTCCGTCACGCCACAGCTACGCGCAAAATTGCGCGCCGTCGCATTCGCCGGGCGTGGAACAGGCCACGGCTCGCACGCGAGGACGTCCACCTTGCGACCCGCCAAGATCGCGCCAAGTTCCTCGAACGAGAGGACAAAGTCGATCGCCTTGCGCCGCGCCTCGCTACGCTTTGCGACGCATGGGCCGATGAAGACAACCTTCGCGTCGGGCGACTGTTTCTTCACAATCTCACGCGTGTAGACCATAGGACTTGGCGTGAGCGAGACGTGACCGATCAAATCAGGCAAGTGCTTCGCGACGAGATTCACATACGCCGGGCAGCACGAGGTCGTCATAAATGTTTTCGGATCCTTCTCAAGCCGTTCAATGAACTCGGCCGTCTCGTGCGCCGTTGTCATCTCCGCGCCGAGCGCAACCTCAATGACGTCCGAGAAGCCCGCCTTTGAACAGGCGGTGAGAAGTTGCTCAATCGTGCCAGGGAACTGGTGCTCGGCCGACGGCGCGACCATCGCGACGAGTTTCTCACCGCGCTTCATCGCCTCAAGAACGTCGAGAAGTTGCGAGCGCTCCATGATCGCACTAAAGGGGCAGGCGTGGAAGCACTTACCACAGTAGATGCACCGCTTGAAATCAATTTCGGCGACGCCGTGCTCGTTCTTGCGGATGGCGCCCACGGGGCACGCCTCTTCGCACGGGACGGTCGTCTTGATAATCGCGTGGTAAGGGCACGCCGCGATGCACTTGCCACACTTGATGCACTTTGTCTGATCAATGACGCTGTGTCCGTTCACAACCTCAATAGCCTTCTTCGGACAGTTGTAGACGCACGGTCGCGCGAAGCAGCCACGACAGTTTGGCGTCGAGACAACCTTCGCGTCGGGGCAACCGCTGCACGCCGGTCCGCAGACAGAAAGCGGCGAGAGCGCAACATCACGCCCCGCCTCGGCGCATTCGCTCACGCCACCCGCGCGTTTCTCCGCGCAATAGGCCGCGAGCGTCTTCGCCTCGTCGCGCTCCTCCTCAACCGAGACACCGAGAAGCGCCATCAGGCGGTACTTGATGATCGCGCGGTCATGATAGACACAACAACGCGAGGCATCGCCCGTTTTGGGTCGAAGGCGAATCGCGATTTGGTCAATTTCCTTGTCAAGGTCGCCCGCGTCAAATGCGCGGACAAGGCGGATCATAAGCTCGCGCCGGAGGAATGTCGCACCGTTGAGCATCTTAGTGTAGCCCTTCAACGAGTTCAACAATGCGGGCAAGAACCTTCTCGCGCGTGGCCTGCGACATGACCTCCGTGCCGTTAAAGCGCACATACGGCGCGCCGCCGAGCTGGTCGCGCTCGCAGAGTTCAAGGCACGTCTTCGCCTCAATCTCAACGCGCCCGCGGCAAGATTCGGGCAGGTCGTTCTCAATATCCATCATCTTGGCCGCGCCCAAGAGGTAGCAGGCCGTGCCGCAGCAGATTTCGACGCGAAGAGTATCCATGACGTTCTTGTCCTTTTGTCTTATTATAGCATTTCTGCCGAGTTCGCTTCAAGGCATTGAACAAGGCGATTTTTCCGTTTCCGTTTTGAACACGATTGCCTTGAATATTGTTGCTTTCGCTTAACACGGAGAACGGAGAAACACGGAGGTCTTGGGAGGTTGCTTCGCGGTAGATACGAGTCTTTCCCTGCGGGGCTACCACGGAAAGAACGGAAATCTACAGAAGG